>DATDQG010000125.1:0-26847 GCA_035292365.1 Dehalococcoidia bacterium
AGAGGACGAAGCGCGTGTATGGGTCGGCGGGAGTGCCGTTGCGACGGTGGAGCAGGTTGCCCGACATCCGCCGGTGCAGGAGCAGGTGGCCTCGCCCGTCGCTCAGCAGGAAGATGAGCAGCTTGCCACGCCGCTGGACTCCCTGGAAGCGCGCGCCGATGAGCCGCTGGCGAAGCTCTTCGGGGGCGAGTCCCTGCACCAGCCTCGGAACATCGGGCGCAATCCAGATCTCGGTTGCCATGCGGCCGAGTATGCTGCGCTCGAGATCGCGCCGCAGCGTCTCGACTTCGGGCAACTCCGGCATCAGCCAGCAGCTGAAGGCAAGGAGGGCCAACGCCGGCGTTCAATAACCCTCAGGTTGGGGCGGAAATAGCATCCTGGGCCTCCCCGCCCACCCTCCCTGGTAGGTCTTGGAGACACCCCAAACGCCGCCAAAGGGCTCTGCCCTCTGGACACGCGCTCAACGACGATCATTCTTATCCGCGGTGACGGGCTCGCCCATGAACGATTGACTCAAAGACAGACCCTGTTGTTCTATCTGAAGAGATGGCCAGGGTTGGCGCCATCTGCCTTGTGGTCTCGCGCGATGTCATGGATTCGCGACGGGTCCAGCACAACGGCCGGTAGCACTTTATGACAGGTCGCCCCAGGTTGGGCCGACGCGCACGTCCACCTTCAGGGGAACGTTGAGCTTGTACGTCTCGCTCATCGCCGCTACGGCCAGCTCCTGCAGGTCCTCGATCTCGCCGGCGGGCGCTTCGAAGAGCAGCTCGTCGTGCACCGTGAGGAGGAGCCGGGCCTGGAGGCGCGAGGCGTGCAGCCGCTCGTGGGTGTTGATCATGGCCAGTTTCAGGACGTCGGCCGCCGTCCCCTGGACTGGCATGTTGATGGCCTTGCGTTCCGCCGCCTGGCGCACGGTGGCCTGGTTGGAGCGTAGCTCCGGCAGATGGCGCCGCCGCCCGAAGAGCGTCTCGACGTAGCCGCGCTGACGCGCCTGCTCCTTGGTGGCGTCCAGATAGGCGCGGACGCCGGGGTAGGTCTCGAAGTAAGCCTTGATGAAGACGCTCGCCTCCTCGGTGCTGAGCTCCGTACGCTGGGCGAGGCCGTAGAAGTTCATGCCATAGATGACGCCGAAGTTCACGGCTTTGGCGAGACGGCGCATGTCCGAAGTCACGGCGTCCATGGGCACGCCGTATAGGCGCGCCGCCGTTGCGGCGTGGATGTCCTCGTCGCGCTGGAAGGCGGCGATCAGAGCCTCGTCTTTCGAAAGATGGGCCAGCACCCTGAGCTCGATCTGCGAGTAGTCGGCGCTCAAGAGCAGCCACTGCTCCGATGGATCGTGGTCATGGGCTATGAAGGCGCGCCTGATCTGCAGGCCCCGCTCCGTGCGGACCGGGATGTTCTGCACGTTCGGCTCGTTGCTGGAGACGCGGCCCGTCTCGGAGCCGATCTGGTTGAACGAGGTATGGATGCGTCCTGTCTCCGGGTTGATGAGGGCCTGGAGCGCGTCGACGTAGGTGGAGAGCAGCTTCGATATCTGCCGGTACTCCAGCAGCGGCTCGATGACCGGGTGGACGCTGCGCAGCCCTTCGAGGATCGAGGCGTCGGTCGAGTAGCCGCTCTTCGTCCGGCGGGCATGTGGCAGCCGCAGCTCCTCGAAGAGGATTTGTCCGAGCTGGACCGGCGAGTTGATGTTGAAGGCGTGGCCCACGGCGTTGTAGACGGCGCTCTCAGCGCGGGCAAGGTCCGCGCGCAGTGAGCGGCCCATCTCGGCGAGGAGCGCGCTATCCACGGCGATGCCGTGGCGCTCCATCTCGCCCAGCACGGGCAGCAGGGGCATCTCGATGCGCTCAAAGACCTCCTCCAATCCCTGCTCCTTGAGCTTGGCGGCTAGGACGGGCTGAAGGCGTAGGGTCACGTCCGCGTCAGCGCAGGCGTAATCGGCCGCCTCGGTCAGGGGCACCTCGGCCATGGTGATGCGGTCGCGCCCTGTGCCGATGAGCTTGCCGATGCGCGTCATCTCCAGCTTGAGCTCGTTGAAGGCGAGGCCTTTAAGGTCTAGGTTGATGGACTTCTCGCCGAGCAGGTACGCCGCCAGCCGCGTGTCGAACACGATGGGCTTGAGGTCGATGCCGGCGCGGGCCAGGAAGAGGAGGTCGAACTTGCCGTTGTGGACGACCTTAGCCAGACGCTCGTCCTCCAGCAGCGGCTTCAGGCGAGCGAGCGCAACGTCCGCTGGAAGCCCTGGCGCCTCGGCGTGGCCGATCGGCACATAGGCTGCGCTGCCCGATGCCGTCGAAAAGGAGATGCCGACGAGCTTCCCGTAATGTGGGTTCTCGCTCGTGGTCTCGGTGTCGACGGCGACGACGGGCGCCGCGGCCAGCTCGCCCGCAAAGGCCTCGAGGCTCGCCAGGTCGGTGATAAGGCGGTAGTCGCCTCGGAGCGTCTCACCTGCGGCGGCGGGGATGACCTCCACGAGGCGCTGGACTAAGCTGCCGAACTCAAGCTCCTTGAAGAGGGCCATCACGTCGCTCGCGTCGATTCTGCCGACACGCGCGGCCTCCAGATCGAGCGTCACGGGCAGCTCTCGCACTATGGTGGCCAACACCTTTGCATGGCGGACCTCTGCCTCACGGCTACGTATGAGGTCCCGCAGCTTGGCCGGCGCCACCAGCTCAATGTTCTCGTAGATGCCCTCCACGCTGCCGAACTCTTGTAGCAGCTTGGACGCCGTCTTGTCGCCCACACCGGGCAGGCCGGGGAGGTTGTCGGAGGGATCGCCCCGCAGCGCCTTGTAGTCGGGGATGCGGTCAGGCGAGAACCCGTAGCGTTTCTGAACCGCGGCCTCATCATAGAGCACGACATCGGCTAGGCCCTGACGCGACATCAGCACCTGCACGGATGGGCCGACGAGCTGAAACGTATCGGCGTCGCCGGTGGCGATGATGACATCGATCCCCTGCGCCACGGCCTGGTCAGCCAGGGCGCCGAGGAGGTCGTCGGCCTCATAGCCGGCGAGCTCGAAGATGGGGATGCCCATCGCCTCGCAGAGCTCTTTCACTCGCTCGAGCTGGCTGCGCAGGATGGGCGGGCTGGCCGGACGCTGCGCCTTGTAAGCCTCGTATTGCTCGTGGCGAAACGTGGGCGCGGGGTGGTCGAAGGCGACCGCCGTGTGCGTTGGCCTATAGTCCTTGAGGCCCTTCAGGAGCATGCTGGTGAAGCCGTAGACGGCGCCCGTCGGCTCGCCGGAGCGGCTCACGGTGAGTTCGGGCAGCGCGTGCAGCCCCCGGTGGAGGACCGCGTGGCCGTCAACGAGAAGGATGGTCTGTCGAGTGGTCTTGGTCGCGGGCATCTCGCGCTTAGTATAGCGTGCCGCGTACACTGGCAGCCACAGATGGCGACCACAGTTGCCTCGCGGATAACACATGTTACACTGGATATTGTTGTGGTCCGCTGAAGGGGGACGATCATGATCAAGGCCCTGCGCATCCTTATGTTCGTCGTGACTGGCCTGCTGATAACCACCGTAGCGTTTGGTGCCGGCGTGGCGGTCAGCCGGCTTACGATGGAGCCGCAGCCTGCCGCCGCAAGGGCAGTCGCTCCGATCTATCCGCAGAACGTGCCCCAGAAGCTGCTGCTTTTGGGGGAGATATGGCAGGTGCTGCAAGACAATTATGTGGAGCCCGCGCTGCTCGAAGATGGCGACCGCCTCGGCCGCGGCGCGATCGACGGGCTGCTCGAGGCCCTCGCTGATCCGCATACGGCGTTCCTCGACCGCGAGAACTATCGGATTGAGCAGACAGACCTGCGTGGCAGCTTCGAAGGGATCGGTGCGACCGTCAATATGCAGAACAACGCCCTAACGGTGGTGTCGCCTATTGCCGGATCGCCGGCAGAGGCGGCGGGGATCCGGCGGGGCGACCGGATCCTGGCAGTCGACGGCGAGCCGACGACGGGGATGTCGCTGCAGGAAGCGGTCAACCGCATCCGTGGCCCTCGTGGCAGCAAGATCCGACTTACGATCCAGCACGCCAATGAGAGCCAGACGGTGACGGTGGAGATCGTCCGCGACGAGATCAAGACCGCGTCGGTCGTCAGCCGCATCCTGGAGGGCGACATCGGCTACCTGCAGATCGCCTTCATCTCCTCCCGTACCGACGATGAGGTGCAGGACCAACTACGCGAGCTGCAGCGGCAGGGCGTGAAGCGGCTGGTGATCGACCTGCGACGTAACCCTGGCGGCCTGCTGCAGGAGACCGTCACCGTGGCCAGCCAGTTCGTGCAGGGGCCCATTCTCCATGAGGTAGATCGTCAGGGGCAGGAGCGGACCTTCCGCTCAAGCAGCGGCGGTCTCGCCCTCAACATCCCGCTGGCCGTGCTCGTGGACCAGACCAGCGCCAGCGGCGCCGAGGTCATTGCCGGCGCCATTCAGGACGCCGGACGAGGCCCGCTCATCGGCGAGCGGACCTTCGGCAAGGGGTCGGTCAACAACGTGCGGGAGCTGTCAGACGGCTCTGCGCTGTATGTCACCGTCGCGCGCTGGCTTACTCCCAAGCGACGTGCGATCGAGGGAGTGGGCCTCAGCCCCGACATCGAGGTCACCGTCCCGGCCGACCAGGTTCTCACCGACGACCCAGTCCTTGCCCGAGCAGTCAAGTACCTCCAAGAGCAGGCCACGCCGACAACATGGGCCCTGCCCCGCTCCGAGCCAACTTCGCCGCGGACGCCCGTCTTCTCTGCAGCGTTCTCGTTGCTGCGCGACCTACTAGGACCGCGGCTGACCGGGCGGCTTTGAGGTATCTGTCAGGGCTGCACTGTTGTTGACAGAACTGCTATAATGGGTGTCGCAGCCAAAGCTCCGGCCGTCCGCAACGTGGCCGTCAATCGGCAGGCCACGTATGAGTACGCGATCCTCGAGCGGTACGAGGCGGGGCTGGTCCTCACAGGGACGGAGATCAAGTCCATCCGTGTAGGCAGGGCGAACCTGCAGGGCTCGTACGCGGCCGCCCAGGACGGCGAGCTCTGGCTCCACAATTGCCACATCGCCCCCTACGAGGCCGGCGGTGTGTGGAACCAGGCGCCGGCGCGACCACGCAAGCTCCTCCTGCACAAGGACGAGATCCGGGAGCTTGCCGAGGCGGTGGCGACCAAGGGTCTTACAATTGTGCCGCTGCGGCTGTATCTTAAAGATGGGCGGGCCAAGGTTGAGCTCGCTCTCGCGCGCGGTAAGCGCCAATACGACCGCCGGGAGGCTATCGCGAAAAGAGATGCCGAGCGAGAGATTGCTCGGTCCTTAAGAAGGCGGTCTTAGACACGGGGACGAAAGGGTTCGACAAGGGAGGTACGCTACAGGTTGCCGGCCGAGCTGCCGTTGACTCGTAAATCCGACGGCGAAACAACAACTGGCGAACGCGAATTCGCTCTCGCGGCCTAACCGCCGCGACGTTTCTCTCAGCCACCCCCTGACGGGCTGAATAGAAGCGACGATTAGTCGGGGCGCTGCGTCACCGACGCCGATACGGGACGCCTAAGACCATCGGCTGACCCGCAGGGAACCCGGTCGGCGGGGGTCCTCAGGGCGAGAACAAAGCGCCGACTACGCCGGTAGACGCCTCTAGGGGTCTCTCTTGGACGGGGGGTTCGATTCCCCCCCGTCTCCACCAGTACATATGTTCGAGCTCCGTCCTTGGGACGGAGCTCTTTTGTGCCTGCAACTCGTGTGGTGGAGTCGGGGTATAGGCACGAGGGAGTCGACCTCCGCCTCACCCCACAAGCGAGTATCAGTATCGAACTTCCTGAGGGCTACCAGCGCCCCAAGTCTGCCCCAGGTCAGAAACGCCGAGACCCTGGGCCATTTGCTTCAGACCTCACGCTCCTCGCCATTCTCAACGTCGGGGTGACCGGCGACGCCTGCCGGCCGCAAGCCTCCCGGGACGATCCTGTACGAGACGCCGGAGTTATTAACAATGTCCGGTATCGACATCCGCGTTGGCGTTGACATACATAGGGCTACCATGTATCATACCTCTATGTAGTCAACTCATCCGATTTCGTCGAGATCCGCTGGGCAGGAATCATGAACATCAACAAGGATCTGGTAGCCGCTTCCGCGACGCCGCTGATTCTGGCGATCATCGCCGAGGGGGACACATACGGCTACGCGATTCTGAAGCGAGTAAGCGAGCTGTCCGGGGGCGAGCTGCAGTGGACGGACGGGATGCTCTATCCGGTGCTGCACCGGCTCGAGCGGCAGGGGTATATCGAGGGGAATTGGGGAAGCTCAGAGAGCGGCCGGCGTCGCAAATACTACCGCATCACTAAGCAGGGCCAGGCGCAATTGACCGAGCAGCGAGAGCAGTGGCAGATGGTGGATACGGCACTGCGCAACATCTGGCTCGCGATGTCACTCCCGGCCGGGTCGATCACACCGATTCCGCAAAAGGATTGAACCAATGACCGTAACCGAATCGCGGGATCCACTCGAGGCGCAGATCGAGCAGTGGCGCGCTTACCTGCGCCGCCGTCAGGCGGTCCACCCCGTCGACGTAGAGGAGTTGGAGGACCATCTCCGAGGACAGGTGGCGGCTCTCGTGGCGGCGGGCCTCTCGCCCGACGAGGCGTTCCTCATAGCGGTCAAGCGGATGGGCGCGCTGGACGCCATCTCGAACGAGTTCGCCCGCGAGCACTCGGAGCGGCTCTGGAAGCAACTCGTCGTCGCGCCTGACATCTCCGGTGAGCCGAGCAGCAAGGCGCGCAGCGAGATGCTTGTCGTGTTCACTCTGGCGCTGATCGCCGCCGTGGCGGTGAAGCTGCCCACGCTGTTCGGGCTCGATTTCAGCGAAGGCGAGGACCTGCCGTTCTACATCCGCAACTTCAGCTTCTTCGTCCTCCCGCTCCTCACCGGGTACTTCGTCTGGAAGCGCGGGTTGAGCCGGCGCACCTGGGGGTGGCTGGCGCTGGCGTTCGCCGCCGCGGTCCTGTTCGCCAACGTCTACCCCTCTGAGGAGAGCAGCACCCTTAGCGACACCGAGGCGCTGACGGCGTTGCACCTGCCGATCGCGCTCTGGCTCGCCGTTGGGATTGCCTACGCGGGCGGACGCTGGGGGCAGACCGCCGGCCGGATGGACTTCGTCCGGTTCTCCGGCGAGCTGTTCATCTATTACGTATTGATCGGGCTCGGCGGCGGCGTGTTGATCGCCTTCACGATAGGCATGTTCGCGGCGATCGGCGTCGATGCGGAGTGGGTGGTCCAGGACTGGCTGCTGCCCTGCGGAATGTTGGGAGCGGTGATGGTCGGTTCCTGGCTGGTAGAGGCCAAACAGGGCGTCATCGAGAACATGGCGCCCGTGCTGACGCGCCTGTTCACTGCGCCGTTCGCCGTGACGATCCTGGTCTTCCTCGCGACACTGGTGTGGACCGGTCGCGCTATCGACATCGAGCGCGACGTCCTCATTGCCTTCGACCTGCTGCTCCTGCTCGTCCTTGGTCTGTTGCTCTACTCCATCTCCGCACGGGATCCCGAGGCGCCTCCCGGGGCCTTC
Source organism: Dehalococcoidia bacterium (assembly GCA_035292365.1). Lineage (GTDB taxonomy): Bacteria > Chloroflexota > Dehalococcoidia > DATDQG01 > DATDQG01 > DATDQG01. The sequence continues at coordinate 7,542 of DATDQG010000125.1, forward strand.
GACCTGGTGCTGGTGCTGCTGCTGATCAGCGCACTGATCGCGGATATGGTCGCGCTCGCGAACATCGCGGCGCGGATCTCGGCGTTCGGCTTCACCCCCAACCGCGTGGCCGCGCTCGGAGAGAACGTCATCCTGCTGGTGAACCTCGGCTGGTCCGCGGCGCTCTACCTGCGCTTCCTGCGCGGCACGAACTCCTTCTCCAGGATCGAGCGCTGGCAGACGGGTTACCTGCCGGTGTACTCGATCTGGGCCGCGATCGTGGTCATCGCCTTCCCGCCGCTCTTCGGCTACGGGTAAGAGTTCCCCCGCCGCTATCGACCGCCTTCTTGGAGCTGCCGCACCAACGTTACCGATGGCCTCCGCAGGCGCGCCTGCTGCTCGTTGATGCACACCTGTTCAGTGGCAGAGAGTAACGGCTCACGCGAGTACTGTATCTGGTCCAGTGACCGAAAGTCAGCGGCCGCAAGAGTGAGCGCGCCGTTGCACGAACCGCAGCCAGCAGTCGTGCTAAACTGATCACGTAAGGCCGACGGCGCCGCGACTAATCAGGGATTCAAGCAGCGTTGGTCGGAGATGCACCACTTCTCGAGCCTGGCCGGTCCTGCGGCGGCGGCCCGAATATGAATGGGGTGAGGTAGGAGTGGACTCCCCCCCATCTCCACCAAGCCGACCAATCTTCTTGGTCAGGCAGCGGTTCTGGTCCGAGCACCACACAGGCAGCGTTTGTTGTCCGCTGCAGCGCGCCAGCCAGCAAAGAGCGAAACGGCGCGGAAGGTCTGATCGCGCCTACCAGTCTCGTTCTCAGATCCACGAATACTTCCTCAAGCAGGGGAGCGATGAGGCGTCTTCGCTCATGCGGGCTTGCCAGGCGTGTTCCACGTCCACCCGGAAGCAATTCGCGATGACTTGCTCGTCGCCGGACATCTTCTCGACGAAGTTGACAGGGACGGAAGGCACGCCCGCTGCGTCAACTGCTCTGATGCCAGGACAACGCAAGAAGCGCCGCCCGTCTGTTCCAGGGCCTTCTCCAGCAGCGATCCACGACGCAGCGTTCACGGCTCCCTCCCAGCGGTCACACGGATAAGCCGTCGCCCGTAGGTCCTTGGCGCCTTGATGGCTTCCTCCTAAGGCGAATTCCCTTGACACCGCAAGAGAGCATCCATACAATGCCCTGCGGAGATAAGATTGAACGAGTTGATAGATATAAGAGAATCACTGGCACCTTGTTATGGCTGATGACGCAGGCGTGACGCCGCGAGCAAGCGAGCCTTGGCTCAGCATCCGAGAGGCGAGCAGGCTTCTCGGCGTTTCTTCGTCTACCCTGCGAAGGTGGAGCGACAGGAAGCTGGTTGCCGTCTTAGTGACGCCTGGAGGACACCGCCGCTATAGCAGAAGCGCAATAGAGGAGCTCAGGCAACGGCTGGGCTCGCTCCCGTCGCCTGCCTCTGCCGTTTCCCGCTCCTTCTCGCCCCTAGACTGGCGAATGCCGTCGGAGCAAATCCTCGCCCAGCGCTGGCACGCGTCCTTCGCTTCATCCGAGATAGCGCAGGAGATGCGCACTGCTGGGCAACGCCTCTTGGGCCTCCTCATCCAGTACATCACGCGACGCAACGATGACTCACGCTTCCTGCAGGAGGCCAAAGAGGTCGGCGCGATGTACGGCGTCTCGGCCATTCGCGCCGGCGCCGGCCTGTCAGCGAGCATCGAAGCGTTCCAGTTCTTTCGCAAGTCGTTCTCACGACTCGCACTCCAGGTCCCTCGCGTCGCCCATTCCTCCGACGCCGACGAGATCGTCCGCCTCACCCACCGTGTCGATGAGTTCATGGATGCCGTGCTCGGAGGCATGGCCGTGGGCTACGAGACACAAGGGGGAGCCCTGCAGTTGCCATCTGCGGTCGTTTCTCCCGCCGCGGAGGAATGAACTACCCATGCGATTGGCGGTAGTTGGGATAAGTCATCACACCGCGCCGCTCGAGGTGCGCGAGCAGATCGCCCTTGCTCCCTCTCGCCTCTTGGAGGCACTCCACCAGTTGGAGACGAAGGTAGTCGAGGGGATCATCGTTTCGACGTGTAACCGGGCTGAGCTCTACACCGTGCTCGACGAAGGCGAATGCCCGGAGGCTCTTTTTGAAGCGCTAGTCCCCGAAGAAGCGCCGCTACGCCGATACCTGTTCGTCCTTGAAGGCATAGAGGCCGCTCGTCACCTTTTTTGCGTGGCCTGCGGCCTGGATTCGCTCGTGTTCGGCGAGTCTGAGATCCTGGGTCAGATTCGTCGAAGCTGGGAGGCGGCACAAAAGTGGACGACTGCTGGCCCGGTAACCTCGCGGCTCTTTCATGCAGCCGTCACCGTCGGCAAGAGAGCGCGTTCGCAAACAGACATAGGCCGCTTTCCCGCGTCTGCTGCCTCTGCGGCGGTGCTGCTCGCGCGCCAAGCGTTTGGGACCGGTCTGGTGGACTGCACCGTCTTGGTCCTTGGGGCTGGGGAGGTGGGGCAGGGGGTGGTCCGCTGTCTCGTTGACAACGGCGTACGGCGAGTGCTGATCGCCAACCATCATGTCGAGCGCGCCGAGGCGTTGGTGGAACGCCATCAGGCTGTCTCGGTCCCCTGGCCGGTCGGTCCGACGACGCTGGCCCAAGCCGACATCATCATCAGCTGTACCGGGGCGCCCGAGACCGTCCTCAGTGCCGAGGATACAGCGAGAGGCGCCGCCCTGCGCCAAGGGAAGCGTCAGCAGATCATCGACCTGGCCATGCCTCGCGACGTCGAACCGGAGGTTGCTCGTTTGCCCAGCATCGATCTGCGTAACGTTGACGACCTGACGGCCGTTCTGGAACAGACGCGGGCGAAGCGCCAAGAGACACTGCCGGGCGTCGAGAAGATCATCGAAGAGGCCACCGACGGCTTCGCAGGGTGGCTCCGGGAACGCTCGGTGTCGCCAACCATCAAGCACCTGCGCGAGCTGGCGCGAGGCACGTCTGCAGCCGAGACGCAATGGGCCCTGGCCCGTCTCGCTCATCTATCGCCGAGAGACCGGGGCGTCGTGGAGGCTCTGGCTTCCCGCCTCACGAACAAGCTGCTGCACACTCCGACGGTAAGCCTGCGTCGAGCAGCGAGAGAGGGACGTGGCGAAGAGTACCGCGCCGCCATAAGCGACCTCTTTGCCCTCCAAGAGGCCGAATAGGGACGGAAGAGCGAGCGGAGGAGACATGCAGACGAGAAGTCAACGCCCTGCCGACACCGAGGCGCCGCCCGCGCTGTGCGTCCAGTTCGCCTTCTTTGCCGTGGACCGGCAATGGCGCCAGCTGCCGGAAGAGGAGCGACACCAGGCCCGCTGCGCCTTCGCTGAGGCAGTCCGCTCGGACAGCCCGGCTGTCGAAACGGTGGGCTATAGCACGCTTGGCTTGCGTCCCGAGGCCGCTTTCTTCCTGTACCGAACGGCATCGGCCGTTGAGCCGCTTCAGGAGAGCCTCAGTCATCTCCTCTGCACGAAGCTCGGCGGACACCTGGAGCTGCGGGATGTCCTTTTCGGTCTTGTCCGACCGTCGGTGTACGCGCGTCGCCCTACGCCTCAGGAGCAGGCGATAGGCTCCGGCGCGAGCGCGAAGTACCTCGTGGTGTACCCGTTCACGAAGACCACTGAATGGTACCTGCTGAGCCAGGAGACCCGACAGGGGATGATGAACGAGCATATCCGCATCGGCCGATCGTATCCTTCAATTCGCCAGCTCTTGGCGTACTCTGCCGGGCTTGCCGACCAGGAGTTCATCGTGGCCTACGAGACAGACCGCCTCGATGAGTTTCAGGACCTGGTGACGGCGCTGCGCGCTACGGAGGCGCGCCGGTACACGCTGCGAGACACCCCCATCTTCACCGGGGTGCATCGCTCGCTGGAAGAGACTCTGGCGCTCCTGGGATAACCAAGGAGAGGGAGAAGCCGTGATAGCTAAAGACAGTCCGCTACTGGCTGCCGCTCGACGCGAGGCGACTGAGTATACGCCTGTCTGGTTCATGCGTCAGGCGGGGCGAAGCTTGCCGGAGTACCGGCGCATCCGGGAAAAGTACGACTTCTTCACCGTGTGTCAGCAGCCAGACCTCTGCGCCGAGGTCACGCTCCAGCCGGTGAAGCGTCTCGGCGTCGACGCAGCGATCCTTTTTGCTGACATCACGACGCCTCTGGTCGGCATCGGCATCGAGGTCGACCTGGTCGAAAGCGTCGGACCCGTCATCGCTGCTCCCGTCCGCACCGTTGAGGACCTGGCTCGCCTGCGCGACCTGGAGCCGGAGCAGGACTTGGGCTACGTCCTCGAAACGCTTCGCATCCTCCGCCGCGAGCTGCCGGAAACGGTGGCCTTGATCGGCTTCGCGGGTGCTCCCTTCACCCTTGCCACCTACCTGGTGGAGGGCAAGCCGTCGCGAGACTACACGCAGGTGAAGACATTCATGTATCGGGCACCGGAGGTGTGGCGCGCGCTCATGGAGCGCCTAAGCGCGATCACCATCGCCTATCTGCAGGCGCAGATCCAGGCGGGGGCGCAGATCGTCCAGTTGTTCGATAGCTGGGTAGGCTGGCTTGGGCCGGCAGACTACGAAACCTACGTCCTGCCCTACTCTCGGCGCATCTTTGAAGCCCTTCGAGGCCAAGGTGTGCCGCTCATCCATTTCGGCACAACGACAGCGGGGATATTGGACTTGATGGCCTCGGCTGGCGCAGACGTAATGAGCGTGGACTGGCGCATACCGCTGGACGCCGCCTGGAAACGGGTGGGAATGGAGATAGCCATTCAGGGGAACCTCGACCCCGTCAGCCTTCTAGCGCCCCGAGAGGTGCTGTGGTCTCGCGCCGATGACGTACTGCGGCGAGCGAATGGAAGGCCAGGCCACATCTTCAACCTTGGGCATGGGCTCCTTCCCCAGACCAACCCCGACGAAATCGCCGCCCTCGTGACATACGTCCACGAGCAGAGCCAGCAGTACCGATCACAGGGGGCAGCATGAGCCTTCAGGTTGTGATTGTCGGCGGCGGCATCACGGGGCTCGCGGCTGCGTACGCCCTGCAAAGGCAAGCGCAAGAGCGCGGCCTGAATATGGAGTATACGGTCCTGGAAGCTGCCGACCGCTTTGGGGGCAAGGTAACGACCGATTACCAGGACGGTTGCGTCATTGAAGGTGGCCCCGATTCCTTCCTCACCCAGAAGCCGGCGGCGCTTCAGCTCTGTCGCGCGCTCGGCCTGGAGGACGAGCTCATCCCGATCCAAGAGCACCGCCCGCGCAGCTACATACTGCGGGGTGGCCGCCTGCATCCCCTGCCGGAGGGGATGAACCTCCTCGCGCCCACCAGGCTCGATGCGCTCTGGCGCACCTCGCTCTTCACCTGGCCGGCCAAGCTGCGCATCTTGTGGGAGCGATTCGTCCCCGCCCGATTGGGCGAACAGGACGAAAGCCTGGCGTCTTTTGTCGGCCGCCGCCTGGGCCGAGAGGCGCTCTTCTTCCTGGCCGAACCGCTCTTCGCCGGTGTGCACGTCGCCGAGGCAGAACGGCTCAGCATGGCGGCCGCCTTCCCGCGTTTCCCTGCGCTCGAGCGCCAGCATGGCTCGCTCACGCGCGCAGCCCGCGCCCTCGGGCCAGCGGCGGGACAAACGCCCGCAGCGAACCCCACCCCTGCCTTCCTGACACTGCGGGACGGCCTCGGGCGGCTCATTGAAGCGCTCGCCTCCCGACTCCAAGGAGACGACCTCCGGCTAAACGAGCCAGCGGAGGCTATCGCGCCCTTGGACTCAGAGCGATTCACGGTACGGTTGCGGAGCGGCGCCTCCCTTACCGCCGACGCCGTCATCGTCACCACGGCAGCTCCCTCTGCCGCCGGCCTGCTACAAGACTGGTGGCCCGACCTGGCGCACCACCTCCGCCAGGTCCGCATGAACTCCAGCGCCACCGTCTCGCTCGCCTATGAGGCCGGCGCCATCCAGCATCCGCTCAACGGCACGGGCTTCCTGGTCCCACGAACCGAGTCTGCCCGCATCACTGGCTGCACCTGGACCTCGGCCAAGTTCGCCCACCGAGCGCCAGACGGGATGGTCCTGCTTCGCGCCTTCGTTGGTGGGCCTCGGGCTGCGGAGCATGTCGACCTGGACGACGACGCCTTGACTGACATGGTCCGCAGGGAGTTCCAGCGGATCATGAGCATCACTGAGGCCCCCGCCTTCTCGCGCGTCTACCGCTGGCGGGAGGCACACCCCCAGTACGACGTCGGTCATCTCGAGCTTGTGGAGGCCATCGAGCACCGGTGCCCGCCAAACCTTCGGCTGGCGGGGGCGTCCTACCGTGGGCTGGGGCTCCCGGACTGCATCGCCCAGGGCGAGGCCGCCGCGTCAGCGATACTCGAGGAGCTAGCGAGGCTTCCGGTGGTAGTGAAAGGAGGGAGGTCTTGACGAACGGCTACGCACTTCGGCCGCTGATGGTCTATTGGGAGATGACCCGGGCCTGTGACCTGGCATGCCAGCACTGCCGCGCCGAAGCGATCTCCTCGCGCCACCCCGATGAGCTGACGACTGAAGAGGGCTATGCGCTTCTGAGGGAGCTTGTGCGTTTCGGAGAACCCCTCCCGAACTTGGTGCTCACCGGCGGCGACCCGCTCAAGCGCCCCGACGTCTTTGACTACGTGTCCTATGCTCGGGGACTTGGCTTCAACGTGGCAATCACGCCCAGTGGGACCACCGGCCTCACGGAAGAGAAGCTTCGGCGTTTGCGAGAGGCCGGAGCGTGGATGCTGGCCCTCAGCTTGGACGGCTCCACTGCCGAACGGCACGACACCCTGCGGGGAGTGCAAGGTAGCTTTGCTCAGACCACCCAGGCGGCCCGTTGGGCCAGGGCCGCCGGTTTGCCGCTGCAGGTCAACACCCTGGTCTGCGCGGAGACGCTGGAGGACCTGCCCAGCGTGTACGCCACGGTGAGCGACATCGGCGTCACCCAGTGGGCCCTCTTCTTCCTGATTCGGGTTGGCCGGGGCGTGGTGCTCCGAGAGGTGAGCCCGGAAGAGGCAGAAGGCGTCATGCGTTGGGTTGCGAGCATGTCTGCACGCTCGCCCTTCCGCATCAGGACCACCGAGGCGCCTTTCTACCGAAGGGTAGCCCTCCAGCAAGCCACGGCCGCGCGGAGAAACGGAGAAGCGTCCTCCAACGCAGCGGATGCTCGGCGCGCCTTCGGCGTGTGGGACGGCAACGGCGTGATGTTCGTCTCGCATATTGGCGAGATCTATCCAGCCGGTTTCCTGCCGTTGGTGGCGGGCCACGTGCGCCGCGATGATCCCGTGGATGTCTATCGTGAGTCGCCCCTCTTCCTCTCCCTACGCGACCCAGACCAGTGGCGGGGCAAATGCGGCCTCTGTGAGTACCGGCAGGTCTGCGGGGGCTCGCGCGCGAGGGCCTACGCCGCCACCGGGGATTACTTGGGCAGCGACCCGTTGTGCTCGTACCAGCCGGTCGCCCCTGGTCAATCGGTGCTCTCCGCCGCGGAGATGTGAGATGGTAGTCGCTAACAAAGCTAGCGACATGTCGCAAGCCACTGCTGTCCTGCTCACGGCCTTCGGCACCCCACGGAGCTTCGACGAGGTGGAGCCGTTCTACCGCACCATTCGCGGGGGACGCCCTCTCACGCCGGAGCTGCTCCAAGAGTTGGGGGACCGCTACCACCGCGTGGGCGGGACCACGCCGCTACTGAAGGTCACCGAAGAAGTGGCGCACGCCCTAGAGCGTCAACTCAACGCGAAGGGAGAGTCGGGGTACAAGGTCTACATCGGGATGCGCTACTGGCACCCCTTCATCGCCGAGGCAGTGCAGCAGATCGCCGCCGATGGCATCTCACGGGTCATCGGCATGGCGCTGGCGCCCCAGTACTCCACCATGAGCACCGACGGGTATCGGGGCCCTATGGAGGACGCGCTACGAGCGTTGCCGCAGCCTCCGTCCGCACGCTTCGTGGATAGCTGGCATGCAAACCCGCTTTTCATCGCGACGATAGCGCAGCGCATCAAGGATGCTTTGAAGGGATTCTCTTCCGGGAACGGCGACGGCGTCGAGGTCGTCTTCAGCGCTCACAGCCTGCCGAGCCGCATCCTGCAGGTCGGTGACCCGTATCCCCAGGAGCTGCGCCAAAGCTGTGAAGCGGTGGCGAAGGCGGTCGGTCTCTCGCGCTGGCATTTCGCCTATCAGAGCCCAGGCCGGACCGGCGAGCCCTGGCTGGGCCCGGCTGTTTTGGAGACGCTGGGCAAGCTGGCGAGCGAAGGAAGGGGCCAGGTCCTCCTGGTCCCCATCGGCTTTGTCTCCGACAACCTCGAGATCGTCTATGACATTGACGTCGAGGCCCAGGAACTCGCCCAGGGGCTCGGTGTGCACTTGGAGCGGATCGAGATGCCCAACGCCTCGCCGGCCTTCGTCGCTGCGCTTGCCGAAGTGGTGCTGCACGGCACAGGGGCACGTCTGCGCGATTGCGTGTTGTGAGGGCTACTCGAGAGGGGACCAAGATGCCCAGCCCCCCAGGGTCCATCGTTATCGGCACCCGCGGGAGCAAGCTCGCCCTCGCGCAGACCGAGCTCACGCGAGCTGCGTTGCTCGCCGCGCATCCCGAGCTCTCCATCAGCGTTCAGCACATTACGACGAAGGGCGACGTGCTCCGGGACACGCCTCTGGTTTTCATCGATGACAAGGCGCTCTTTGCCGGCGAGATCGAGCAGGCGCTTCTACGAGGCGAGATCGACCTGGCGGTGCACAGCACCAAGGACCTCGCCTCGGAGTTGCCCGACGGGCTCGTCATCGCTGCCTATCTCCCGAGGGCCAACCCGTTCGACGCGCTGCTCTCCCTGCGGGGCCAGACCCTACGGGATCTGCCGCCGGGCGCCCGGGTTGGGACAAGCAGCCTGCGCCGCGCGGCGCAACTGCGGGCCGCCCGTCCCGACCTCGAAATCGCCGACCTGCGCGGAAACGTCGATACCCGCTTGCGCAAATTGTTCGAGCTACACCAGTTCGATGCGATCGTGCTTGCGGTAGCGGGCCTGGAGCGGTTGGGTGAGCTGGCACGGGCTGCCCAGATCCTCGATGAGGAAACTATGCTGCCGGCGGCGGGCCAGGGCGCCATCGCCTTGGAGGTGCGGGCCGACGACGCGGGGGTGCGCCAGCAGCTCAAGGCGATAGACGACCAGCCGACGCGCATTGCCGTGACAGCCGAGCGCGCCTTTCAGCAGGCCGTCGGCGCAGGGTGCCACGCCGCCGTCGCCGCTTATGCCTGGGTGGCTGACGGCGTCCTGATCCTGCGCGGGATGATTGCGGCGGTCGACGGCCGAACTGTGAAGGGTGCGGCCCAGGGTCATGTGGAGAAGGCCGACGAGCTTGCTCACCATCTGGCCGGAGCGCTACTTGAGCAGGGGGGCTCAACGCTCTTGCAGGAACTCGCCGGTGAATGAGGCGTCCGCATGCCCGTTCACTCGCCGGCGTATCCTGATGACCCGGCCGCGCGAGCAGGCGGCGCCTTTGGCCGCGACCTTTGTGCTCTTCGGGCAGTTGCCAGCAATGCCTGGTCCACTCACGAAGTCACCATAAGCACCTCCTTCACTCTCCTTTGTGCATCGAGGGCGGCATGGCATCGCCGCGTCGTACGACTCCGTCATGGATCAGATGCCGGGAGACTTAGCCATGAGGCGGGTCGGCATCGCTCAAACGCTCGCCAAATCGTTCTCACTCGCCGAGCAGGATCAGATGCGGGCGATTCTTCCCCGCGTATTTGGCGACCGAGGAACAGCGACGTCAGGCTGGGCACCGAGCTCTTCGGGATTCAGAACCCGGCCTGTTGCCAAGAAGCCATGGTGGGCTTTCTGGACGAAACGATAGCCGAAAGGGTCCGATCGCCTAGTCAAGGAAGTCCATAAGCTGCTTGCTTCGAGACGGATGCCGCATCTTGCGCAGGGCCTTTGCCTCGATCTGGCGTATCCGCTCGCGCGTCACTCCGAATTCCTTGCCTACCTCTTCGAGCGTGCGGCCACGACCGTCCTCTAGCCCATAGCGGAGGGTCAGCACCCGCTGCTCTCGATTCGTTAGTGTTCCTAGGACTACGCCGATCTGGACGCGGAGCAGGCCATGCGCGGCGGCCTCTACGGGCGCTTCCGCTGACTTGTCCTCAATGAAATCTCCAAGTCGAGAGTCTTCCTCCTGGCCGATCGGCGTCTCGAGAGAGACCGGCTGCTGCAAGAGCTTCATGATGTCTCGGACCCGCTCCGGTGGGATCTCCATGCGGTGACCGACCTCCTCGCTCGTCGGCTCCCGGCCGTACTCTTGCACGAGCTCGCGCGTCACCCGCGCTAGTCTATTGATCGTGTCTGCCATATGGACCGGTATGCGAATCGTACGGGACTGATCAGCAATTGCTCGCGTGATCGCCTGGCGAATCCACCAATGGGCGTACGTGGAGAACTTGTAGCCCCTGCGATAGTCGAACTTCTCGACAGCCCGCATGAGACCGCCATTCCCTTCTTGGATGAGGTCCAAGAGCTGCACCCCTCGACCGAGGTGCTTCTTCGCGACGCTCACAACTAAGCGGAGGTTTGCTTCGGTAAGCCGCCTCACCGAACGTTCTCCCTCCTCACACACCTGGTCTAAGGTGATCTGCGTAGTCGAGCTGTCGATCTCCAAAGTCAGGAGCTGAGTGGTGGCACCATGGAGCACCTTCCTGACTTCGCCGAACGAGTAATAGCTGCCGAGCCAGTCCAGGATCGACGAAGGCAGCACGCTGCTTATAAGCGAGAAGAGGACGATGTGTTGCGCGGCCTCCAGAGCCTCTTCGTCCAAGCATACAGCCACTTCCGAGACGACATCCTGATCGAGCTCACCGTCGATGGCGGCCCGTAAAACTGGAGCAGCAAGGCGTTGCGCGAGCGATGCTTCGAGCGGCATTGGGAGGGAGCGCTCTAAGGCGGCAAAAAGCGACTCATGTTCCAGGAGGTGACCCAACAAACTGAGCGCGACTTCTATCGTTGTGGCCTTCCGCTCCAGTTGTTCGGCGAGCGAGTCTTCAAGTTCTTTGAGAAAGCGCCCTTCCACCATCCTCTTCGCCAAAGCCTTTTCCTCAGGCGCGTTCAGCAGCCTGAAGCGGCCAATCTCCTTCAGATAGATCCGGATCGGGTCCTCTAGGCTATCCTCGTCAAGGTTGGCATCCACCATCGAGTCGGCTTCGAGCTCTTCCAGGGGAGTGGCAAATTCCACCTCCCGCCATCCATTGTTGCTATGCTCGCCTATGGCAACAGGATTGGTAAGCGCCGCATCAATGCTCACATCCAGGCTTTTTGTCTCTTCGCTCCCGGTGCCGTTCTGGAGATCCTTCTCATGCTCACCTAGTTCATACACCAATGGGTTGCCCCCTCAGCCGTTCAACTACTCACTTTTGACGTTGAAGTTCATATGCGACCTACGTCGACGGTGTCGGCATGCATCGGCCACCCCGCTGATTGCCGTGAGCTTTGTCTCGCATCAAACAAACTTTAGTCTCTGCGGCTGCTGACCCTCTAATGGCCCCGTTTTGCTTCGAGGTGGGAAACGGGAAAGCGGGGTTCTGAAGTCGTAAGCGCCTTAGTCGAACCGGTACAAGAAGAGACCTCGAATAGAAACACAGAGGCCCCTCTTCCCAGAGGGGCCTCTGTTACGCTTACCAGCGTTGGCTATTCCCGCCGTATCCACTCCGTTGGTTCGAGTCACGACGGGGACCGCTTGAGTTGGAGTCCCGTTCTCGTGCCTCGTTCACGGTCAGAGTACGACCACCAAGCGCCGTCCCATTGAGCAAACGGATGGCCGCTTGTGCCTGCTCCTTGCTCTCCATCTCCACGAAACCAAACCCCCGAGACTGGCCCGAGTAGCGGTCCGTGATAATCGCCACTGAGTTGATCGAGCCCGCAGGCTCAAACAACCCTCGCAGCTCTTCCTCTGTAGTCGAATAAGGAAGGCCGCCTACATACAACCGAGTAGCCATGAACTACCTCCGACGCTCCTTGGAGCGCAAACTAGACTCTTCCGCGCTTGCACAACTGCAACCGCGGAAGAGCGATCCGGAGGCAGCCATGTAAACGTGTCGCGACACGTTCGACACTCGTAGTATACCACACAACTCGGACTTTGCTGCGACCCGAAGCCCGCGCCCGTCTGACTGCTTCGTCGACCTACGTCAGGTCACCCAGTGCTGCGTCGTCGGCGCCTGGCTGCCGTCGCCCTCGCGCGGCTCCCGGGACCGCCCCGCGCTGCCAACTGCCCGATGCCTCAGGAAAAGCGGTCGCAACACCCTCAGGACAGCACAGTCCTGCCCAGGAATCGACACGCCAACGCCCCTGCCGGCTACGTGACGCCGAAGAGCGGGGCGTAGCACGCGCGCAGCCCCACCCACGTCAAGCCAGATGCCGGAGCGCCAGCCGTGGTTGCAGGTTGTTGCCTCGGCAGTCCAGGTTACTATTGCTGTTTTGCCTCACAGCAGGTGGCGGTGGCTTGGATCGACGACAAGGCGCCTGCCGGCCGCGCCGGGAGGCTCAAGGCCTAGCTGGATCGGCGCCCCCTCTCTCGCGCGCCCTAAGCCACCGCCTCGAAGCGGAACGCCTCGCCGTCGCGGTAGACGTGACCTGCGCAGGGCGCGTTGAAGTGCGCGCCGAGAACGAGCGCGTCTGTATCGGCGTACCGCCTGAGCATTGCCAGCCGCGCCTCGCGTGACGGCTCCTCATTGCCGCCGAGCGAGGACTTGAGGTGCGGGAAGGCGCACTGGAGGGGGTTGTGCATCACGTCCCCGATCAGCACCGCCGACCGGCCCTTCGACTCGATGCGGATGTTGACGTGGCCCGGCGTATGGCCGTGGCTCGCCTCCAGTTCGATCTCGGGCGACACCACGTAATCCGCGGGGACTAGGTCAACTTGGTCGGCCTCGACGACGGGCTGCACGCTGTCTACCATCAACTGCCGCGCGCCGCGCGCCGTCTCGCCCCCCGTGTTCCAGTATGTGAACTCCTTCTCGCAGAACACGTAGCGGGCCTCCGGGAACGTCGGCGTCCACACGTCGTCCACGAGGTTGGTGTTCCAGCCCACGTGGTCGCCGTGCAAGTGCGTACAGAGGACCAGGTCCACCTCGGACGGCGTCACGCCGATCGACGCTAACCGGTCCAGGAACGGCGTGTCGAGCATGTTGAAGGCGGGAATGCCGCCTCCCCGTTGCTTGGCGTTGCCGACCCCTGTATCGACGAGGATGACCTGATTCGGCGTCTTCACGACGTAGGTATGGATGCTCTGGAGCAGGTACCCAGCCTCATTCATGAAGTGGGGCTGAAGCCAGGCTTTCGTGGGCTCGACCTCTGGCCTCGTCACGTCGGGCAGGAGCCACCGTGCGGATGTCGGCAGTATCAGCTCCTCGACGCGGAAGACCTGCACGTCGCCGACGCTGAGAACCAAGCTTGCGGCTGAGGATGATGCCATGATGACGCCTCGCTGCTCGGTGATTGCGGTTCCCGGCATCCCGCTGGCCCGATGATGGGCGCGACGCCAGGAAAGGTCAAATCAGTGCTGCGAGGCGCCTTCAGGGGAAGCGGTTGAACCAGAGAAGGGACAGTGCGGACCCGGCGACTGACAAGCCTATCGCCAGGCCGATGACGAAAGGGGCCATCTCGACCTGCTCGGTCTTCACCACCAGGTGCGTGTCGAGGCTCTTGTAGATGTCAACGAGGTCCTTCTCGCTCTCGGCCGTGTAGTACGTGCCGCTCGTCGCCTGAGCGATAGCCTGCAGCGTCTCCTCGTCAAGCCGGGTGCGAGCGGCGCGGCCCTGCACGCGAACGATCGCCCCCTCCGGGCTCCCGATACCAACGGTGTGCACACGCACGCGCTGCTCAGCGGCCGCCTTGGCGGTGTCCAGCGGTCTCGGCCCGCGGTTGCTCTCTCCATCGGAGAGCAGCACGATGATCGCCGGCGCGAACTCCTGTGACGCCTGGCTGGGCTGGCCTGCCGCGTCGCTGGCAGCGCTGCGGTTTAGGAGGGCCTTGTCTATCGCATCAAGCGCTGTCAGCATGCCCAGGCCTATGGCGGTCCCAGACTGCGGCTGGAGCTCCTCGATGGCGGCGAGCGCCGTCTCCCTCGCCTCGGTAGGAGGCTGCACGAGGAAGGCGTTGTCGCTGAAGGACACGACGCCGATACGGATGCTCTTCGGCTGGCGCGTGACGAACGCCTTGGCGGCCGCCTTCGCGGCCTCCATCCGGTTTGGCTCCAGGTCCGTCGCGGCCATGCTGCCGGACACATCGATGGCCAAGATCACCGTGCCCTCCTGCCGGGGCAAGGCCAGCGTGGCATAGGGACCGGCCAGGCTCACGACCATCGCCGTCAGGCCTAAGAGGAAGAGCACTGGCGGCACGTGGCGCCGTCTTCCCGGCCCTCGGCCGAGCGCCTCTCTCAGGAGCGTGAGGCTGGAATAGCGCAGCGCATACCGCTGCCTTCGCCGCTGAGCCCACACGTACGCCAGTATGAGAGCCGGCAGGATCAACATCCCGAGGAGCAGCGACGGCGATTGGAACCCCATCAGGACCTCAAGGCAGGGCTGCGGCCGCTCTGGCCACGCGGCGCCGTTCCTTCCTCAGCGCGTTGAAGCGCACGATCGCGGCCACCAGGTCGTCCTCTGTCGACAAGGCGAGCAAGTCGGCGTGCGCCCGCTCGAAGGCTTCGGACACCGCCTGCTTGCGTTGGTCGGCCAACTGTCGGAACCTGGCGCGCAGCCCGCCGTCGCTCGTGTCCACGAAGAGCTGATCGCCGGTTTCGGCGTCCTCGAGGAAGATTCCTCCCACGTCCGGCAGCTCCTCCTCCGCGATGTCCGCGATTCGAACGCCAACGACGTCGTGACGCCTGCCGAAGGTGCGCAGCAGCCGCTCCCAGCCTGGCGTGCTGATGAAGTCCGACACGACGAAGACCAGCGACCTGCGCGCGATTACCGCTCGTGCCGCCTCCAGAAGCTCCCCCAGGTCGGTCAGCCCGGAGCGCCGGGCCGCGGGCGGACGCATGAGGTCGTTGAGCAGCCGTAGCACCTGCAAACGCCCCGACCGGCAGCGAACGACTCCCTCGAGGCGACCGGTGTAGAGCAGCGCTCCAACCCGGTTGCCTCGCCTGGTCAGAAGACGCGCCACTACGCCGACGAACTCAACTAGTAGGTCTCGCTTGGTCCTCGTTCTTGTGCCAAAATCGACCGACGGCGTCAGATCAAGCAAGAACCAGGCGTTGATCTCCCGGTCTTCCATATACTGGCGGACGTATGGCACGGAGAGGCGTGCGGTTATGTTCCAGTCCATGTACCGGATGTCGTCCCCAGGCTCGTACTCCCGTACGCCCGCCAGGTCCAACCCCGAACCGAAGAACAGGCTCCGATAGTCCCCCTGCAGCAGACCATCCAGCAGCCGAATCACCTGCCATTCTAGGCGTTGCAGGACTTGCTCAGCGCTGGGCATCCGAGCGTGCCTCAAGGGGGACAGCGGGAGAGGGGACGTGCTTCAGGACCGTGCCTATGATGACCTCGCTCGTGATCCCCTCGGACAGGGCCTCGTACGACAGGATGATCCGGTGGCGCATTACGTCGAGCGCCATATCCTGCACGTCCACGGGCAGCACGTACTCCCTACCGCGCATGAACGCCAGAGCACGCGCGGTCAGGATGAGGTTGATGGATGCGCGAGGGCTTGCCCCGAAGGCCACGTAGCGAGCGTTCTCTCGCACGCCGTATGCCTCTGGTCGCCGCGTCGCCGACACGAGTCGAACAGCGTAGTCCATGAGCGACGGATCGACGTAGACTCTGTCAGCTTCTCGCTGAAGATCGAGTAGCTGGGCGCCGGAGATCACGGTTTGCGCGCGGGGTGGCTCCCCGGTGAACCGCTCGACGATAACAAACTCATCTCGCTCATCGGGATAGTCGACGACCACCTTCAGCATGAAGCGGTCGACCTGCGCCTCGGGGAGCGAGTACGTTCCCTCTGTCTCAATCGGATTCTGCGTTGCCAGCACGAGGAACGGGTCCGGCACCGTGAACGTCTCGCGGCCGATCGTCACCTGGCGTTCCTGCATGACTTCCAGCAGCGCGCTCTGCACCTTGGCGGGCGCTCTGTTGATCTCATCCGCTAGGAGTAGGTTCGTGAAGACCGGACCAAGAGAGGTCGTGAAGTCGCCGGTCCCCTGATTGTAGATGCGCGTGCCTACCAGGTCGGCCGGCACCAGGTCCGGTGTGAACTGGATGCGCTTGAAGTCGCTGCCGATAGCCTGGCCCAGTGTCTTGATTGCCAAGGTCTTGGCGAGCCCAGGCGCCCCCTCCACCAGGATATGGCCGCGGGCAAGCAACGCGACCAACATCCGCTCCAGGAGGTGGTCCTGTCCAACGATAACCTTCTTGACCTCGAAGAGCAGCCGTTCCGCCACCGCCATGCCTTCGCCGAGCTCGTCGTGAACGCCTGAGAACGTCATGGCCTGCCTTACACTGAAGACTGAAGAAGAACGGGGCAGCTGACCACCGCTAGAAGGGGGGCGGCCCAGCCGTCGTCACGGCGGCCTCGATCGGCACTGCGAAGCCGATGCCGATGAACACGCCTTGACCGGTGGGGTTGGCGATCCCCGTGACAATGCCCACGACATCGCCATCGCGGTTCAGCAGCGGACCGCCCGAGTTCCCAGGGTTGATCGCCGCGTCCACCTGAATGAGTCCCGACAGGCGCACGCCGTCAGCACTCGCCTGGAAGCTGCGTCCCAGGCCAGAGATAACGCCTAGTGTGAAGGACCCGGTCAGGCCGAACGGACTACCGACGACCAGCGCCTCTTGCCCTATCCGCAGTTCTCGCGAGTCCGCCAGCACCGCGGGAACGAGCCCCCGGGGGGGCTGCAGCGCTCGCAGCACGGCGATGTCGTTCTCGGGGTCTGTCGCCGCAATAGTCGCCTCCGAACGGCTCCCGTCCGCGAAGATCGCATAGATCCGGCCCGGCTTCTGCACTACGTGGAGGCTGGTCAGTATCGAGCCCCGCTCATCGATCACGATGCCGGAGCCCCTTCCCTCCTCCACGGTGTCGTTCTGCCCCACCACGCGAGTCTCGACCTGCACGACGGAGGCGCGAATCCGCTCGTACACTTCCGCCAAGGGCAGCGCGGCGGGTGTCGCCGACGCGAGAGTGCGAGCGACCGCCGCGTTGATGGCGTCCTGGTCAATGACCGCTTTGGGAGGCGCCACGACGCTGTAGAGCCAAAGCCCCGACAGGGATATGGCGACGCCTGCCGCGACAAGGAGCGCGTTACGGGCTTGGTTTCGCAGGGTCCTGAACAGGCGAATCTCTCCTTTGAGGTGTTACTCAAGATTACTATACAGCCTCAAGCAGAGGGCGTCTTCCAACGCGAGGTAGTCCTGGCGTCGGGCGGAGCCCGTGACGTAGGCGATGGCCCAGACACGCGCCTCGCCGCGCTGGCCGTTGTACCTTCTACGGCGTTGAGTGCGCTTTGTTCCCTTGTCAGGGGGAGCTGGCGTGACGTGTCACCTTACGCCTCGCCGTGCAAACCCACGAAAACGCCGACATAGCCCAATGGCTCTGAGTCCTTAGGGAGAAGCTGCTGCGATGAGGGGCAGCGAATAGACCCACGCGTGTCCGCGCTACTGATCGGGCCCCCTGGCTCGGGCGAGGCTTTCCAGTGACTCCAGAAGGTTCTCGAGCTGCGCACGCAACATCTCCCTGAGTTCCTGCGGCAGAGCGCCGGCGCGCTCGTGCAGCCCGGCCAGCGAGGCCGGAGAGTCCGATGACGACTGTGCGCTCGCCGAGGCAGACTGGCTCGCCGATTCTGGCCACATTCCCGCTCGGGTGAGCAGCAGCGTCGGGTCCACCTCGATAAGGCGGCAAACGTGGACAAGGGTGCTGATGCGGGGGTCGCGGGTCACTCCTCTGATGACCCGCGAGACGCTGCTCATGTGAGGGGCGTTCAGCCCCACAGTGAGGTCTGTAGGACGCAACCCCTTTTGTATCATGTAATGCCGTATGGCTTCGCCCAGCATCGGAGTCTCCTTGAGACAGCGTGTTGCGTTATCGGTGATGGTAAGACAGCGCTGCGAACAGTTCCAAGGCAATTGTGCAATATCGGGGGAATCGTCGGTTGCATGAATGCCTGCACACGGTGCGCAGCGCACCGGGAGGCGTTGAGGATGGCGTCAACGCGGTCTAGTTCCCTTTGCTGAAGATTTTCCTTGGAACTGTTACGCGAGCGTTACGGCGCTCGCGTACGGCATCCAGGTCTGCGCCTGCCTCAGGAATCCACTAGCGGCTGACCCGTTGCCCCACTGTGCGGGGCGCCTCCTCGCGGTAGGCCCTACGCGCCTGCGCTCCAAGCGCCAGCCGACGCAGCGAGAGCAGTATTGGCTCGAACAGGATCGTGCCTAGGAACGCACGGCGCAGCGCGTCGGCTGGTCCTGCACCGACTGACCGGCCCGCCGGTATCTCCGTCTTCGCCAGCTCCTCGACGGCGCGTGCATACGGCTCTAGCACATCGACCGGCAAATCCTTGGATAGGACCCGACGTAGCGTCGCAAAGGCCTCCACGAGATTACGTTCGGCTGACGTCTCGCGGCCCGGGGTCTTCCAGCCGAGCCCGACGAGATACTGGTCTATCGCTTGGCGGGCCTCCTCCAGCTCCTCGCGCTCCGCCGCAGTCCTCGGCGGCCGATCGTCCTGCTGGTCGCCGAGCGCGTCCAATGCCATGGCAGCATAGCGGCGGCCGTCCGGGCCCGTATCCAGTCCCCGCAGCACCTGCCTGACAGCGTCGATGCTCAGCCTGCCCGTCTCGCGGAGCGCACGGACAAGCCTCAACCGCGCCACATGCTCCTCTCTGTAAGCTGTCTGGACCGGGCTAAGCCGATCTCCGGCGGGCAACAGTCCCTCACGGACGTAGTACTTTATCGTGGCGACAGCCACACCTGAGCGCTCGCTGACCTCACGGATCTTCATTGCCGGGGCCCCTTGACAGAGGTAGGGTTGCCAGGAATACTATCAGCCTTGGATCGGTAGTGTCACTATCAACCCCAAGGAGGATGTCTAGCGGCGACTACGCACGCACGTCATGGGGCTCAGGTCGTTCCCACCTACATCTGGCAGAGCAGCCAGTACTCAAGGAGCAGGATATGGCGCAGACCGAATCGATGATCAGCGAGGAGATGCGGGCGGAGATCGGGGTCGAAGGAGCGCCGCGTTCGTTCGTGATCGAGGCGGGCCACATCCGCCACTTCGCCACGGCGATCGAAGACGCCAAC
>DATDQG010000126.1:0-14259 GCA_035292365.1 Dehalococcoidia bacterium
CCCTCGCGGGGCTGGCCACGTCCGGCATCGGCATGGTGCTCCTCGTGCGCTTCCTTCTGGACAGCGTCTTCGGCCGCGCCGCCCTCGCGGTCGAGCAGAGCACCCTCGCCCTCGGCATCGCCCTCGCTGTAGTCGGCACGCCCGTGTGGCTGGGATTCTGGTGGATGGCCCATCAGGCCGTTCGCACTCACCCGGTGGAACGCCGCGCGTTGGCCCGCAAGGTCTACCTATACGTGGTCCTGGGCGGCGCAGCCCTCACCTCCGCCGGTGGCGCTATATCGTTCCTGCAGTGGGCCCTGGGCACGGGCGACTTCAGCGGCACGCCGCCGGCCTTGGTGCTCGTGTGGGGCGCCCTGTGGGCCTATCACTGGCGACTTGAGGACCAGGAAGGCGAGCTAACGGACGTCACGATCACCATCCGGCGCCTCTACATATACCTGCTGGCGCTCTTTGGGCTTGCCCTCCTCGCCACCGGCGCTGGCTCGGTCCTCAGGCTCGCCCTCGACGGGGCGTACCGATCGCTCTTCGGCGCACCGACCCTCGTCGCGGGCGCCTACCAGGTCTGGAGCGACGCGATGCGATCCTCATTGGCGACGGCGACCATTGGCGGCGCCTTCTGGTGGTGGCACTGGCACCGCGCCGCTCGGGGGGACATCGACTCGGGGCTGCGCAGCGTCTATCTATACCTCTTCGCGATCCTCGGCGGCTCTGGCACCGTTGTGGCCTCGCTCAGCGTACTGCTGTATCACGTGCTGCAATGGTTCTTCGGGCGGCCACAGACCTCCTCCGCCCTCGACCACTTCGACGTGCTGCCCGGACTAACGGCAGCGATCGTCGTCGCCGCCGGGGTCTGGGGCTACCACTGGTCGCTGGCCCGCCACGAGGCCGGGACGGCGGCGAAAAGTGCCGATGCCGCCCGTCGGGTCTATTTCTACTTGGTCTCGGCGGTGGGCCTGGTCACCTTTGGCGTTGGCCTGGTCATGCTCTTCGCGGTCTTCTTCGGGCTCATCTCGCCCGCCACGGGCCCCTCGCTGCGCGGCGACCTCTGGCGGAACCCGCTGATGCTGTCGGTGACGCTCCTTGTCGTGGGCGGACTGCTCTGGCTGTTCTTCTGGCGCAGCGTCCAGGGTATGGTCGCCCTGCGCGGCATCGATGAGCGTGGCGCTCTGTCCCGGCGAGTGTTCATCTACCTCACCTTCGGCCTCAGCGTCATTCTCACGCTCGTCAACCTCAGCATCGTCCTGTTCAATGTATTCGACACCATGTTGGGCGGGCGCGATGCGTCCAGGCTGCTGTGGGACAGCCGCTGGAGCCTCGCCATGCTCCTCACCTCCGGAGCCGTCAGCGGCTACTATTGGCTGGTGCTCCAGGAGGACCGGCGCGCCCTGGCGACCATGGTCGGCGTTCCAGAGGCACCGCAGGCCCGCAAGCACGTGACCGTCGTCCTGAACGAAGTTGACCTGCCCTTGGTGCCGCGCCTCGAGGCGCGCCTTGGCTACCGACTGACCGTCTGGCAGCGGGCCGAAGAACGACGTGCCGCCCTCGCCGTCACCGACGACGAACTGGCGCAGTTGGAGCAGCGCATCGCCACCGCCAGCTCCGAGCACGTGCTCGTTATGGCGGGGCCGACTGGGGTCCAGGTCATCCCCTATACCGTTTGAGGCGAGCGGCGCCCACAAGGCCACCGCGGCTCACCCGCGATCACCGGCGTTTGTAGCCGCTATTCACCGCACTAAGCGAGCAAGCATGAGTTGTTGCAGCTCGTGCGGGCGTGACCACCATTGACAGGATTATCGCAGACCAGCGTGCCGCACGACGATACGGATTTCCTCGTAGCTCATCTCGCCGTTGAGCGCCTCAAAGACCGGCCGCAGCAGTGCGCCCCCCATCTGCACTCCCACTGCCTCGCGCTCTCCCCGTCTTCTCTGCCACCTCTTCAAGAGAACGCCCCTGGTCGAACAAGCTGTAGGCCAGACGCTTTTCTCGGCCCACGTTGGATGATCGAGAGCGTGGGCGTACGTCCATCGGCGCATCCATGGCAACGCCATGCTCGTTACAGTAAGCAACGATCGCAGCGATGAACCGCTCGCCAAGTTCAGCGAGCTTCCTATCGCCTATGCCTGGCACGCGCCGGAAAGAGGCGAGGCTCGTGGGGCGTAACCGAGCTAACTCGCGCAGCGTTCCATCGCCGAGGACCACGAAGGCGGGCACGCCTTGGCTCACCGCGATGTCTCTCCGGACCTCGCGTAGCCTCTCGAAGAGGCCGCGGTCCACATTTCGCCAACCTGCTTCTTCACGATTGCTTTGTTTCGGCGTGAGGCTCTTCGGGGCAAACAGCGTGACTTCGGTCCGGCCCGACAGCACTCCCCTGCCGCTGGGACGCAGTTTCAGCACGGGGCGGTCCCCCTTCGTGCGCTCGAGCAGCCCTTGTTCGATCAACTGATACACGACGTCCCGAACAGCATCCTTGGACAGCGACCTCAAAGTGCCAAACTCAGGGAGGTTCCTGTGCTGCTGATTACGTTGGCTTCCCGTCCCTGTCAGGACGTCAACCAAATAGTCGACGCCAAAAGGTGAGCCGAGGCCTTCAACGCAGGACAGGACGCGCTGAGCAACTTCTGTTCCGTTCTCGAGCAGGTCCGCCGGCGTGAGACATACGTCGCAAGCCCCGCAGTCCTCCTTCTCATACCCCTGACCGAAGTAGCGTGAAAGCGCTCGGTGACGGCATTCCTGCGAGTTGCAAAAGCGCTGCATGTCATGCAATAGCTCGGTTTGTGCTGCGGTAACCTCGGGCAGCTGGCCCATTTCGTCCGCGGTTTTCTCGAGGAGAGATTCCCAACGGCCGACGTCCCCTGGGGCAAAGAAGAGCACGCACTCCGCTTCTAGGCCGTCGCGGCCTGCC
This sequence comes from Dehalococcoidia bacterium, assembly GCA_035292365.1. GTDB lineage: Bacteria > Chloroflexota > Dehalococcoidia > DATDQG01 > DATDQG01 > DATDQG01. The sequence continues at coordinate 2,903 of DATDQG010000126.1, forward strand.
CTACCCGTCTCCTGCTGGTATTGTTCGATGGATTTGGGCATTGCGGCGTGGACAATGCAGCGCACGTTGCTCCGGTCGATCCCCATCCCAAAAGCGACCGTTGCAACCACGACGTCGAGCTTCTCTGCCGCGAACTCCTCCTGAGTTTTGGCTCGCGTCAGAGGATCGAGGCCGGCGTGGTAGTGGGCAGCTTTCACGCCCTTGGCTCGCAGCATGGTCGCCATTCGTTCTGTGTCGATTCGACTGATGCAGTAGACGATGACCGCCTCCCTCTCATGGTGACGGATCACGTCGAGCACCTGGCCGTCGCGATCGAGGCGCGGGAGGACACGGTAGACGAGGTTTGGTCGATCGAACTGGCCGATGAAGATCCGAGGGTTCTGCAGTCCAAGCTGAGCGATAATGTCCTGCCTGACCCGGTCTGTGGCGGTTGCCGTGTATGTATGGAGCGCGGCCCCCGGGAAATGCTGCTTCAGGGCGGCCAGTTGTCGGTATTCGGGCCGGAAATCGTGACCCCAATGGCTGATGCAGTGCGCCTCGTCTATGGCAAAGGCGTGGACATTCGTGCGCTTGGCGAGCGCCAAGAACCTTGCGGTCAGCAGGCGCTCCGGTGCAACGAACACGAGTCGATACTTTCCAGCAGCCATATCGGTTTCTATCTTCTGGCGTTCCGCCTCGCTTAGCCCAGTGTGCAAGGCTGCGGCCGGATAACCACAGGCGTTCAACGCGTCCACCTGGTCTTTCATCAGCGAGATCAGCGGTGAAACGACGACGTCGGTCCGATTCGCAACGAGCGGCGGAACCGCATAGCAGAGCGACTTCCCGCCGCCCGTCGCCAGGACTACCATCGAGTCGTCGCCCTCAAGTCCAGCCTCAATCGCCTCCATCTGAAGCGGCCTTAGCTGGTCGTAGCCCCAGTACTTCCCGACGGCCCGCATAATGGCTTCTCGGTTTAGCGCCTGACCAGAAGTAAGCATCATAGGCCGAGACTATAGGGTCCGATTGCGTTTGTGCAATAGGCTGTTGGCAAACTCGGCAGCGGGCCCAGCGAGTTCTGCCACCTGTCCCCCAAACGCGCCTGATTCCCATCCATGAAGAGTGCTCGGGCAACCTTGTGCATCTAGCCTTGAGCGCGTCAATCGCTCACGGAGGGCTGGCGTCGCCACCGGGGGTAAACGAAGACGATCGCCCTCGCCAGAGGGGGGGGTGGAGAGCCCAGGATGCCGTTTTCACCACAATCTTGTCGGAACGAACCTTGCCCCCTTACACTCCCCAGGAACCACCGTTGAAGACACGAATCGGATCGCTTTCATGAACATGCACTCCTCGCCTGCAGCGCTCGCCGGCGCCGAGGTGAGGCCAGGGCCAAGGCCAGCGGCGCTACGCCTGGGGCTCGCGGCCGTCGCGCCTGTCTGGGAGCTTGTACGCGTCGCAGCGCCGGACATCGCGGCCACCATCGCTATGCTGGGAGCCGTCGCCTTTTTCTACAAGGGTCTTCTGACCGGCGACATCCTCGTGTCGTACGACCTGTTCACCTACTTCTATCCGCTGCGCGACTTCACCGACAGCGCGCTGCGGGCGGGGCGACTGCCGCTCTGGAACCCCTACCTCTTCCTGGGATCGCCCTTCCTCTCCAACATCCAGACTGCCGTCTTCTATCCGCTCTGGTGGCCGTTCATCTTCCTAGATGCGCCGCACGCGGTCTTGTCGTCGGTCCTGCTGCATGTCCTGCTGGCGGGCCTCGGCATGTACGGCTTCGCCCGGGCAAGCGCGGGTCTTTCGCCCTGGGGGGCCCTTGGCGCGGCGCTGCCATTCATGCTCGGAGGCTACGTTTCGCAGAAGGTGGGCAACCCAAACCAACTCCAGGTCATCGCCTGGCTTCCACTGCTCCTACTGACAGTGGACCGCGCCCAGCGCGGCCCCATCCTGTTCTGGACGCTCCTGGCTGGGATCGTCCTAGCGCTCCAGGTCCTGGCCGGCCATCCGCAGATGGTCTACTTATCGCTTTGGGCGGCAGGGCTGCTGGCGCTGTACCGGGCGATATTCCCGGCGGGCTACGGCCCCGAGGAACGGCGCGTCCCGCGCCTGATCGGGCGCCTGGCCCGGGCAGCCATAAGCCTGCTGGGCATGGGCATAGCGGCCGTCGGCCTGGCGGCGGCGCAGGTCCTGCCCACGCTCGAGCTTCTTCCGCACTCGATCCGCGGGGCGGGCCTTACGTTCAGCGAGGGCGTATCTTTCTCGTTGCCGTACTGGGAGTTGCTCCGTGCCACGCTCCCCAGCTTCAAGGAGGCGCCCGGCGCGGAGTTCGTCGCCTACATCGGCTTTCTCCCACTTGGTCTGGGCCTAGCGGCTATCCGGCGCGGCGGCCACCAACTCCTTGGCTTCTGCCTGCTTGTGGGGCTCGTGTCGCTGTTCCTCGCGCTCGGTGGCTACAACCCGCTCTACGAGTCGATGTACGGCCGGCTGCCGGGGCTGAATCAGTTCCGCGTGCCGGCCCGCTGGCTGCTGCTGTTCACGTTCGCCGGGTCGCTGGCTGCGGGCATAGGCCTCGAGGCCCTGTACCGTCCTCCGACTCGGCGTCGCCGCCTGCTCCTCGAGGCTTTCGAGGCTCTCGCCTTGTGGGCGATGGCGGTCGTGCTGGTCTGGCTGCTGGACGCGCACCTGGTCTGGCCGGAAACTCCTCAATGGACAAGGCTGTGGCTCGGCGCTGCCCTGGCAGCCCTGTTGGTCGGGCGGCTTGGCCCCTGGCTCGCTGGCGTCCGCCTCGGCCCGTGGCTGCGACTTGGGCCGGCTTTGGCAGCCCTGGCGCTCCTCACGGTCGCCGGCGAACTCTACGCGGAGGGGCTCGACCTGCAGCGCAACCGACCGGTTCCCGCTGACGCCTACACGTCGCTGCGCACGACCGCGCTGCAGCTCCTGGCGCGGGAGAACGACTCGGCCAGCTACCGGGTCCTTAGCCTCGCGAGCTCGGACTATACGCCCGGCGACCGGGAAGACCTGCGCCTGAGCCTGGGCGACCTGTCGCCACAGGCCCAAAACGAGTACATCGCCGGCGCTAAGTACAAGGACATCCTGGCCCCGAACCTGTCATCGGTCTACGAAATCGCCACCGTGGACGGCTACGATGGGGGAGTGCTGCCGTTGCAGCGGTACGTGGACCTCCGCACGATGCTCGTGGAGAGCGGCGGCTCGCTGAACCCCAACCCGCGGCAACGCGATGCCGTTCTCCGCTTTCTTCTGGACGGGATCCCCAGCCCGGTGCTCATGGGCGCGCTCAACGTGCGCTACCTGTTGACCGACAAGCTCAACGACCTGTGGATCGACAACGCCTACTACGACATGAACTTCACCACGACGGTCGTGCCCGGGCGGCGGGTCGACCTGGTGCCGCCGCGCCCCTTCGAGGCCACGGGCCTGGGCATCGTCTCCTTTGTCGTCGAGGGGTATCTCAGTCCGCAGGGAGAGCAAGTGGCCCAGGTCACGGTCGAAGGAGATGACGGCAGGCGTGAGCGCTTTATCCTCCGCTTCGGCGTGGACACGGCTCAGGGAGACCTCGAAGTGCCAGAGCTCCGCCATCAGCCGGCGCGCATCGCTTCGCCGTGGCGGACTAGGGAGCAGGCCTTCCACTACATCGCGACCCTCCCTCTGAAAGCACCCCTCACCGTGCGCCGCATCGAGGTCATCGGCCTGTTGAACAGAGGCGTCTGGCACGTGCGTGCCCTCAGCCTGACCGACCAGCGCACGGGCGCTAGCGTTCCTGTCCCGCTCGATGGCCGGTTCTCACAAGCTGCCTCCGGCGACCTCAAGCTGTACCGGCTAGAGACAGAGCAGCCGCGCGTCTCCATCGAGCGGGCATACCGCGTCGAGCCGGACAGCGGCCGGGCCCTGGGAGCGCTGGAGCAGCGCGGGGGCCCCGTGCTCCTAGAAGAGCCGCCGGCGTGGTCCAAGGCGGAACGGCCCGGCGGCGTGCTGCAGGACGGTATCGAAGCTCTGGAGTGGACGCCCGAGCGCATTGTCCTACGCGCGAGTGTCCGCTCGCCCGCGCTGCTGTACCTGCGGGAGACGCACTTCCCCGGCTGGCGTGTGTGGGTGGACGGGGAGGAGGGGAAGATGCTCTTGGCGAACGGCATTTTCCGGGCGGTGGCCCTGTCCGCGGGCAGTCATACGGTGGAGTTCCGGTATGAGCCCGTGACCCTGCGGATGGGGGTCCAGCTTTCCTTGACTAGCCTTATGGTGGTGGGTAGCCTAGTGGTGGTCGCGCTGGCAACCCTCTGGTGGCGGGCAGACGCCAGCCTGTAGTGCGGTGATCGCCGCTCGGACAGCGGTAGTTCTGGCATTTTCCCCAATGTGGAAAACCCCGCTGGCAAATGGTCGAATGACACCCCTTGAGGCCCTTGATTGCAGCGACCACAGTCTGCTAAGTTCCCTTCGGCACGCTCCGTCACTATCCCTCTCGATCAGACCGTTTAAGCCCTCCGACAAGGACATCATGCAGCAACAGCTATCACCGCAACAGGTATGGGAAGCCGCATTGGGGGAACTCCAGCTCCAGATGGCGCGCGCTAACTACGAGACGTGGCTGCGCGACACGGAGGCTGCCGATTTCGATGGTGAGACCTTCACCGTCGGCGCGCCGAGCGCCTTTGTGGCAGAATGGCTCGAGCGCCGTCTGCGTTCGGTCGTCCGGAAGACGCTTCTCGGCCTGCTCGGTCGGGCCGTGGCGGTCCGCTTTGTGGTCTCAGCCGAGGCAGGCACCAGCGCCGCCCTGATGGGGTCTGCGCCGCCCCCTGCGAACGCCCGCCCGAACGTGCGGACGTTTCGCGACGCGGGACTGAATCCGCGCTATACCTTTGGCACGTTCGTCGTGGGCGTGGGCAACCGGATGGCCCACGCTGCGGCAACGAGCGTCGTCGAGAGACCTGGCGATGGGTACAATCCGCTGTTCCTGTACGGGGGAGTCGGCCTTGGCAAGACCCATCTCCTTCACGCCATCGGCCACGCATGTCTGGACCAGAACCTGAAAGTCCTGTACGTGACCTCCGAGCAGTTCACGAACGAGTTCATCACGGGGATTCGGGAGCGAAAGACCGAAGAGTTCCGGCAGCGTTATCGGAAAGTCGATATCCTCCTGATGGACGATATCCAGTTCATCGCCGGAAAAGAGCAGACGCAGGAGGGTGTGTTCCACACCTTCAACGACCTGCACAATGCCAGCCGTCAGATCGTGCTCACCAGCGACCGGCCCCCGCGCCACCTTGCCCTATTGGAGGAGCGACTTCGGTCGCGTTTTGAGTGGGGGCTCATCGCCGACATCGAGGCCCCTGATCTGGAGACACGTATCGCCATCCTGAGCGCGAAGGCCGAGGAGCATGGAGAGGCGGTGCCGCTAACCGTCCTTGAGCTCATCGCCCAGCGAGTGACGAGCAACGTGCGAGAGCTCGAAGGGTGCCTGAACCGGGTGCTCGCGTACAGCCATCTCCACCGTCAACCGCTGACCGTGGAGCTCTGCCGTCTCGCTTTACGCGACCTCGCAGATGCAGGGCCCAGCCCAGAGCCAGCCGCGGTCGTGGAGTCGGTGGCGCGCCACTTCCGGTTGGAGGCAGCCACCCTCAGGGGACCTCGACGACAGAAGGAACTCGTCCTGGCACGCCACATCGCGATGTACCTCCTGCGCGAGGACTGTCACTCGTCATACCCCGAGATCGGCCGGGAGTTGGGCGGGCGCGACCACACGACCGTCATCTACGGCGTCGAGCGAGTCGGGCGGGAACGAGAGCACGATCCGGCTATCGATCGCATCTTGCAGGAGATCCGTACCTCTCTGACCACACCCCCACGGTAAAACGGACTGTCCTTCCCAAGCCTGACGACGCCTGAGCGGAAGAGCGCCCGGACTCCCATATCTGTGGATAAATCGCCATCCTTTGGGGATAAGTCGGGCCTTCTGTGGAGAAGTTGCAAGTATGCAGCGGTGTTGCGGGCTTGACTTCAGGCGATGTTTTCCCTTAGTCACCGTCTCTTCAGCCTCCGAACTACCTGTTCTCCCCTTCGCTCACAAGGCTCTCCACACGCCCCCCCTCTTTAACATTCCTATTCCAGATAGGGGCTAATCCATAGAAGCTTGTACCTTAGAAGTTGTGCCACATATAGTCGTAAGAGTTGCTGGATGATAGTCCGCTTGATGGATTAGGAGACTGCTTGACGAGGGTTTCTTGGCTCCATAGGCGGGCTGAACAGAGTGATAAAACTGAGGCTTTCAACGCTATTGACAGCGTGGAAAGGCTTGTCTAGAATGGAGTGTGCTCCAGCAGACGCTTTTGGCCCTGCTGAGAGTATGCACTTTTCCAACTGAAGAGTTGTTTGGCTCAGGGTTTCATGGAGGTCAAGCTACTTAGAGCGCACGGTGGATGCCTTGGCGCCAAGAGCCGATGAAGGGCGTGGCATGGCTACGAAAGGCCTCGGGGAGCGGCCTAGCACGCGGTGATCCGAGGATTCCCGAATGGGGCAACCCACCAGGGTAAACCCCTGGTACTCCTGGCTGAGGGGCCAGAGAGAGGTAAGCGAGGGAACTGAAACATCTCAGTACCTCGAGGAAAGGAGATCATTCCCTTAGTAGCGGCGAGCGAACGGGGAAGAGCCCAAACGGGCGGTGCTTAGTGGGCGGCAGCCCTATGCACCGGCCGGGTTGTGGGGCAGGACAGTCTCGACTGCCGTCGGGGCACGGAGTGAGCAACCGTTTTCTTAGTCGAAGGACCCTGGAACGGGCTACCGTAGAGGGTGAGAGTCCCGTAAACGAAAAGGAAGCGGCTCCGGTCTTGTTCCCAAGTACCACGGGACACGAGAAATCTTGTGGGAAGCTGGGGGGACCACCCTCCAAGGCTAAATACTCTTGGCGACCGATAGTGAACTAGTACCGTGAGGGAAAGGTGAAAAGCACCCCGGGAGGGGAGTGAAATAGACCTGAAACCGTGCGCTTACAAGCAGTCAGAGCTCGCCATAGGCGAGTGATGGCGTGCCTATTGAAGAATGAGCCGCGGAGTTTATCGTTGCGGCGTGGTTAAGGAACTTGCGTTCTGGAGCCACAGCGAAAGCGAGTCTGAATAGGGCGTTGTCCGCCTTCGGGCGGACCCGTCGCAATGATAAGACCCGAAACCGGGCGATCTACCCATGGCCAGTGTGAAGCGGGAGTAAAGCCCCGTGGAGGCGCGAACCTGTGGATGTGGCAAAATCCTAGGATGAGCTGTGGATAGCGGTGAAATGCCAATCGAGCCCGGAGATAGCTGGTTCTCCCCGAAATGCATTGAGGTGCAGCCTCGGGTGTTTCGCCATGGGGGTAGGGCCCTGGATGGGCTAGGGGGCTGCATAAGCTTACCAAACCCAACCAAACCCCCAATACCATGGCTCCACAACCCGGGAGTGAGACGGTGAGGGATAAGCCCCATCGTCGAGAGGGAAACAGCCCAGACCATCCGCTAAGGCCCCCAAGCACTGGCTCAGTGGCAAAGGATGTGAGGTCGCCGAAACAGCCAGGAGGTTGGCTTAGAAGCAGCCACCCTTGAAAGAGTGCGTAATAGCTCACTGGTCGAGTGATCTCGCGCCGACAATAATCGGGGCTCAAGCCAGTCGCCGAAGCGATGGGACCGCCGCAAGGCGGTCGGTAGGGGAGCGTTCCCTTCAGCAGTGAAGCGTCAGCGGAAGCTGGCGTGGAGCGGAGGGAAGTGAGAATCGCGGCATGAGTAGCGTATAGGCGTGTGCAAACCACGCCCGCCGTAAGCCTAAGGATTCCTACGCAACGTTCTTCGACGTAGGGTTAGGCGGGGCCTAAGCTGAGGCCGAAAGGCGTAGGCGATGGATAGCCGGTTAGTATTCCGGCCCCACCCACGCTCCGTTACGAGCATCGGGGTGACGCAGGAGGGTAGGTTCAGCGTGCCCATTGGACATGGCACGTCCCCAAGCATAGGTGTGCCGCAGCAGGCAAATCCACTGCGGCGTTAAGCTGAGGCGCGGGGGAAGCTGCGGGGCAACCCAAGGCGATTGAGCTGATCCCACGCTGCCAAGAAAAGCCTCGTTGCCAGGAGTTGGGTGCCCGTACCGTAAACCGACACCGGTAGGCAGGGGTAAGCACCCCAAGGCGGTCGAGAGAACTCTCCCTAAGGAACTCGGCAAGTTAACCCCGTAACTTCGGGATAAGGGGTGCCCCGGAAGGTGAAGGGCTTGGCGCCTGGAGCTTTCGGGGGTCGCAGCGAAGCGGCTCTGGCGACTGTTTAACAAAAACACAGGTCTCTGCGAACGCGTAAGCGGACGTATAGGGGCTGACGCCTACCCAGTGCCGGAAGGTCAAGAGGAGGGGTGCAAGCTCCAAATCGAAGCCCCGGTGAACGGTGGCCGTAACTATAACGGTCCTAAGGTAGCGAAATTCCTTGTCGGGTAAGTTCCGACCCGCACGAAAGGCGTCACGATCAGAGCGCTGTCTCAGGGAGAGACTCGGCGAAATTGCAATATCCGTGAAGATGCGGATTACCCGCGGCCGGACAAGAAGACCCCGTGGAGCTTTACTGCAGCTTGGCATGGCATCGGGGCCACTGATGCGTAGGATAGGTGGGAGCCTGGGAAGCCCCGCTCGCGGGCGGGGTGGAGGCAACGGTGAAATACCACCCTTTGGCGGTTCTGGTGCTCACCCTGCTACCCAACAGGGGACAGTGCCTGGTGGGCAGTTTGACTGGGGCGGTCGCCTCCTAAACAGTAACGGAGGCGTTCAAAGGTCCCCTCAGGCTGGATGGCAATCAGCCGGTGAGTGCATGGGCATAAGGGGGCTTGACTGCGAGCCCGACAAGGCGAGCAGAGGCGAAAGCCGGACCAAGTGATCCTACGGTGCCGAGTGGAAGGGCCGTGGCTTATCGGACAAAAGCTACCCCGGGGATAACAGGCTGATTTCGCCCAAGCGTCCACAGCGACGGCGAAGTTTGGCACCTCGATGTCGGCTCGACGCATCCTGGGGCTGAAGCAGGTCCCAAGGGTTGGGCTGTTCGCCCATTAAAGCGTTACGCGAGCTGGGTTCAGAACGTCGTGAGACAGTTCGGTCTCTATCCGCCGTGGGCGTAGGAGAATTGAGGAGGGTGGCCCTTAGTACGAGAGGACCAGGGCCAACGGACCTCTGGTGTGTGGGTTGTTCCGCCAGGAGCAGTGCCCAGTAGCCAAGTCCGGTGTGGAGAAGCGCTGAAAGCATCTAAGTGCGAAGCCCACTCCAAGATGAGTTCTCCCACAGCATAAGCTGGTAAGGTCGCAGCGAGACTAGCTGCTTGATAGGCGGCAGGTGTAAGCCCAGCAATGGGTGTGCTAAGCCGTACTAATCGACCGAGGGCTTGACCTCCATGGAACCGTGCGCCAAACAACTCCTTCAGTCATCACCGCGGGGTGGAGCAGCGGCAGCTCGTCGGGCTCATAACCCGAAGGTCGCAGGTTCGAGTCCTGCCCCCGCTACCAACAAAACGAGAAGACCCTGACCGAAAGGTCGGGGTCTTTCCTTGTCAGCGGTGCAGCTCCAAACGCTCACTGAGGCTCTGGGAAGGGGCAGGCGTTGGAGAGAGTCACAACCATCACGACTCCTCCTTGCTGCGCCACCTCTTGGAAGGCCTCTTTCAACGCAGCGAAGACCGCGTCGTCTTCACCACTCACGAGCGTGCTCATCGTCCCAGGATCGACTGCCAGCCCGTGGGAGCGGAGGACCTCCAGCGTCCTCTCGATGGCTGGAGTGAGGTGTGGTTGCCGCAGAGGGTATAAGCTGACCTGGGCGGTTATGGGCATGGTGACGCTCCTACAAAAGATCGACCCTCATCCCGATAAAAGCGCCGAACGGGAGTGAGCTCGGGCGATCTACCCAGGGCACGGGGCCCAGACCTGTTCTGCACGTGAGCAGGATATGCTGCTCAGGTAGTGCCTCGCATACCAATCGCTTCAGGCCCCAGGGGGAGAAGAACCGGGCATCGCGGTACGCTCGGGCGCGACGCAGGCGCCGGTACCAGGCCAGAGGACTCGCGCTGTTGAGAACACCCAGGAGCAGCGCCGTTCGCGCGACACGAGCTGCTTCCCGCAGACCTTCTAGCGGATCCTCCAGGAACTCGAGCACCGTAATCATGACGACGACGTCGAAGCTCTGGTCCCGAACCGGCAGGGCCATCGCGTCGCCTCTTATCACCGGGAACCACGGCCGGCGTGCCCGAACAAACTCGAGCTTGCGGAAGTCCTCATCGAGGCCCACGGCGGCGAGCCCATTTGCTTGCCACAGCCCAGCGAAGTGGCCCGTGCCGCAGCCCACGTCCAGCAGTGAGCCGACCCCCGCAATGTCAGACAGGAGACCGCCGACGATTTCTCGCTCAGCCCGGTCGGCCCGCATTCCGAAGCGCGTGCTGAACCACTGCTCATAGCGCTCGGCGTACTCCAGGGCGTACCTCCGCTCTGGCGCATCAGTGTGGGACCCGGCGTTCGGTTACTTCAACCCAGCTACTTGAAAAAACGGTAGCGCAGCAGCGTGAAAAGGACCGTGAAGCCGTCCTTCCAGGAGATCTTCTTCCCCTCCCACCGCTCACGGCCCGCATACGAGATAGGCACCTCATAGATGCGGTACCCCTGGCGGAGAATGCGGGCCGTGATCTCCGGGTCAAAGCCCCACCGTCGTGAGCGCAGCGTGATGCCCCGCGCCACCTCGGCCGTGAGCACCTTGTAGCACGTCTCCATGTCCGTCAACGTGGTGTCGTAGAGCAGGTTAGTCACCAGCGTCAGGAACTTGTTCCCCACGCTGTGCCAGAAGAACATCGCTCTGTGCTCGCCTAGGAAGCGCGACCCATAGACCACCTGCGACTTGCCCGTGAAAATCGGCCGCAGGAGCGTCGTGTAGTCCTCCGGGTCGTACTCCAGGTCGGCGTCCTGAATGATAAGGATGTCGCCGTCCGCCTGTTGCAACCCCGTCCAGACCGCCGCCCCCTTCCCGGCGTTACGTTCGTGCCGGAGCACGCGAAGGTCTCCTTCTCGTGCCTCCTCCTGCAGGATCTCCCAGCAACCGTCCGTCGAGGCGTCGTCGACGCAGATGATCTGCTGCCGCCACGTCCGCGCCTCGCCCCCCGCCAGCCGCACGCGACGCAGCAGTTCTCGCAGCGTCCCCGCCTCGTTGTAGATCGGGATGATCACCGACAGCGTCGGCGCTTCCATGCTCGCCTCCAGACTTACCCTCCGCTCCGGGCAGTGCCGGTATGGGCCTTCTCCGCTGGTAATCCACTTCGAACCGCTAGCGGGGGCGCAGAGGGGGCGAAGCCCCCTCTGCGGATTACGTACCTGGGCGGGCGGGTCGGAAAACACACGAT
>DATDQG010000127.1:0-8242 GCA_035292365.1 Dehalococcoidia bacterium
AGTGCCGACTGGGGGTCGGGCCCTTTGCGGGACTCGAGAGCTTCAGCGGCGCGCGCGTGCAGCTGCTGGCGGCGCGCCAGGCTGAGGCCATCGTAGATGACCTGCCGCATCAGCGCGTGGCCGAAGACGTAAGCCGCGCCCTCTTCGCGCAACATGCCGGCCGCGCTGGCCTCCTCGAAGCTCGCCACGAGCGCGTCCTCCGGCAGCTCGATCATTGCCCTCACAAGCTCAGGAGCGACCTGATCGCCGAGCACCGCAGCGGCCTGGAGCAGCCGCTGTGCAGACGTCGTCAACCGCGAGACCCGGTGGCTAATGACGGCTCGGACTCCCTCCGGCGCGGCCCAGGCACCGGCGACGGCCTCTGGCCTGGCGAGGTCGCGGCTCTCCGACATCAGCTGGCGCACGACCTCCTCGACGAAGAAGGGGTTGCCCTCCGTGCGCTCGCAGATCGTCTGCGCGACAACGGCGTCCACAGGTCCGGCGGCGATTAGGCTGATGAGGGCGGCGCATTCCTCCGGCGTAAGGGCGGGAAGCGTGATGGTCTGCTGCAGGCGCTCGCGCGTCAGCTCGGCCAGGACGCTGGAGAGGGGGTGGGTCTGCTCTAGCTCGGTCGACCGGAAGGTGCCAGCCACGAGCAGCGGCGCCGAGCCGAGCTTGCGTGCGAGGTGTTGGAAGAGGAGCAGCGTCGACCTGTCAGCCCAGTGCAGGTCGTCTACGCAAAGAAGGAGGCCGCGTGACTCGGCGGAGGTAGCAAGGCCGAGGAGGAACGCCGAAACGCCCCCGAAGAGGCGGTAGCGCTCCAGCTCCGGCCCCGGCCCCAAGCCCACCGCGACAGGCGCAAAGCGGCCGCGGTCCTGATCAGGGATGAGAATGACCTCCGGTGCTCCCTGTGCCAGCTGCTGGAGCAACTCGTCGCTGCCAACGGCGCCCACGTGCTGCCTGATCGCTTCCAAGAGAGGGAGGTAGGGCGGCATTCCTTCCGTGTCGTAGGCGCGGCCGGCGAGGACGAGCCAGCCGGCCTTCTGCGCGAGGGCGGCGAACTCGGCCAGGAGGCGCGACTTGCCGATGCCAGGCTCGCCGCTGATGAAGACAACGCTGCCTTCGCCGCGGGCGGCGGCCTCGAGGCGCTCATCGAGAACGGCAAGCTCGCGCTGACGGCCGACGAAACGTATGCGACGTGATGGCGAGCGCGAGACATCGCGAGGCGTCATAGCGGCGCCATCATCGCGTCTGCGATGAAGGTTGTCAAAGGTGCCGCGTGTCCAGGACCGATGGCTCGCCGCGTAGAAGGGAGTCGCGAGCGCTGTCCACGGATGCAAAACGCCCCGTTTGTGGGGCGTTTTCGTATCTGGTGGAGCGGGAGACGAGGCTCGAACTCGCGACCCCCTCCTTGGCAATTATCCAGGCCAGATGCAGGCTGCTAACGCGTCCGGCGAAGCCGGTAGCAGCATGCTAGCTGCTAACAATAAGGGGGTCGCGAGAGCCGCCAATTAGGGGGTCGGCTCCGCTGCCTTTCCAGCATCCTGAGGGTAGCATGCTCGCCGCAGTGCCTACAAGACGGGCTGATCTAGAACCAAGAGCGAGGCGGCTCGGCAAGCCCGCATTGCTGTGGACAACTCCTCGCTTCCGCTCGCATCTTGAAAGAGAACGTTATCCTAAAGCACGACCGAGGAGGTTGAGTTGCTTGTCGCTGTTTGTGGCCACAACACGCGAGTATCGAACTCGGCCATAAGCTCGGAGCCGTCGTCCTCTTTCTGGCCGCTTTGCAAGAGTGCCTCCCTGATTTACCTCGCTGGCCGCTCGTCGGATGATACAACTACCTTCACCTGGGTTCCTCCGCCTGGGTCGGAGTGCAGATAGAAGCGACCGCCTACCAGCTCTGCCCGCTCCTTCATCCCCACCAGGCCAAGCTTCCCGGCACGCGCTAGGTCGGAGATGTTGGCGGGAGGAGTGAATCCCTTTCCGTCATCGGTGACCGAGAGGCGGGTCTCCGTGCCATCGAAGGCCAGCTCTACCAGCGCCGCGGTGGCGTCGCCATGCCTTTCAACATTTCTGAGGGCCTCCTGGGCGATGCGAAACAAGGATAGCTCCACTGGGCCAGGCAGGCGGCGGGACGTGCCGACGACCCGCAGCCGGGCGGCGGAGCGGAGACGGATGCTGGCCTCCTCCACCAGCGCCTCCAGAGTGGGAACCAAGCCGAGGTCGTCAAGAACGGAAGGACGCAGGTCACGGCTGTACCGGCGCACCGTCTGCAAAGTGTTGCGTGTGAGGCTCAGCAGCTCATCGATGGGCCCCATCAGGTCGGGACCGCACCCCTTTCCAAGCTGCTCTAACTTGCGGACTACGCGTACCAGATCTTGGGCGGTCTCATCATGCAGTTCGCGGGCAATTCTCAGACGCTCTTCTTCCTGGGCTTGGGTTACTTGGCTCGCGTAGGATCGTAGGCTCTCCTGCCGCTCCCGGTAGAGGCGGGCGTTCTCCACCGCTACCTGGATCTCGTGAGCGACCGTAGTCAGAAGCTCCGCCTGCTCGTCCGAGAGCGTCGCTCCGGCAGGCAGGCAAGCGCTCAGCAGTCCGAGCTCGCTGCCGTCCCTCGCCAACGGCACGACGATCGCTCCGTCGTCTGGCGACGTCCCCAGTCCCGGTTCCATCGGCGGAGGCATGGCTGCTCGCCCCTCGGCAGGCACGGGCCAAGGCTCCGTCGCCTCTTGAATCAGAAGCGGCTCCGCATCAGGGTGCTCCGGCTCAAGCCGCAGCCAGATCGATTGGAGCGATAGGCCAGATAGAAGGAGGCGCAATACTCGCGGGAGCTGTTGCTCCACCTCCATGGCGTGGCTGAGGCTCTCGCCGATCTGGTTCAGGAGGGCGAGGCGCGAGCTTGTCCTCTCGGCCTTCCGCCGCAGCTGTAGCTCTTCCTCGGCGCGGGCGCCCAGGAAGTCCCCCGCGACGATGAGCACCGACAGCATCGCCAGCTCGCCCACCCACTCGTAGCCGTCGCGATGCCAGAACACCATGTTCGGCAGCGAGAGGAGGAGGCAGGCGATGCCGGTGAAGACGCCGCCCTCGAAGCCGAAGTGCAGACTGGCGTAGATGATGGGGATGACGTAGACGATGACGGGGATGTCGTGGAAGCCCAGCTCAGAGCCGACAAGGCCGGTGGTCTCTATGAAGTAGTGGAGGGCGGTGACGGCCGCGATCAGACCCTGGGTGATCCAGAAGTGCCTGTCCCCGACGCGCCGGCGGAGCAGCCGCAGGGCCTCGATGGACTTCCGGCCCCGCCGCCGCCCCGGCTCCAGAATCCACGTAAAGCCTGCCAGGATGTCCACAGCCTCAGCTACAGGTCTTGCAGGTCGATCAGGCCCCGCCTGAGACTCACAATGACGGCCTCCGTGCGTGAGCCTACGCCAAGCTTGGCGAAGATGTTCGATAGGTGCGCCTGCACCGTCCGCTGGCTAATGTAGAGCCTCGCAGCGATGCCAGCATTGCTCATACCGCTGGCGGCCAGTCGCAGGATGTCTCGCTCCCTCTCCGTCAGCACCCCCTCACCATGGCGCTGCAAGCGCGGCTGCTCCTCTTCCTTCGCCAGCCGGGCCAGCACTTTCCTCACGATGGCAGGATGGAGAACGGGCTCGCCAGCGTACACGGATCGTACGGCCCGCACGACCTCCGCCGAGGGGACATCCTTGAGCAGGTAGCCAGCCGCACCGGCGGAGAGAAGCGCAAAGACGTATTGATCGTCGGCGTACTGGGTGAGGATCAGCACGGCCGTGCTGGGGCGGGAGTTCTTGATCCGCGTTGTAGCCTCGAGGCCGCTCATGACCGGCATCGAGATGTCAACGATAGCTACGTCTGGGCTTAGCCGCTCCACCAGTGAGACGGCTTCGGCACCGTTCGTAGCCTCGCCTACGACCTCGATGTCTGGCTCTTGCTCGAGCAGTTGGCGCGTCGCTTCGCGGACAAAGGCGTGATCCTCTGCGATTATCACGCGGATCTTCCCTCGCCCCATCTCCACAACCTCAATCATAGCAAGCCACCGCCTACGACTTTATGCCTAGGCATTCAACACAGGCTAACCGCCGCAAAGTCTGCCTCATCTCACGATGCGAATGACTCCCTCCCGGCCCAAGCTGAGAGCTAGACGCGCCCGGGTATTCCGGGCCTCCCTCGAACTGAGATGCGTCAAGGATATGGTGGACGACCAGCGGGATGTCCCGGCACCGCGCCCGCGCCTGGACGGGCTCCAGATAGGCCGCCGTGGCTTCCTGCGGGTCATCGCCCTTGGCGCCCTCGGCTTTGCTCCTCTACCCATCCTGCCCTCGCTGATTCGAGCGGCGCTGGGCGGATCCGTCGTCCGGTCCATGGGCGATGCCGCGCGCGCTCCCAGTGGCCGCATCCGCCAGTGGACGATGATCATCGACCTTCGCCACTGCGACGGCTGCCAGAGCGTCGGGAAGCCTCCCCAGTGCACCGCCGCCTGCATCCAAGGCCACTTCGCGCCGGAGCCCATGGAGTGGATCGAGGTGTTTGAAGGCGACCTGCCGGGCGGCGGCACTCAGTTCATCCCGACGCCGTGCCAGCAGTGTCAGAATCCCCCCTGCGTCAACGTCTGCCCGGTCGCTGCGACCTTCTCCACTCCCGAGGGCACGGTACTCATCGACCAGGACCGCTGCATCGGCTGCCGCATCTGCATGGCGGCCTGCCCCTACGACCGGCGGTTCTTCAACTGGGGCAAGGCACCAGTGCCCCCCGAGGCACAGCTGGCGCGCTACAGCGCAGAGCACCAGGTGCCCGCCAAGCGGGGCACCGTCATGAAGTGCGACTTCTGCCCGGACATGATACGCAGCGGCACCCTCCCCTACTGCGTGCAAGGGTGCCCTAAGCACGCCATCTACTACGGCGACCTGGAGGAAGATGTCGCCACAAACGGCGAGGAGGTTGTGGCGGCCTCCCGCTTCCTGTCCGGCAACCAGGCGTATCGCCTTAAGGAGAATCTGGGCACGAAGCCCCGCGTCTACTACGTCGCCGGCCACGGCGAGGCGGTGGGGCGTGACGCATTCGCCAAGGGTCGGATGCCGACCAAATGGCCATGGGCCGAGACTGTGAACGGAGCCAAGACGTGGAAGCGCTAGGAAACCAGCGCTCGCGCCGCGAGGGCGGCGGCCCCTTGGCAGCAGCAGAGCCTCGAGCGAGCTGGCTATCGCGGCTGGAGCACGCGGCTTTCGCTCCTGTCACCGAGACAAGCCGCTGGTACTACCTGTGGGTGGCCTTCCTGCTTCTGGTCATCGCCTGGGGAGTCTACGCCTACTCACACCAGCTTCGGGAAGGCCTCATCGTCACGGGGATGCGCGACCGCATCTCCTGGGGCCTCTACATCACAACATTCGTCTTCTTCATCGGCATCAGCCACGCCGGCACTCTTATCTCGGCGATCCTCAGGGTCAGCCAGGCTCGCTGGCGGACGCCCATCACCCGCATGGCGGAGTTCATCACCGTCGTTGCCCTCGTCAGCGGGGCCATCTTCGTCATAATTGACCTCGGCCGCCCGGACCGCGTGCTGAACGTCATCCGGTACGGCCGCTGGCAGTCGCCGATTATCTGGGACGTGCTCGCCATCACCACGTATCTGACGGCCAGCATCGCCTACCTTTTTCTGCCCATGATCCCCGACTTGGCGCTGTTCCGCGACCGGCTGGCCGGCCGGGTGGCACCCTGGCGGATCTGGCTCTACGACCTTCTCTCCGTTCGCTGGCGGGGGACCGGGGCGCAGTGGCGCTCCATGGGAACGGCCATCACCACCGCGATGATCCTGATCATCCCCATTGCGGTTTCGGTGCACACGGTCGTGTCCTGGATCTTCGCCATGACTCTGCGGGAGCCGTGGAACAGCACCATCTTCGGGGCGTTCTTCGTGGCCGGGGCAATCTTCTCCGGCATTGCCACACTGATCATCGTGATGGCTGTCCTGCGCAAGGTTTACCACCTCGAGGAGTACATCACAGAGAAGCACTTCGTCTACCTGGGCTACATGCTGGCCGCCTTCGCGCTGATCATGATCTACGGCAACGTCTCCGAGTACGTCACCACGGGCTACAAGCTGGAGGAGGGGGCGGAGTTCCACTTCCGACAGCTCTTCCTGGAGCAGTTCGCGGGCTTCTACTGGTTCTACTTCATTGGCGGCCTGGTGGTCCCGGGACTACTCGTGTTGTTCCCTCGGACCAGAAATATCTGGGGCGTTGTGGCTGCGGCGCTCTTGGTGGACGTAGCGATGTGGGTCGAGCGGTATTTCATCGTCGTCTCCGGCTTTCGCGTGCCGCTTATGCCCTACGAGCCTTCGTCCTACGCGCCCACCTGGGTCGAGTTGTCGATCATGGTCGCCGGCTTCGCCCTGTTCGCCCTCTTGATCACGCTTTTCGTGAAGGTCTTTCCTATCATCGCCGTTTGGGAGGTGGCGGAAGACCAGGAAAGCATCGAAACGGCGCCGGCCCGCAGGCCGCTTGCGCCAGGCGCCACGCTGGACCCAGCAGAAGGAGGATGAAGATGAGTTCGCAGATAGTAGTCAAGGTGATCCTCGTCTCGATTGCCCTCGGGGCGGCAGCCGTCGCATTGGCTGTACCAGCCAGCGCTTCCCATGTGGAGGCGGAGATAACTACCGAGGGGCCGGCGGCTCTTCAGGTCAAGCTGCGTTCCGCCGACCAGGGTCTTCCGATTGCCAACGCCGCTGTCACCCTTTCCGCCGACGAGTCCTTTGGGGGCGTCGCCGGCCGGGTCGAGTTGGGACAGGCTTCGACTGACCAGAACGGTGTGGCAACCGTCCGGTTCCACCGCCTATCTG
This sequence comes from Dehalococcoidia bacterium, assembly GCA_035292365.1. GTDB lineage: Bacteria > Chloroflexota > Dehalococcoidia > DATDQG01 > DATDQG01 > DATDQG01. The sequence continues at coordinate 6,833 of DATDQG010000127.1, forward strand.
CGGGTGACCACCAAGTTCGTATCGAATACGTGGCCCCTAGCGAAACCGAGCCGGAGGTCGCCACGGCATTTGTCACCATGCCCGGCATCACTTCCCAGGTGTACAGATCCTCGGCCGGTGTCCACATCCCTGGGCTCAACGTCTCGCTGCTCATCGCCTTGGTAGCGACTGTCTGGGCGATTCTGCTGAGCGTGGCGCTGCGGGTCATCGCCATCGCCCGCGCTGGCGCGGACGCCGGCGCGCCCTCGCCGCAGCCACCTCGCGGAAGGCGCGCAGACAAGTCGATCTCCCGGGCGGGCGCAACCGGAGGCAGGTGATCAGAATGCTGCGAAGGTTGCGCGTCCCGCCCGGGCCCATCCTCGGCGCGGTCGTGATGAGCGGACTGGCGTTCACGCTAATCGTCGTCATCGTCGCGCGCAGCCCCTACACGCACGCCAATCTGTCGCCGCAGGGGTACAACCGCACGCAAATCGCCTACGTGGGTGAAGACCAGCCCTTTGAAGGGCTGCCTCTGGCGGACCCCCGGCAAGCCAGCACAGGGGACCCGCGCCAGGATGGTCGCGCCCTGTTCCTTCGCTACGGCTGCGCCAGCTGCCATGGCCTCAAGGCACAGGGAGGCGTCGTAGGACCAAGGCTCACGGACGCCAGCCTCTCGGATGTCCGCAGGGCGCTGAGTCAGGGCCCCGAGGGGATGCCGAGCTTTGACTCGGCCGGCATCACTGACGAGGAGACCGCCAGCATCGTTGCCTACGTGCAGTCGCTGAGGGCTACTCGACCTTCACCCATCGCGGAGGAGGGAGAAGCGTCGGCTGTCCTGCTGCCGGCGGGGCTGAGTTCACTCGCGTTCATTGCCCTTGTCACAGGGCTAGTTGGAGTCCGCTCGCGCGTCGCACGACGTGCCAGGCACTCCGAAGGAGATAGCAGATGAGAAGAAGGAGATGGATAGGGTGGTTGGCGCTCGGCGCCGTAGCGGCGCTGGCGCTATCGGCGGGGACGGCGGCCGCCGCGGTCAGGCTGAACGCCCCCTTTGCGTCCATCACCGTGGACGGCAAGACCGGCGACTGGGCCAGCATACCGGCGCAGACTGTCAAGCTGGAGCAGATCAAGCCGGCGGCCGGCCTTGACTTCAAGCCGCTTCCAGCGGTCAACGCGTCCGTCAGGGTGGCGGTGGACGCCCAGCGGATATACGTCCTCCTGGAAGTGGCGGACGACTTCGACTACGTCCCCACAAACCATGATCTGTCTTCCGCGGTAGCGGTCATGTTCCGGATCGACGCCGCGGCCCCGCCCCACATGGGTGCAAAGGAAGAGACCCAGAAGACCAGCCTGGGCATGGTGGACATCTGGCACTGGGAGCTGGACTGCGGCGCCGGGGCGATGTCCGGCCAGGTGACGGGCGGCACCAGCGGG
>DATDQG010000128.1:0-2699 GCA_035292365.1 Dehalococcoidia bacterium
GCTCATGTCCGCAACCTGGGCTCAGGCGCCGTCGTAGCTGTGGTCCCCCTTGCGTTCTCTCGCTCCGGCGTGTCAGGCCTCTATGAAGGGTCCTACAACGTGACTGAGCCGGGCTTCTACGATGTGACGATACTGGCGGTCCAGAGGAGCACTGGGAACACGGGGGCAGGACAGGTTACATTCTTCCGCTGAGGTGGAGAATTACGACTTCTTCTGACCGCTGCACCGGCTATGACGTGCTGGTTACCTTGAGTTCGGTCTGCTCCGGCAACTCGGTCGCGTGTAGGGCAAGATGCGAGACGATCTCGATTCCTTGCTGGGCCGCCGCGAGTTCCTGCATGTCAAGGTCCAGGCACCGGGCAGCCGGATTCTCACCACGCAGCTCTACTTCCCCGGCGAGCCCCGCAACAGGGGGGACTTCTTGTTCAGGCCAGAGCTGCTGATGTCGGTCACAGACGCCAAGGACGGCAAGCACGCGACGTTCAACTTTGTCCTCAATGTCTCGTGACATGACGGGAAGTGACCACCTCATTCATGGCCTTCTCGTCTACTCGCCAAAAGCCGATACGGCCGTCGGTTCGGCCGTGGGGCCTGGAGCAGGTTGCCGGGCGGTTGGTGGAGATCTCGGGGGTGGGGGCGACGGCCGCGCTCACCGTCGCCTTCGGGCTGGTGCTGGAGGCGCAGCGGCGGGGCGAACCGGTCGCCTGGATCGCGCTGGAAGAGCGCGGCTTCTGCCCGCCCGACGCGGCCGAGGGAGGGGTTGATCTGGGCGCCCTGGTGGTCGTCCGAGTCGCTAATGCCAAGGCCGTGGGTCGCGCCGCGGACCAGCTCGTGCGCTCGGGCGCCTTCGGCCTGATCGTGCTCGACCTCGGTGCCGGCGCCGACGTGCCCACCCCACTCCAGACGCGTCTGGTGGGGCTGGCACAGAAGCATCAGACCGCGCTGCTCTGCCTGACGGAGAAGGGGGGCGAGCTGCCGTCGCTGAGCTCGCTCGTTTCGCTCCGGGTTGAGGCGCAGCGGCAGAGGCTCTCCGATGGTCAGTTTTCGTGCGAGCTTACCGTCCTCAAGGACAAGCGCCGGGGCCCGACATGGACGCACGCAGAGGTCTACCGTGGACCGGCTGGCCTGCGTTAGCATCCGGTCACCGGTGATGTTGGCGATCGCCGAGAAGCCCATCGATGAAGCTCCATGTCTTAGCAGAGTTATTGCAGTGTTCCGGTCACGTTGGGCGACTATTTGAATTTCTGCTGGACACTAGAGCGGCGCGTCGGTGAGCTAATTCGTTAGGCGTCAGGAGCAGACGTTATGTTCGAATCTCGGGACAAACCGCTTCTCCCAGCTTCTCGATTCTTTCGCCGGCTACTCGTGTTCCTTGCCAGCGCGGTCGTTCTCGTGTTGGCCGCGCTGGGCTTGGGGACGCTAGGCTATCACTACATTGCTGGGTTATCGTGGATCGACGCGATTCTCAATGCGGCTATGATCCTAACGGGAATGGGCCCGGTGAACTATCTAACAGATACGCCTGCAAAGCTATTTGCGACTGCCTACGCATTGTTTAGTGTATTTATCTTCATATCAGCAATCGGCCTCTTTTTATCGCCGGTGCTCCACCGCATCCTCCATAAGTTTCACCTCGGCGACACTGACCTCGATGATGACGCCTAACAGCTCGGATTCACGCACTTGGGTTAGGAAATTTTTTTCGGTGATGAATTAGTCAAATGTATAACTCACATTACGAGATCTGCCGTGGACCGGCTGGCCTGCGTTAGCCTTCCCGCGTTTCCGCTGCAACTCCTGCTGCGGCGTCATCCCGAGTGGGCGGCCCACCCGGTCGCCGTCGTCGCCGAGGACAGGCCACAGGGGCTTATCCTTTGGGTGAACGAAGAGGCGCGTCGTGCCGGCGTGCTCTCCGGCCTCCGCTATGCTGCCGGCTGTTCGCTCACGGCTGAGTTGCGGGCCGGCGTGGTCCCGCCCGCCGAGATCGCCGAGGCAGTTGCGACACTCACGGAGCGACTCGGGCGCTTCACGCCGGAGGTCGAGCCGTCTCCAGAAGAACCCGGCGTCTTCTGGCTGAGCGGGGCAGGGCTGGATCGCCTCTATGCGTCCCTCGAGGAGTGGGCGCGTGCGATCGTTACTGATCTTGGCAGCGCGGGCTTCCGCGCGACGGTGGTAGTGGGCTTCACGCGCTTCGGCACCTATGCGGTGGCCAGCGCACGAGAGGGAACGGTAGTCTTCGAGAACCCCGCCCAGGAACGTGCTGCCGCGCAGCAGGTTCGGCTCGACCGCCTGGGCCTCGATCCGAACCTCCGCGACACGCTCTCGAAGCTCGGGAGGGCGACTGTAGGCGCGCTGCTCTCCCTTCCTGCCGGAGGGCTCTTCGAACGCTTTGGGTCGGAGGCCTACCGCTTCCACCGAGCGGCATCCGGCGATCTGTGGGCGCCGCTTCAGCCGAGCCAAGCCGAAGAGCCGGTCCGGCAGTCGCTCATCCTCGATCAACCAGAGACCAACGCGACGCGCCTGCTCTTCCTCGCCAAGCGGCTCCTCCACCCGCTACTCGCGGCGCTCGCCGCCCGAGGGGAGGCGCTCGCGGGACTCACGGTTCGCCTCCTGCTCGACGGGAGGGGATGGCGTGACGAGCGCGTCTGCCCCGCGGCCCCCACGCTCGACGTGGTGCAGATCGTCGATCTGGTTCGCCT
>DATDQG010000129.1:0-7402 GCA_035292365.1 Dehalococcoidia bacterium
CGAGCCGCTCCGACAGCAGCGTGTATTCAGTCCAAGTGCCCGTGGTAACTGCCACCTGCTGTCCGTTCCAAGTAGCCTCGGTCCGAGAGCGAGGCACGGTTCCCGGTGAGGCCCCACGGTCTACCCAGGTGGTCATCACGCGGTCGCCCTCGCGCACGTGCCTAACGTCGCGTCCGTGGGCCACCACGACGCCCGTGGCCTCGTGGCCGAGGAGGGTGGGCCGCGCCTGCTGGGCGCGCGGGTCGTCCAGCGGACGATGGATCTGGTGGAGCTGGGAGTGACAGATGCCGCTGGCGAACAGCTTGACGAGGACCTGGTCGGGCCCAGGGTCGGGCAGCTCGATTTCGTCGACGACGAGTGGGCTGTTCGGCTGGATCAGGATCGCGGCGCGGGTCTTCGTCGGCACAGTTCTGCTCCGGTCGGGCGCCGCCTCGTTTAGGATGCCCCAGTCAGCAGCTCGCCAACGACCGCCGCCACATCGGCACCCTCCGCGCGGCCCCGAAATTGGGCGATGAGGCGAGGGATCACCTTGCCGCGGTCGCCCGGCCCTTTCGCCCCCACCTCGACGATGACCTGCTGCGCTGCCGCGCGCAACTCGTCGCGGCTGGCGGGCGGCGGCAGGTAGGACTCGATGATGGCGAGCTCACCGCGCTCCTTGGCCACGAGGTCGTCGCGATGTCCCTTCTCGAACTCCGCGATGGACTCACGCCGCTGCCGCGCCTCGCGCGCCAACACGCCCCGCTCTTCATCTTCCGTCAGGGGGCTGCCCTTCGCGATTTCGGCGTTGTGCAGGCTGGAGCGCAAGCCCCTGATGACGTCACGGCGGAGCGTCTCGCCCGAGCGCATGGCTACTCTAAGCTCCTCCGCCAGTTGCTCTTGGAGGCTCATGAATATGCTGTGGGGGAAGTTGTTTAGCGGCCGCTGCGTGCAGCGCTCTTGCGCCGCTTGGTCGCCTCTTTCTTCTTGCGCTTTATGCTTGGCTTCTCGTAATGCTCGCGGCGCCTTGCCTCGGACAGGATGCCGTCCGTCTGCACCTTCTTGTTGAAGCGCCGGAGCGCCGCCTCAAAGGACTCGTTCTCACCGATGACCACATCACTCACATTGGGTCCCTCCTCTTCGTGTAGTCTGCCAAGAGTAAAGTTATAAAAAGCGCCCGCCTGTGTCAAGGCGAGTCGTATTGTCATTGCAACCGAAGCGAAGCAATCTCGCTCGCGGTTCAGGGGTTGCTTCGTCGCTTCGCTCCTCGCAAACACGAACAGACGGGCTGCCTTGACTCGCTCTGTCTACCATTGCTACCATCCAATCAAAGCGGGCGGTTAGCTCAGCGGTTAGAGCGCTGCGTTGACATCGCAGAGGTCGCTGGTTCAATTCCAGCACCGCCCACCATAGGCGTCGAAGAGGACGAGTAGCCGTTGGCACGGCACCAGAGAGGGAGGCACGGCTGGGACCTCCTGCCCGCTGCTCCGGCGAACACCACCTCCGAGCCGACAGACGAACCGCAGTAGTCTGCTCCGGTCGGCACCGTTATCGGCCTTCGAGGCCCGCTACGTCGGGTGAATGTGGGTGGAACCACGAGCACGCCCCCTCGTCCCACTGAGGACGAGGGGGCTTCGTTTTGCAGCGGCCAGGCTAAAGGCCTGACCTACGATATACTTGACCTGGAGGTGTGCTTGTGGAGCGTGAAGAGTTGCTGCATCGTTTGCGCCACTCGGCCTCGCACGTCATGGCCGAAGCCGTCGTGTCGTACGTGCCTTACGCCAAGCTCGCCATCGGCCCGCCGATCGAGGGCGGCTTCTACTACGACTTCGGTCTCCCCTTCCCCCTCAGCCCTGACGACCTGGAGAGCATTGAGCGCATGATGGCGGATAGCATCGCCGCCGACCATCCCTTCGTGCAGACCTTCGTCAGCAAGGACGAGGCGCGCGAGCGCTTCGCCGACCAGCCCTACAAGCTGGAGATCATCGAGGGCATCGAGGGCGATACGGTCAGCCTCTACACACACGGCCCCTTCACAGACCTGTGCGAGGGGCCGCACGTGGCCAGCACGGGCGAGCTCAAGGCCGTGCGGCTTCTGAGCCTCGCCGGCGCCTACTGGCGCGGCGACGAGCATCGCCCCATGCTGCAGCGCATCTACGGCACCGCCTGGGACACCCAGGAGGCCCTGGACGCCTACGTACAGCGCCGCTTCGAGGCCGAGCGCCGTGACCACCGCCGCCTTGGCCGGGAGCTCGACCTGTTCTTCCTGAATCCGATCGCGCCCGCTTCGCCGTTCTTCCTGCCGAAGGGCGCCATCGTCTACAACTTGCTGGTCGAGTACGTGCGCGGCCTCTACCGCCAGCACGGCTATCAGGAGGTCATCACCCCGCAGCTGTTCGACGCGGAGCTCTGGCGCCTCTCCGGCCACTACGACAACTATAAGGAGAACATGTTCTTCCTGCAGGTCGAGGAGCGGGAGATGGGCCTGAAGCCTATGAACTGCCCTAGCCACGCGCTCATGTACGCCGCCGACATCCGCTCATATCGCGACCTCCCCATCCGCTACGCCGACTTCGGCCGCCTTCACCGTAACGAGCGCTCCGGCGTCGTCCACGGGCTGACGCGGGTGCGGAGCCTCTCCCAGGACGACGCCCACATCTTCTGCCGACCGGACCAGATCCAGGACGAGATGCGCGGCTTCCTTGAGATGCTCAACGAGGCCTATCGCCTGTTCGGTTTCGGCGAGGTCAAGGTCTACCTCTCGTTGCGCCCGGACAAGCGTGTTGGCAGCGACGAGGTGTGGGAGCGCGCCGAAGCGACCCTTGAGGCTGTGCTCGAGGCTCTCGGACTGCCCTACTCCCGTGCCCTTGGCGAAGGCGCCTTCTACGGCCCGAAGGTCGACTTCAACGTCGAGGACGCCCTGGGGCGCGAGTGGCAGCTCGGCACTGCCCAGCTCGACTTCTCGCTTCCGGAGCGCTTCGAGCTGGACTACATTACCGACGAGGGCCGGGCCGCCCGGCCCGTGATCATCCATCGGGCGATGCTCGGCTCACTCGAGCGGTTCTTGGGCATCCTTATCGAGCACACGGCTGGCGCGTTCCCGGTCTGGCTCGCTCCCGTCCAGGCCGTGGTCATCCCCATCGCCGACCGGCACAACGACTATGGCCAGCGGGTGGCGGCTCAACTCAAAGAATCGGGCTTCCGCGTCCATGTCGACGACCGCAAGGAGCGCATGCAGGCCAAGATCCGCCAAGCGCAATTGCAGAAGGTCCCCTATATGGCGGTGGTCGGCGATCGAGAGGCGCAGGAGCAGTCCGTCTCCTTGCGCCTGCGCGATGGCGGCAACCGCGGCGATCTCAGCATCGACGCCTTCATCGCCGAGGTCCGGCAGGCCGTACAGGAGCATCGCTAGGTGCTGAACCTGCTGCGCCGCCAGAAGACGGAGCAGGGCCTCCAGAGGACCCGGCAGGGCTGGTTCCAGCGCGTCAAGGGCCTCTTCGGCGGCGCCACGCTTCCGGAGGGCTTTTGGGACGAGCTGGAAGAGCTGCTCATTGCGGCTGACGTTGGCGTTTCCACCACCGGGCGCTTGCTCGCTCGCGTGCGTGAGCGAGTCCAGCGCGGTGAGGCGCGCGGTCCTGACGAGGCCTTCGCTATGTTGCGTCAGGAGATGGTGACACTGCTGAGCGTTGAAGGCGCTCCGGTGCCCGTCGGTCACCCGCACGTCATCCTCATGGTCGGCGTCAATGGCGTCGGCAAGACCACGACCATCGCCAAGCTGGCCCGCCTGTACCAGGATGAAGGAAAGCGCGTGCTCTTCGCCGCGGGCGATACCTTCCGCGCCGCTGCGATCGAGCAGCTCAAACAATGGGGCGCGCGGGTGGGCGTCGATGTAATCGCACACCAACCCGGCGCCGATCCCGGCGCCGTCGCCTTCGATGCCATGCAGGCAGCACGGGCGCGCAATGTAGACGTGCTCATCGTCGACACGGCCGGCCGGCTGCACACCAAGTCGAACCTCATGGAGGAGCTGCGCAAGGTTCACCGAGTCATCGCGCGCGTGGATCCGGCCGCGCCGCACGAGGTCCTCCTCGTCCTCGACGCAACGACGGGCCAGAATGGCCTCCTCCAGGCGCAGGCCTTCACGCAGGCCGTCGGCGTCACCGGCCTGATCCTGGCAAAGCTTGATGGCACTGCCAGGGGCGGCGTCGTCTTCCCCATCAGCGAGACGCTGCACTTGCCCCTCCGCTATCTCAGCGTGGGCGAGCAGCCCGACGACATCGTGATCTTCGATCCTGAGGCCTTCGTCGAGGCCCTCTTCGCGTAGACTTCGACTGTGCCTCGCAGGTTATCCCACCCGCCCACCCTGAAAGGGTTTTGGGGACACCCCAAACCCCGCCAGAGGGGGCTCCGCCCCCTCTGGACATCCCCATCCATACGATTTCGGTAACCAGAGCGCTTCGTGGAAATACTGCGCTGGTGGCTTGTCCTCCAGGCTGTCGGGTTGGCTGGAGCGCCCTGGGCTTTTCGACTGCTCCAAGCGCTGCCCGATCGCGGCCTGCTCTTCGCCAAGACGGTGGGCCTCATCTTCGTCGCTTACGCCTTCTGGCTCATCGGCCTGACCGGCCTGGTCCGTCCCGATCGCACGCTCGCCTGGGCGCTGCTGGGCCTCGCCCTCGCGGTCTCGTTCGCTGAGCTCTGGCGCCTGCGAGCGCCGCTGGGCAGCCACCTGCGGCGCACATGGCCCCTACTCGTGACAGGCGAAGTGCTTTTCGCCGCAGCGTTGTTCTTCTGGGCCTGGGTGCGCTCCCTTTGGCCTGACATCAGCCACACCGAGCAGCCGATGGACTTCGCCCTGCTCAACGCGACGCTGCGCGCCGTTGCCTTCCCGCCCAGCGACCCCTGGCTCAGCGGCCATAGCCTGCCGTACTACTACTTCGGCTACGTCATGGGGGGCCTCCTCACCCACCTGAGCGGCCTGGCGTCCTCCGTGAGCTACAACCTCGCCCTGGCTGGCCTCGCCGCGCTGGCCGCCCTCGGCGCCTACGGCCTCGCCGCCAACCTCGTGCGACTCGCCAGGGATACGCGCCAGGCAATCGTCGCCGGCCTGTTGGCGGCCCTGCTGCTGCTCGGCATCGGCAACCTGTTGGGCGTCCTCGAGCTCGCCTACGCTCACGGCGCCGGCAGCGCCGCTTTCTGGTCCTGGCTTGGCGTCAAAGACCTCACGCAGCCGTATACGAGCGCGGTCTGGTATCCAACCCAGAACTGGTGGTGGTGGCGCTCCACCCGCATTATCGATACTCTCGTGGCTGGCCAAAGCACCGACTACACCATCCAGGAGTTCCCATTCTTCTCCTTCTACCTAGGCGACCTTCATCCACACGCCATGGACCTGCCTTTGGTTCTCCTCGCCGTGGCCATCGCCTTGCAGCTATGGCTCCGGCCGCGGACGGTCCTCCAGGGCGCCTGGCGCCGACGACTGGGGCGGATGGTCGCTGTCGGGCTCCTCCTGGGCGCGGTAGGTTTCGTCAATCCCTGGGACTTGCCCACGGCGTGGCTCCTAGCCGTCGCCGCCCTGGTCCTCGGCGCCGCTCGCGACGACCTGGAGCGACCGTGGTGGCGCCTTGCCGGCACGGCGGCCGGGCTCATAGGGCTTGCGCTGTTTCTCTATCTGCCTTACTACTTGAGCTTCCAGAGCCAGGTGTCGGGGATCGTGCCGGTGGTCGCCCTCAACAGCTGGCCGGTGCACGCCCTGCTCTTCTGGGGAGGCCTCGCGTTCGGCGTGGCTTCACTGGTCGTCTGGGCCCTCCTGCGGCAGCCCCTTCGTGAGTTGCCCGGTCCGGCGTGGGGGCCCCTCGCGCTTGTGCTGGTCTGGTTCCTGCTGGCCGGCTGGAGCCAGGTCGTCCCTGCCGGCTTCGAGCAGCGACTGCTAAGCCAGCTCGCGTGGGCCTTGGGCCTCGCCGCGGTCGTGGTCGCCTCAGCGGCCGCTTGGTCGGCGAGCCGGCCTGAGGCGCACTGGCGGGGATATGCTTTCGCGCTGCTCCTCGCAGCGGTGGCGACCTTGCTGGTCTGGGGGCCGGAGATGTTTGCCGTCGTCGATTTCTTTCACAATCGCATGAATACCATCTTCAAGCTGTACTACCAGGCCTGGGCGCTGCTCGCGGTTGTCGCGGCAGTTGGCCTGCAGACCGTCGCCAGCCTGAAGCCGCGCCTCCCCTGGCAGCGGGCACTGTATGGCCTTTGGTCACTGTACGCGGCGTTGTTGCTTGCCGCGAGCGTGGCATACCCCTTGGCCGTGCTGGCTGGACAATACGCCGCCGCAGGGACGGCGCGCAGCCTGGATGGGCTTGCATGGCTCAAGCGACAGGACCCGGATGAGGCCGCCGTCGTGCGGTGGCTCGAGGCGAACGCCAGCCCGGGAAGCGTCATCGTCGAAGCCGTGGGTGGCGACTACAGCGACGCCGCGCGCGTCTCGGCACGCACGGGCATCCCCGCGGTGCTTGGCTGGGTAGGCCACGAGCAGCAGTGGCGCGGCTCCGACGAGGCCTTCAGCGGCCGCGCGGAAGACATAGCCTCCTTGTACCAGAGCGGCGACCCGAGCGTGATCCACGGCGTGATCCAGCGATACGGCGTGGCCTACGTGGTGGTCGGTCGGCTGGAGCGCGCGCAGTACGGCCAGGCAGGACTACCAGCGCTTCGCTCGCTCCTCGTTCCCGTCGTGGAAACCGGCGGCGTCGTCCTCTACGCCGTCTCGGAACGGACGCCCTGAAGGACATGCAGGGCGTGCAAGGCCCGCCGACTCCAGGCGCGACGCCTGAGACCCGCATCCGCCTTTGGCGCCGGCTCTTCGTGGGCTGGTCAACTTGGGAGCTAGTCTTCTGGGCGCTGCTCGTAGCGGCGGCGGCGTTGACCCGCTTCTGGGACCTCGGCACCCGCGCCCTTCACCACGACGAGAGCCTGCACGCATACTTCTCCTGGCTCCTAGCCGAGGGCCGTGGCTACCGCCACGACCCCCTGATGCACGGGCCCTTCCAGTTCCACGCCACCACCTTCATCTTTCGCCTGTTGGGTGACAGCGACGCCAGCGCTCGCTATCTTCCCGCTTTCGGGGGCACCGCTGCCGTCGCCGTCATGGCCCTCTTTCGCCCGTATCTCGGCCGCGTCGGCGCGCTCACGGGAGGCCTCTTCATGGCCATATCGCCCACCATGCTCTACTTCGGCCGTTTCGTCCGCAACGACATTTACATGGTGGTGTGGGGGCTGCTCTGGGCCTACGGCCTCTGGCGCTATCGCGATACCGGGCAGGTGCGCTTCCTCACCCTCGGCACCGTGGCGCTGGCGCTCTCGTTCGCTACCAAGGAGACGGCATACATCACTTTCGCGCTGTTCATGGCCTTCTTAGCCGTGGCCAACGGCCCCGAGCTGGCGC
>DATDQG010000130.1:0-12797 GCA_035292365.1 Dehalococcoidia bacterium
GAAAAAAGCGTCCTGGGTCTTCCCACCCACCCACCCAGTGACGTACTGGGGGACACCCCCAAGCCCCGCCAGAGGGCTCCCTCTGGACTCCCTCAGAAGGACGATCCTTTTCATCTCCAGTGGCGCGCTTCGCGCATGGACGATTGAACATGTCTAAGGTGCAAGGAGTCTGAAATGCCGGTGCTTAGCGGGATCCGGGTACTAGACCTGGCGTACGGATGGAGCGGCGCCATGGCCGGCATGTTGCTAGCGGACCAGGGGGCGGAGATCGTGCGAGTGGACCTGCCCAATCAGCCGCTGCGGCAGCACCTTGGGGCCCATGTGTGGCTGCGCGGCCGACGCAGCCTCCAGCTCGATCCGAACCAGCCAGAGAGTGGCGAGATCGTGCGGAAGCTGGCGCTGCGCGCCGACGTGCTCCTCGCCGACGCGACGATGGCGAAGGGGGCGACGGTCATCCCGCCGTACGACGAGCTGGCCGCGGACCACCCGCGCCTGATCTACTGTCTGCTGACCGGATACGGCGAGGAGGGACCGCTCGCGGAAGAATACGGGCACGACCACCTGGTGGCCGCCCGCACGGGGGTTCACGACCAGCCAGGCTGGCGAGAAGGGCCCACATATATCAGTGTGCCGATCCCGAGCCTGGCCACAGCCGGGTTGGCAGTGCAGGCTATCGGCGCCGCTCTCTACGTCCGCGAGCGCACAGGGCGCGGTCAGCGCGTCACAACGTCGCTGTTCGCCGGCGGGCTGGCAGCCCAGCCGGGGATGGTGAACTCGCAGCGCCCCATGGCCGAGCGAGGCTTCGGGGTGGTCGGTAGGCATCCCTTTGGCTCCAGCCCCTTCTACCGCATCTACGAATGCGCGGACGGCCGTTGGCTCCACTTCGGCTGTTTGACGCCGCGTCTCATCCAGAACGCAATCCGTGCCCTGGAGCTGCGCGAGCTGTTCACGGACCCGCGCTTCGGCGACGGGCGGAACATCCCCACGCCCGAGGCCCGCAATGAGCTCATCGAGATCGTGACCGGCATCATGAGGCGGCAACCCTATGCCGAGTGGGCGGAGCTATTCGAACGCGAGGACGTGCCCTACGCGCCGCCGCAATGGACAGAGGACTTCATGGATGACCCTCAGGTGCGCCATCTTGGTCTGGTGGTGGATGCCGAGGACCCAGAAGTCGGTCCCATCGAGTTGATGGGGCCCACGTTTTTCTTCCGAGGCGATCCGGGCCGGTTTCCCGGGCCTACACCCTTGATTGGTCAGCACACGCGAGAGGTGCTAGAAGAGCTTGGGTACGCTTCAGAGGATGTGGATCGCCTAGGGAAAGAAGGCATCATCTCGTCGTGAGGGGCGCGGCATGGTGCGCGCCTGCGGCTACAGCTAAACGCGCGGTACGGAGATAGCGATGGAAGGACCTCTGGCTGGCATAAAGATTCTGGACATGGCGCAAGTGATTGCCGGTCCTTACGGCCCCGCGCTGCTGTCGGACTTAGGCGCGGATGTCATCAAGGTGGAGCCCACGGCCGGCGATTCGCTGCGCGGCCTCGGCACCGGCTCTTTGGGCCTCAATAAGGGGAAACGAGGCATCGCCATAGACCTGCAGAAGCTGGAGGGCCGGCATATCATGCACCGGTTCGCGGCTTGGGCTGACGTGCTGGTCGAAAATTACCGGCCCGGTGTCGTGCAGCGGCTCGGCGTGGACTACGAGACTCTGCGCCGGATCAACCCGCGGCTTATCTATGTCAGCGTGACCGCGTTCGGCGGCACCGGCCCGTATGCCCACCGTCCCGGGGTTGATCCGTTGTTGCAGGCCATGACCGGCGTCGAGCGCGCACAGGGCGGACGGCACAATCCACCGATCTTCTTGCGCATCGCGGTCTGCGATTACATCACCGCGATATTGCAGTCGTCGGCGATCACGCTGGCGCTATACCACCGGGAGCGCACGGGCGCGGGTCAGTACGTCGAGACGTCGCTGCTCCAGGGGGGGATCTTCTCGAACAGCGAGGCCTTCTCGCGTTACACCGGACGACCTGAGCGGCCGCTGCCCGATGCCGGTCAGCACGGGCTGGACGCCCTCGACCGAATGTACCAGACGGCGGACGGCTGGCTGTTTCTGGTGGTGGACGATGAGGAGCACTGGCTTAGCCTGACGGCGACGGCGGGCTTCGAGGCCCTGGCCCAGGACGGCCGTTTCGCGACGGCTGCGCTGCGCGCGCGGCACGACGCTGAGCTGGCCAAATGGCTCGAAGAGGTCTTCCTCCGCGAGGAGACCGAGGCGTGGCTGGAGCGTTTGGGAGCGAGCAAGGTGCCGAGAGCGCCCGTCTACCAGCAGTACAGTCAACTGCTCTTCAACGACGTGCAGGCGATACTCAACGGCTACGTCATTCGTCGGGACCACGCCCAACTGGGCGAGATCGAGCAGCCGGGGAACTTCATCGGCTTCTCGGAGACGCCGCCGAGAGGCGAGGGGCTGGCCGCTCCGGTTCTGGGCCAGCACACTGACGAGATCCTGCGGGAGTTCCGATACTCCGAGGGAGAAATCGCCGAGCTGCGCGAGAAGGGCGTGGTGCAGTAGGGCGCAAGGCTGGGCATTCGAACGTAGGGGCGATGCCCAGTTCCTGGGTAGCCCTGGCAGGTTCTGTGCCCCGGTAAGTTGCTATACTTGGTACGGCGCAGCCGAGTGGTGCAACGGTAGCACGCGGGACTTTGGATCCCTAGATTCAGGTTCGAATCCTGACTCGGCTGCCAGTCTTTGTATCTTGGCATGGGTTCAGCGTGGCCGCATGGGCGGTTCGCGAACCGCCCCTACGTGGTCTCGCAATCGTTCCGATCGCGTAAGAGGGAGCGCACCGGTGGCCCAGAGGGCGACCACATGGGGTCGCCCCTACAGGATGGTGTGTGCATTCGACGGCGGCACGGCTGGTGGATATACTAGCGCCAACCATAACGGACAAGTGCCAAAGGGAGGTGTCATATGGCTGTGGAAGCCGAGGAGATGGTCCTAGTCGACGCGGGGCGGTTGGAGCAATTCGTCGTGGACTGCTTTCGGTTCTGCGGGCTCGACGAGAAGGATGCTCGCGAGGCGATGGAGGTGCTGATCAAGGCGGACATCACGGGCGTCGACTCGCATGGCGTGCCGCGGCTCCGCAACTACATCCAGCGGCTCCGCACGGGGACGGCCAAGGCGCACCCCGATGTCCACATCGTCCACGAGCTGGCCTCGACGGCGGTCGTAGATGGCGACGAGGGTCTGGGGATGGTGGTGGGCCGCCGGGCGATGGAGATCGCCATCGGTAAGGCGGAGAAGACCGGCGCCGGCTTCGTCTCGGTGCGCAACAGCTCTCACTTCGGCATCGCCGGCTTCTATGCCCGCATGGCGCTTGAGCACGACATGATCGGCATCTCCAGCACCAACGTCGGCGCTGGGGGCGGTACCCCACCCACTGGTGGACGGACAGGCATGTTCGGCACCAATCCGATCGCGGTGGCGGTGCCAACGAAGACGGACCCGCCCTGGGTGATGGACTTCGCCACGAGCGTGGTCGCCGCAGGCAAGCTTCAGATCGCTGCACGACGCGGCCACGACGTGCCCCTCGGCTGGATCATGGACCGCGAAGGCAACCTTACCACGAAGGTGGCCGACCGGGGTGGTGGTGGCTACATCCTGCCCATCGGCGGCCTGCGCGAGACCGGTGGGCACAAAGGCTACGGCCTGATGACGTTGGTAGACATCCTGACCGGCGTCCTCTCGGGGGCGTCCATCGGCGCGAATATGGCCAAGCTCTCGGCGGCCGGGTCACAGGCCGAGGGGGCACGGCCCATCGGCATGGCAGGGAACACCGGTCATTTCTTCGGTGCGATGCGGATCGACGGCTTCCGCCCAGTGGACGAGTTCAAGGAAGCCATGGACGAAATGTGCCGGGTGATCCGCTCCTCCGAGCGCTTGCCAGGGTGGGACCGCATCTACACGCACGGCGAGATCGACTGGGAGACGGAGATCGACCGACGGGCCAACGGCATCCCCTTGGATGTCCCAACGTACGAGTCGCTGCAGGCGATCTCCATCGAGCTTGAGGTGCCCCTGAACATCAAGATCTAGGGCGGCGCCGCCGTGTGGGTCTGGTGGTCAACGTGACAAGGGGGTTATACTGGCCGGCAGGATAGGTCTCATCTAATGGGCAAAACGGACCGTCGCTCCGATGGACAGGCGTCTAGGTGTAGCCAGTGCGACCCGGGCACGGCGGCAAGAAGAAGGCCCCCTCTCTGAGGGGGCCTTCTCGTAGGCGGATCCGTATGGTCAACGATCGCTGGCGGCTGCTGCCAAGGGCGGCACCTGCCTTCCAAGCCGCCTTGGCCGACCTGCCCCCGCTTCTCGTTGATCTCCTTTACAACCGCCTTCCGGGCACGGCTCCGGATCCGGCGGGGGCGCGGGCCTTCCTGGACCCCACCCTCCGGCTGGGCGGCGACCCGTTCCTGCTGCCGGACATGCAGCGGGCTGTCTTGCGCCTGCGGGAGGCCCTGCGAGCCGACGAGCTCATTGCTATCTATGGCGACTACGACGTCGACGGCGTGAGCGGAACAGCTCTGCTCACCGAGGGGCTGGCCGCGTATGGCGCGCGCGTCCTCCCGTACATCCCCCATCGTGTTGCGGAGGGTTATGGCGTCAACCACGGCGCATTGGCCTCGCTGCGCGCCCAGGGCGCGACGCTTGTCATCACCGTGGATACGGGGATCACGGCGGTCGAGGAAGTCAGCCGGGCGCTGGCGGACGGCCTCGAGGTCATCGTCACCGACCACCATGTTCCTGGCGCGGTCTTGCCGCCTGCTCGGGCGGCGATCAACCCGCGGCGGCGCGACTCCGCGTACCCTTATCCGGAGCTGGCCGGTGCAGGCGTGGCCTACAAGCTGCTGCAGGCGCTGTGGGAGACGAGCCCTCCGACGAAGCACGGGCCTTTAGAAGAACGGGCGCTGGAGCTGGTCGCTCTGGGCACGGTGGCGGACGTAGCGCCGCTCATCGGCGAGAACCGCAGCCTTGTGCGCGCCGGCCTGCGCGCGCTCAACGACACCGAGCGTCCGGGGCTGCGGGCGCTCATGGCCAGTGCGGGGTTACGGAGGGGCGAGGCGACAGCGGAGGGGATCGGCTGGCTGCTGGCGCCGCGTCTCAACGCCGCGGGGCGGCTCGACCATGCCGACCGCGCTCTGCGTCTTCTGCTGGCCAGGGAGCCAAGTGAGGCGGAGCTTCTCGCAAGCGAGCTCGAAGCGCTGAACCGCGAGCGACAGCGCCTCACGCGCCGCGTCGTCGAGGCGGCGAGAGCGCTGGTGGACCCGGCTAGAGAGGGGTTGTGTTGGGCGGGCGGGCCTGAATTCCCGGCGGGCGTCGTAGGCTTGGCGGCTGCCCGCCTGGCGGAGGAGACTGGGCGTCCCGCGGTGGTCCTCGAAATCGGCGACGAGACGGCCACCGCCAGCCTCCGCAGCGTGCCCGAGTTCGACCTGGCCGCGGCGCTTCAGACCTGCGCCGCGGAGTATGTGCAGTCGGCGCCTCTCTTCGTGCGCTTCGGTGGGCACCGGCAGGCCGCCGGCTTCACGGCTCGTGTCGAGCAATTGCCGGAGATCCGAGCGAGGCTCGGCGATTTGGCGCGCAAAGCCCTGGGCCACCTGCCGATGGGTCCGCGGCTGGTTGTGGACGCCGAAGCGGCGCCTCAGGAGTGGAGCGGCGGCGCGGTGAAATGGCTGGAGGCATTGGAGCCGGTCGGTGCCGGCAACCCCACCCCGCAGTTCCTGGCGCGCGACCTGGAGCTGCTGGAGGCGAAGCCGATGGGCAACGGCGGCGAGCACCTGCGGCTGCGCCTGCGCAACCAGCACGGCGCCTGGTCTGCCGTAGCGTTTGGCCTGGGGCCTCGTCGGGGCGAATTGACCAATCGGCTTGACATCGTGTACTACTGGTCACGCGATGATTACTTTGGCCAGCCACTCCTAGGCCTGGCCGTTAGGGATTTCGTGCCCGCCGGGTTGGCGCAAGGACGCCTTTCTTTGAGTGATGAACGCTGAAGAAGCCCGCCGCCGCTTTGCCGAGCTCGTCTTTGGCCAGGATGCGGATTTCGACTTGGTGGAGGCGGCGCTGCTCATCGCCGTCGAGGAGTACCCAGGTTTGGAGCCAGACCTGTACCTCGAGAGGCTGCGCGGCATGGCCGACGAGGTGGGCCACCGGCTGGGGCCGGACCGCGACCCCCAGCACATCATCGCCGCCATCAACGAGTACCTCTTCACTGACCTGGGCTTCGTCGGCAACGAGGCGGACTACTACGACCCCCGCAACTCCTATCTGAACGAGGTCATTGAGCGGCGGACTGGCCTGCCGGTGACGCTCTCGTTGGTCTACATGGAGATCGCGCGTCACTTGGGGCTGTCGCTGGTTGGGCTGGGCTTTCCCGCCCGCTTCCTCATCAAGTACGTGGGCCCGGAAGCTGACCTCATCCTGGACCCTTTTAGTGGGGGACGTGTCACCACCGAGGAGGAGTGCGTCGAGCAGCTGCGGCAGGTGTACGGCAGCCGGCTGCGCTTCCGCCCTGAGTTCCTGGAGCCGACGACCTCGCGCGCGATCTTGGCGCGGCTTTTGAAGAACCTCGAGGGGGTTTACCTGCGCCAGCGCGATTACGCCCATGCCTACGCGGTAGTCGAGCGATTCCTGCTCATTCAGCCGGACGCGCCCGACGAGGTGCGCGAGCGAGGCCTCATCGCGTTTCGCCTGGGCGACATGCGCCGGGCGATTGCCGACCTGCGCCGCTATCTGCAACTGCGTCCCGAGGCGCGAGACCGAGACAGCATCCGCAATCAGCTCGCACTGGCCCGCCGCGTCTGGCGGATGCGGAACTAGGGGGCTGGGCCCGGTCGGACAACGCTGCCAACGTCCGCCAGCCGCAGGCCGCCTCAAGTTATGGTCAGAATCCTGATGCGAAGGCGTGAGTTCGTGGGTGCCGTCCACAGTAGATGGGTAGGGTATGCGGCGGCACTGGTCGGCGTGGCGCTGGTGACCTACGTCATTGGTCTCATCGGTCAGCGTTCCCATGTTGGCAACCTGTCCATGTTGCACCTGATCGTAGTGCTCGCTGTGGCGACGATGTTCGGGAGCGGTCCCGCTGTCCTCGCGGCGGTGGCAGCACTCCTCACCTTCAACTGGTTCTTTGTCGAACCCTTCCACACGCTTGTGGTGGCTGACCCCGAGGAGTGGATAGCGCTGCTCCTGTTCCTGGCAACGGCGCTGGTGACCGGCCAGTTGGCCGCGGCCCAGCGCCAACGGGCCCAGGAGGCCCAGCAACACCGTCGCGAGTCGATGGTCCTGTATGACGTTGTGCGGTTGATGAGCGAAGGGGCGCTCGGCGAGGCATTGAGCTCCGTGGCCGAAGGCCTGCGCCAGGAGCTGCAGGTGACGGCCGTGGTTATCGAATACACTGAAGATGGCACAGCGAAGCGTGCAGTGGCTAAGGCGCAGGAATTGTCCCTGGGCCGCACTGAAGGGGAGGAGCCGGGCTGGATCATGGGGGATCCTGAAGGCCGCTGGATCCGGGTTGTGGCCGGTCGGGACGCTGGAACGCTGGACCGCGGCCGTGACGTCCAGCTTTTTGGCGTGCCCTTGAAGACTCCAGAGCGGGAAGTGGGCCGTCTACTGTTGTTCGCAGGGGACAGAGCACGCGGGTTCAGCACTACCGAAACGCGGATGACGTGGGGAGTGGCAGCACAGCTTGCCTCCGCCGTCGAGCGGTCTCGGCTCCAACGCGAGGCCACAGAGACGGAGATCCTGCGGCGGACAGATGAGTCGAAGACCGCGCTGCTTAACGCGGTCTCTCATGACCTGCGAACGCCGCTCGCGACGATTATAGCCTCGGCCGGCAGCCTCGCCCAGAGAGACGTGGCTTGGACGGATGAGGAGGTGCGAGAGCTCGCCGGGGGCATCGAGCAGGAGGCGAACCGCCTCAACCGCATCGTGGGTAACCTCCTAGACCTCTCGCGCATCGAGGCCGGCACGCTACAACCCGAAACCGGCTGGCATGACCTGGTATCCTTGGTCGAGGATGTGATCGGCCGGTTGCGCACCATCACCAGCGACCACGACATCGTGCTGGATGCCCCTCAGGAGCTGCCGCCGGTGCTATTGGACTACGTCCAGATCGACCAGGTGCTCTCCAACCTCATTGAAAACGCGGCGAACTACAGCCCGGCGGGCAGCGAGATTCTGATAAGCATCCGGCCCACGGACGCGTATGTGCGTGTACAGGTAGATGACCGTGGCCCCGGCATCCCACAGGAGGCGTTGCCACGTTTATTCGAGCCCTTCTATCGCGCCGATGGGCGTGGTCCCCGGGCAAAGGGGACAGGCTTGGGGTTGGCCGTGGCCAAGCGGCTGGTTGAGGCGCATCGCGGCCAGATTTGGGCCGAGAACCGACCTGGCGGCGGCGCCCGTTTCACCTTTCTGCTGCCGCGTGGTCAATCCGAACACACGAGCGACATCGGCGGATGAGCCAAGCCGCGGGCGCCCGGATCCTTGTTGTGGACGACGAACCGGCCATACTGCGGGCCGTGCGGACTATTCTGGTCCGGCATGGCTTCCAGGTAGAGACCGCCGAAAGCGGGCGTCAGGCGATCGAGCAGCACGCGTACCATCATCCAGACGTCATCTTGCTCGATTTGGGGCTGCCGGACATGGACGGGCTCGACGTGTTGCGAGAGGTGCGCACCAGGTCGAACACGCCTATTGTCGTCTTGTCGGTGCGCGGGGCTGAGCGCGACAAGGTTGAGGCGCTCGAGCTCGGGGCGGATGACTATCTAACGAAGCCTTTTGGTATCGATGAGCTGCTTGCCCGTATCCGGGTAGCCCTGCGCCACGCCCTCGGGCCGGCAGGAGGGACGCAAGCGGTCTTTCGGACGGGGGACCTCGAGGTGGACATAGAGCACCGCCGAGTCAGGGTCGCCGGCCGCGACGTGCACCTCACCCCCACTGAGTACGAGCTCCTGAAGACGTTCATCACCCATCCCAACAAAGTGCTGACTGATCGGATGCTCCTGCAGGAAGTATGGGGGCCAGAATACGGCTCGGAAGGGCACTACCTCCACGTGTACGTGGCGCGCCTCCGCAAGAAGCTGGAGACCAGTCCGCAGGCCCCGCGCTACCTGATAACGGAGCCCGGCGTCGGTTACCGACTGTTGACCCAGGAGAGCTAGCCGGAACTCCGGAGCGCCGCTTCTCGCCGCCCCGGCAGCCGAATAAATTGAGTCAACGTTGAGTCCTCGCCGGTGCTTGTTGGCGTCGCGTTGAGCATTGCGGGCTGACAATTGAGGGAGGAACTCTGGGTGGACGGGGTGCATGGAGCAGCCGCGGGGCGATCGCCTGGTACAGCCGCTAGCAGTCGCGACAGTGACAGAGGGCTGGACTCAGAGCGGACGGAGTGTGTCGACTGTCGACGAGTGGCTCGATCTGCTGCGGATCTCCCGAGCGCTGCTGCTCCGCCGCTCGCCGACCCAAATACCAGCGATCACCGTCGCCGGTCGGCTGCGCGACGCCAGCGATGCGCGGCGATTACTCATCGGCTGTGCGCTTATGGCCGAGGAATATGACCTGAGAGAACAGGTCCACTTTGAAGGCGGCTACTTCAGGGTACGTATCAGCCGCGGTTGCCCGTAAACATAAACGCATCCCGCAACGACACCGTAGCGCTGGGCGTGCCCTAGCGTGCGCTTGGCAAAACGTTGATACAACGTTGAGACCAGACACGGGCAGGTTGACGCCGTGTTGAGCAGCCACCGGCGACAATGGGCGGATGGCTAGTGAGCGAGAAGACGTCCCTCCCGCCGGCAATCCCAGCACAGGTGCCCCACCACCCCGCGCGGCCGACGAGCGGCAACAGGATGACGAGCAGGCGCACTGGCCCGCGGCCGACCTGACGGAGATACAGGAAGTACGCGGTGCCCGGCCGGGCGACCGCTACGTGCGCATCGTCCGACCCTTCGCCCGGGAGTTTAGGCAGAGAGCGCCGGGGTATCTGGTGGCGACCGAGCGGGCCCTCCAGGAGAAGGGGCCGGTGGGGCGGGGAGCGGAGTTGCTTCGGCGAGTGTTGTTTGGCCCGCGCATTCGCACGGAATTCGAGGGCCAAGAGCGCGTAGGCAAGCTCAAAGGGCTGGCCGTCTTCGCCTCTGATAACATCTCCTCTTCGGCGTACGCAACCGAGGAGATCATGCGAGTCCTGGTGCTTGCCGGCGTGGGCTTGCTGGCGCTGACGATGCCGATCACTCTCGTTATTGTGGCGGTGCTAGCGGTAGTCGTGGCGAGCTATCAACAAGTTATCAGGACTTACCCGGGTGGTGGAGGTTCATACATTGTTTCGAGCGATAACCTAGGCCGTCTCCCCGGCCTAACGGCTGCGGGGGCCCTCCTTACCGACTACATCCTCACCGTCTCCGTCTCAATCTCGGCTGGTGTCGCGGCTCTTACGTCGATTTTCCCGGCTCTGTTTGAGCAGCGGGTCGTCGTGGGAGTGGCATTTGTGGCACTGCTCTGCGTTGGCAACCTCCGCGGCATACGCGAGAGCGCGAGCATTTTCGCTGTTCCAACTTATGTGTACCTGGTGGCCATCTACGGACTGCTCGGCTATGGTCTCTTTCGCTTCATGACCGGCACCTTGCCATCATACGAGGCGCCATCTCAATGGAGCGAAGCGCACGAGATGGAAGCCCTCGGCTTGTTGCTCGTCCTGCGGGCGTTCGCGTCAGGCTCTGTCGCCCTCACCGGTACCGAAGCGGTGTCGAACGGCGTGCCCTCCTTCAAGCTGCCGGAGTGGCGGAACGCCCAGATCGTCCTCATCCTCATGGGCACGTTCTTCGGCTCCATCTTCTTGGGCATGAGCTTCCTCGTGGGGCAACTAGGGATTCTGCCCGACCCATCCGAACAAGAGACGGTTGTAAGTCAGCTCGCTCGTACGCTTACCGGCGCGGGCAGCTTCTATCACTACTTTGTCCAGGTGTCCACGGCCCTCTTGTTGGTACTGGCGGCGAACACTGCCTTCAACGGCTTCCCGCGTCTGGCGAGCATCCTCGCCAAGGACCGCTTCCTGCCACGCCAGTTCCAGTTCCGCGGCGAGCGCCTGGCTTTTAGCGTCGGCATCGTTGTCCTGGCGCTCGTGGCAGCGGCGCTGATCGTCGCCTTCCAAGGGAGCGTGACGAACCTGATTCCCCTCTACACGGTCGGTGTCTTCGTAGCCTTCACGATCAGCCAGACCGGCATGGTGAGGCACTGGTGGCGACTGCGCGGCGAGGAACGAGGCTGGCGCTGGCGGGCGTCCTTCAACGCCGCCGGCGCCGGCGCCACGGGCATTGTGGCGGTGGTGGTCGGCATCGCCAAGTTTGCGCTCGGCGCCTGGATGGTGTTGGTGCTGATCCCGCTGCTGATCGCGCTGATGTGGAGCATCTACCGGCACTACCGGAGCGTTGAGGAAGCGCTCACACTGGACCGCCCGGATACACGGTTGCCGGAGCGTTCACCGCCGCATGTGCTCGTGCCCGTTAGCCGGCTGGACCGGGGGGCTCTCCAGGCGCTCAGCTTCGCCACGTCCATTTCGCCGGACGTGACGGCCGTCCATGTGACCGACGACCCGGCGGAAGCGGACGAGATGAAGCGCCGTTGGGAACAGTGGGGTCAGCAGGTGCACTTGGTCATCGTGGAATCCCCATACCGCGCGCTCATTCCGCCGCTGCTGGCCTACATCGACGCGGTGGACAAACAGGACCCCAAGCGGCCGATCACGGTCGTCCTGGCTGAGCTCGTGCCTCGCCACTTCTGGGAGTACCTCCTGCACAACCAGTCGGCGCTGCGACTTAAGCTCCACCTCTTCTTCCGGCCGAACACCATCGTGGTCGACGTGCCATACCACGTCGGCAGCGACAAAGCGCATATTGATGCAGCCAGGTGAACGGCCGGCGCCTCTCGCTTAGTATGCCTGCAGGCTCGCCTACGCGCCGTCCTTCAGGTAGCGGTCGAACCAAGCGAGCATGCGCGCCCAGGCGTCGCGCGCGGCCTCGGCGTTGTAGCTCCCCGACCTGGTGTCGTTAAGGAAAGCGTGGCCGGCGTTGGCGTAGACCACCTTGTCGAAGGTCTTTCCGTACTGGCCCATCGCCGCTTCGATGGCGGGGATGCCGGCGGTGAGGCGGTCGCGCTCGCCGTAGATGGCAAGGACGGGAGCGCTGACGTTGCGCAGCTCGTCGGCCGGCATTGGGAGCGGCCCGTAGAAGGGGACCACCGCCCGCAAGGAGGGGATGCGGCTGGCGACAAGCCAGGTGACGCCGCCGCCGAAGCAGAAGCCGACCATGCCGACGCGATCGCCGCGGACATAGGGCTGGCCCTGCAGGTAGCGTAGGGCATCCTGGAAGTCCTGGGCGAACTGGTCGTTCGGCGTGTTGCTCAGCGTGCCCGGCACGCGCGCGGCATCGCGGATGCCCTCCGTCCCTCCCTCACGTGACAGGAGATCGACGGCCAGGCTGACGTAGCCGGCACCGGCGAGGCGGCGAGTGACGTCTTTGATGTGCTCGACGAGCCCAGTGTTCTCATGACACACGAGAAGGGCTGGGAAAGGACCGCTGCCCTGGGGCCTGGCGAGGTAGCCCAGCAGGGTGACTCCCTGGCCGGGGAACTGCGCGGGACCTGCCTCGACGGCGGACGCATCGGGGAGCGCGGTGGTGGGCGAAGGCGCGGGAGCCGGCTGGGCGCCTATGGAGGTCGCCGCCCGGGGGCGACGCGGGTCGGCTCGGCGGCG
>DATDQG010000131.1:0-6872 GCA_035292365.1 Dehalococcoidia bacterium
CCCTACGTCAAAGTTTGGTTAACGGTGCGTCGCAGCCGTTGTAGTCGCCTGTCCTCCATCGTAGTCTGACGATGTAATGGAATCAGTCAAAGTCATCGGCCTTGACGCAGATAGGCTTTCGCCGATGCTCAAGGCGCTCGCTCATCCGGTGCGGCTGGAGATCGTGCAGATCCTCTCCGATAGCAGCGAAGCCAACTGCGTGGACTTCACACGTCACGCCGGGCTTGCCCAATCGACGGTTTCGGAGCACCTGCGCGTTTTGAAGGAGGCAGGCCTGATCAAGCAGTGCGGACCGGGTCCGCGTTCCGGCTATTGCATCGTCAAGGAAGCCCTGGTCTGGCTGAAGCAGGCGGTAGTAGGCCTATGATGACCGTCTTCGCCTTTCTGCGGCGACGCGAGCCGCCTCTCAGCTCCGTGCCTCTGCCACACAGGCTCATCGCCGAAGCGCTCGGCGTCTGCCTCATCGTTTTCTTCGGCCCCGGCTCCGCCGTGATATCCGAGTACCGTGGCGGCGCCATCTCCCACGAAGGCATCTCCGCCTGCAACGGCCTCGTCGTCATGGGCCTGATCTACGCCCTCGGCCACGTCTCCGGCGCCCATTTCAACCCCGGCGTCACGATCTCGTTCGCCCTGGTGCGCCACTTCTCGGTCCGAGACATCCTGCCCTACATCGTGGCCCAATTCGTAGGCGGTATCGCAGGTGCGGCCCTCCTGCTCGCCCTCTTCGGCGACGTCGCCAACCTCGGCACGACGCTGCCCTCCGGCTCCGAGGCCCAGTCCTTCGGCACGGAGGTCGTACTCACCTTCATGCTCATGTTCGTGATCATGGCCGTCGCCACCGACGCCCGTGCCGCCGGCCAAACCGCCGCCATCGCTATCGGCGCCACCGTGGGCCTGGATGTGCTGCTCGGCGGCCCGATCTCCAGCGCCTCCATGAATCCGGCCCGCAGCCTCGGGCCCGCCGTCGTCTCGGGCGAGCTCACGTCGCTCTGGCTCTACCTCGTCGCCCCGCCGCTCGGTGCGCTCTTGGGCGCGGCCGTCTATCAGTTCATCCGAGGTGATCACTTCTTGGGAGGAGAGACTCATGAACACCAAGCCGATTCGAGTCCTGTTTCTTTGCACCGGTAACTCCGCGCGCAGCGTTATTGCCGAGGCCCTGCTCAAAGAGATCGGTGGCGCTGCCTTCGAGGTCTATAGCGCCGGCACCCACCCCAAGGGCCTCAATCCCTTCACGGAGAAAGTCCTGCGGCAGGACGGCAAGGATGTCTCAGGCTTCCGCTCCAAGGGACTCAACGAGTTCGTCGGCCAGGACTTCGACTACGTAATCACGGTCTGCGACCAGGCAGCGGAGGAGTGCCCCGTCTTCCCGGACGACACCAAGCGCATCCACTGGAGCTTCCCCGATCCCGCCGCCGTCGAAGGTACGGACGTTGTGAAGCTTGCGGCGTTTCAGGAGACGCTGCGCAACATGCGCCAGCGCATCTCGGTATTCGTCCCGGTTGCTGTAAGGGGCGCTGCCGAAGCCGCGACTGCCTAACCGGGTCTAGACCAGCAGCGCCCTCGAGACCACCGCCAGGGCGTCTTGCCGGATGCGGTAGTAGGCCCACGTCCCGCGGCGCTCGCGACTCAGCAGACCTGCGTCCTGCAGGATGCGCAGGTGGTGGCTCACGGTCGGCTGCGAGAGGTCCAGCGGCGGCACCAGCTCGCACACGCACGCCCCTGCCTCCCCCACTGCCGCGATCATCGAGAGCAGACGCACTCGCGCTGGCTCTGCCAGAGCTTTGAAGATGCGCGCCGCCTGCCCTGCCTCTTCCTCTGAAACAGCGGACGTGAGGAAGCTGGGGCAGCACGCCTCCACGTTGTCTACCAGAGGTAGCATGTCGGCCGATGCAACTGAATTCATCACGACATCATAATATTCACCACCGTCTATATTGACAAGCGTCTATGCAAGGCCACATCCTAACATCGACGTTTGTCGATATAGCCCCACGGAGGCAGTCGTGACCCAGCAGCAGCCATCGCTCCAGGATCTACCGATCGCCGTCATCGGCGCCGGGCCGGTCGGGCTCGCCGCAGCCGCCCATCTCGCCGGCCGCAACCAACCCTTCGTTGTCCTGGAGGCAGGCCCGAGCGCCGGCCACGCTATGCGCCAATGGGGCCACGTCCAGCTCTTCTCGCCCTGGCGCTACTGCGTCGATCCTGAGTCGCGCCGTCTGCTTGAACAGACCGGCTGGCAGGCCCCAGACCCCGAGTCCCTGCCCACCGGCGACGACCTGGTGGACCTCTATCTTCACGCTCTCGCGGGCCACCCCAGCATCGCTCCGCACCTGCGGCTTAACGCGCCGGTAGTGCGCATAGGCCGTCAGGGCATCGACAAGGTACGCAGCGCTGGCCGCGATTCCCACCCCTTCGAGCTGCGCCTGCAGGACGGCACCCGCCTCCTCGCGCGCGCTGTAATCGACGCCACCGGCACCTGGTTCACGCCCAACCCCCTCGGCGCCAACGGCCTGCCCGCCGCCGGCGAAACCGAAGCCTCAACTCACCTCGCCTACGGCATCCCGGATGTCCTCGGCGCCGCCGCCTCGCGCTACGCGGGCAAACGCGTGCTGGTCGTGGGTGGCGGTCACTCCGCCATCAACAGCGTGCTCAACCTTCTGGAGCTGAAGCAGCGTTATCCCGCCACAACCGTTATCTGGGCGCTGCGACGCTCCACTCTTGACCGCGTCTACGGCGGCGAGTCCGCCGACGCCCTCCCGGCCCGCGGCGCTCTCGGCACCCGTGCCCGCGAGGCTATCGAGTCCGGCAGTCTGGAGCTTCTCGCACCCTTTAGCATCGACCGCGTTGAGTCCGCCGGCTCGCAAGTCACCCTGCACGGCCGCCGCGGCGAACTCGACTACAGCTTGTGTGTCGATCAAGTCATCGTCGCCACCGGCTTCCGCCCCGACCTCGACATGCTGCGCGAGCTGCGGCTCTCCCTCGACTCTGGCCTCGAAGCGACATCAGCGCTGGGTTCATTGATCGACCCTAACGTCCATAGCTGCGGCACCGTACCGCCTCACGGCTACCGCGAGCTTGCCCATCCTGAGCCCGGCTTCTTTGTCGTCGGCATGAAGAGCTACGGCCGCGCGCCTACATTCCTCATGGCTACCGGCTTCGAACAGGCGCGCTCAGTCGTCGCGCATCTCGCAGGCGATGAGGTTGCGGCCTCCCGCGTCGAGCTTGTCTTGCCCGAGACCGGCGTCTGCGGCGGCACCTCGGTCGGCGACGCCGCCTGCTGCACCTCCTCCGCGTCGCGCTTCAGCCCTGCAGCCCTCGGGCTCATCCCTCTGGCTGCCGTCGACTCTTCGTGCTGCGGTGGACCCGCGCCCATCGGCGCTGACGCCTGCTGCGTCCTCGACGCCGAGGCCAAGGCCGCCGGTGAGTCGGGCTGTGGCTGCAGCACCGGCCAAGCGCAGCCTGCGCCGGAGATTGCCCCGGCTCGCGTCAGCGAAAGGGTCTGAACGCGAGTCTCGCCCGCGGCACGAGTGCCCGAGAACGCTCCACCGCTTGAGCTTGCGGTTAGCCTGAATTGAGGGATCCGAGATGGCTGGGCGGTAGAACGGACTTAGTGTCAGGGCGCCGGTCCGCTATCCGCTCGGCAATCCGCTCTCCCGCACCGCGGCGCCTCTCGCCGCTTCGAATTCACAGCGCCTATCATTTCCGATTCGAAACCTCTATACTCAAAACAACGCCTTACCCCTCAGTCAGATCCGCCAGCCTAGCCAGCCGACCCTTCTGTCCTCTTCGGGTAACTCGATTTTGGCCCGCTGAGAAAGGGTGGCAACGTGTCTTCACCGCTTCTACGGGTCTTACTTCCTGGTCTAACAGACGTGCCGGACAAGGCTCTCGACGCCCAAGCAAGGCACAACCAACACATGAGCCGACGCCTGGCGCAGAAGGGAACCCTATTTGCGCTCCGGCGGTAGAAGGCCCGGGACGGGCACCTCCTTTCTTGATTCGACTACAGGCGAGAGACTCCTCGAAGTAACAGCATCTGAGTCCGGCGAGACGTTTATCGCCTTCACTCTCTACGACAGCAAAGGCAATCAGGTCGCTGACTCCGCTGGCCCGCACACCTTCGCCGAGGGTAAGGAGATTCGCGACGAGGATGGCGAGTTGCTGCTCCTCATTTCTGCGGAGGAAGACGGCACCATCGAATATCGCCTCTACAGCGACAAGGGCGCACTCCTGACCTGTTCGGACGGAACACGCACTCAACTCTTCGGCGGTATCAAGCTCGAAGCGATAAAACCGCCCGTCCGGCCGCCTTTCACCCCGGCTGCTGCACGCGCCTCGACCGCCGCCGAGAGCGGACAGGTCGCGGCGGCCGTCGACAAAAGGCAACGCGGCCGGCCGCCCCTTGAATCCCGATCCCCTGTATGAGCTATTCCGCCTCCGTCGGCGTGATGACGATTATTCGAGGCGTATTTCAGCCTGAAAGAGGAGGGGCTCCATGGCAATGACTGACGCGATCCCGCTCATTCCCTGCGGCCGCTGTGGTGGGCGTATGCTCACCGCTGGTCACGACGGCGACTCTGCCTGTTTCACCTGCGGCAACGTGGTCTATCGGCAGCTTCCCGTCCTGCCCAGCCTCAAAGACCTGGAGCGCCGTCCCTCCCGAGGTGGTAAGAGCCTCGCCTGAACTTAATCGAAGAGAGCGCCGCCGGCGTTTCCAGTAGCTAGTCCACCCCTCTGGGTGGCGAAAAGGAAAGACACTATGGCAGTTGGACAGATCAAGACCCTGGTAAGAGACCGTGGCTTCGGCTTCATCCAGAAGGAAGGCTCATCCGAAGACATCTTCTTCCACACCTCGGCGGTAGCGCAGGGCGCCTTCGACGACCTCAAGGAAGGTCAGACCGTTGAGTTCGATGAGGGGCAGGATCCTCGCGGCTCGAAGCGCATGCGGGCCGAGAACGTCCGCGTCACCAGGTAGAACAAGCCCGATCCAACGGGACCAGGGGTCACAGCCCGGGCATCGACCAGCCAAAGTCGGCCAGCGAGACGAGACACTCGGCGAGCGACCGCGGCAACGTAAACAACGATGCTACTAGCCTTGGCTCCTTGTCCCGTTTGGCCCGGCTTTTCCACTGGCCAGTCTGCGTTGCACTATCCCTCTCCCTGACGGGCGGACTTATGCCATCCTCAGGGACCAGGGACAGAGCTGGCGCCGAAGGTACCGGGCTCTTGTTCCTGGTTCCTTGTTCCCTTGTTCCTCTCTGAAAGCGAGTCCCCCAATGGATCATGGCTATCCAGTCGATAACAACAAACGCTGCAAGTCCAGGACCAAGAAGGAGCGCCAGTGCGCGCTTCAGGCCATCGCCGGCATCGATTTCTGTGCCCTTCACGCCGGCCTCGCCCTTGCCAGGGGCAAGCCCGGCTACGGCGACCCCAAGGCCCTCGAAGCCTACAAACGCAGGCTGGTCGCACGCCCTGTTGCTGCTACCGCCCGCCCCGCGGGCAGGATCTGAGGCACGCTATGAGCGATGGCGCCGTCGTTAGCGCCAGCGAAGCCTCAGCCCGGGCCCAGGCGATTGAGGCCGCGGCCCGCCAGGTCAACCAGAGCCTGTCAGCCTTCTCTATGCGTGTCTACCACGAAGAGCGCGCCCACCCAGACTGGACCCTCGCCCAGGTTCTCGCCGAACTCACCCACCACCGCTAACCTGCCATCCGCAGCTCGTCCTCCCACGACCCGTTGCTGCTGCCACCCACCCCTTAGGCCTCTGCCCCAACTCCCCTACGCTTTCCTCATGGAGAGCGCACGCTTGGCCGGCACCCCGGGACCCTTACCTCCGTCCCTCAATCCCTCCCGGCGTTTCGGAACAATCAAGCCAACCTGTTCGCAGAACGGCCGGCACAGATTCACCCCGGCAGTCACTCCGCTAAATTCCTCAATCAAACAATCAATCAATCAAACGCCAGCCCGCGGCTGCCTTTGCCCGTCTGCTCGTTTGCCCTTTGCCCGAGGGGGGTGGCTGGGACGGGCGGCATGGTTGGGTTCCTCCCACAACCGCCGGCCGCGCAACTTCGTTTGCCCGCCCAATGACCGCTAACCGCCCCTTGGAGAGAATGACCCTCAGAATTGACAAGGCGGGATGGGCTGCCGGCTGGGCAGCCACGCATCGAAGGGCCACGTAGAGTTTGACGTTCATTGCCTTGAGCCCAGTTGCCTCGAACGGCCGACTGCCGTCCCGGAGGGCTAATATTGCCCTCGCACTTCCCGCTTCCTTGCTTGTCCGGCCCACGCGCGGGTACCAACCGCAGTCTTCCTTCAACCCAGCCACCGGGTTCAGCCCGTGGCTTGCCAACCCCCGAACCCCCGAACCCCGTATTACCGAAAGGAGCGCATCTAGTTGAGCACAGCATTTGAGACTAGCGCCAAGTATCTTTGGTCCAGTGAAAGTGTCACCGAAGGCCACCCTGACAAGGTCTGCGACCAGCTATCGGACGCAGTCCTTGATTGGTGCCTCAGTCAGACCCCGGCTGCCCGTGTCGCCTGCGAGTCCAGCATCAAGTCGGATGACCAGACCGACTACGTCTGGATCTACGGCGAAGTCACGCCCCTACCGCCCGAGGACGTGGTCAAGGACCTCGTCCGCAAGGTCCTCACCGACATCGGCTACACCGACCGCGCCTACGGCACCAGCGCCGAGACGGCGCAGATCGAAGTGCGCCTCAGCGGCCAGTCAGTCGACATCGCCCTCGGCGTCGACAAGTCCATGGAGGCCAAGGCCGGCGACACGACCGACCTCGACACCGGCGCCGGCGACCAGGGCATGATGGTCGGCTACGCCTGCGATGAAACGCGCGAGTACATGCCCGCGCCCATCGCC
>DATDQG010000132.1:0-8794 GCA_035292365.1 Dehalococcoidia bacterium
GTATCGGGGCGCTCCGTGTCCTGGAACAGGTCGTACTGTTGGCAGCCGGGCTCCTGCCGCACCTCGGCGAGGCGCGGCGCCATCGCGCGGGCGAGCTCGGCGCCCTTCCCCGGGGCAGCGGTCATGGTGACTATGAGACGAATGGGCATGATAGCGACCTCGCTTGTGTAGGTTGGTGAGCACTCTTTACGTGAGCACGGCGCCGCTGTCAAGCAGGGCCTAGGCTGTTACTGGCATTCTCAGCGCCCGGATGGTTGAGGCTGCTGCAATTCAGCCTGAACTGAAGTCTGAGGCCTCCCCCATTGACCGTGGGCCCAGAGAACGTACCTTGGGAGAAACCACCAACCAGGCGAACGGGCTTTCTGCTGGCCTCTCGAGCCAAGCCCGTCCTACCCTCAAATTCCCGCCCAGCGGCGTGCCGGGCGCCGTCATCTTCAGCGGGTCGAGGGCGTGCTCGCCTTCAAAGGCGGCGTCGGTTCGCCGAGTTCAAGCGTGAGGACGTGTGGCGGCTCATGCTCGCGGGGGATAGGCTCTCCGTGCGCCGCCAGCGACTCCAGGTAGCCAGCGATGGCCTCCCTCGCCATCGCGATCGCCTCTTCAAGGGAGTCGCCTTGGGTCACGCAGCCGTCCAGCGTGGGCACCTCGACGGAGTAACGACCATCAGGCTCGCGGAAAACCAGAACCGTGTAGCGTAGCATAGGTAAATTCTCAGGCGAAGTCGCTGAGTTAGGTACTATGAGATTGAGGCCTAACGCTGGAACTCACGCCCTTGATCCAATGCCTGGGTGACAGGCGTTGCATTTTTGAAAGGGAATCTTGCTGAACGATACATTTTACCCTTTGTATCTTTTGCCCAAATCTGCTGAATATCAGCCGATGCAAACTTGTCAGGTATCGTCATGGATCGATACCTCTGCCCTTCATCCAACTTGAGCGGAAAGTCAGCTTCTCTGTCTCTTAGCGAAATGTTGTCGCCGTTGGCCAAAGTGACTCCGAAATCGTCCATATACAGTGGCCGTCTGCCCACGTTGACAACACTGACCATGCGCCAAACTGCGCTTCCATTCCACCACTCAACATGAAGAACTTCCGCGTCGATAACGAATCTACCTTGGTCGCGTTTCCAGTGGAGAATAGCCAAGACTGTTGACAATATTGCGCCATACGCCGCAACGAGGAAGCCTGGGTCTATCATGTAGTCTAGTATAATAGGAGATGGCGAATAGTTGGCATAAGGGACTTCTCCTTCGAATGGAGCGAAGGAATGAGTCTAGTAACTATCCGAAGAACCGGCAGCCAAACGGGTACCGATCCCAATGCACGCTGTCGCTATGACGCCCATGACCCAGAAATCGATGCTCTTTGCTAGAATAGCTACAGCGAAGACTGCAATAGGAGCAAACACCAGAGAAAGAATAGCTCCAACCAAGCCACCGAGGTCAGCTGCAGTTTGCACATAGATGATCAGTCCAAAGATACCTACGAAGATTCCAGCTATAACAAAAGACCATCCTAGCACCTGGAATGGTGATGTGGATAGAGATTTCCTTCTGATTAGCTGCCAAGCTGGATATCCCACTATCAACAATATCCAAACAGACATGATCCATTCCAGGGTTCGGACTACAACGCTAATTGTTGCGGCTAACCAACCTGAATCTACTATAGAGTCACCTAAGAAGTTTGCCAGTATTCCGATGACCAAAGCCACGACAAATGCCCCAACCCACGCCAATGCCGTCATACTTGTGCTCCCTGACTTGTCGACCGCTCAGCTTAGGCAGATTAACGCTAAGCCGAAGGTTCGGTCAACTACCGTTTGCCACAAGTACATGAGAACCTGGCATTAGGTTTGATGGAACGTCGATTATCGGAAAACCGCACCCTACCCCCCTCCTCCCCCCATCGGCGTGCCCGGCGCGGTCATCTTGAGTGGGTCGAGGGCGCGGGCCAGCTCATCCTCGCTGAGGCTGGTCATCTCCCGCGCGACCTCGCGGATAGTGCGGCCTGTGCTCGCCGCCTCCTTGGCGATCTTGGCCGCTTGGTCGTACCCCACCAGCGGCGAGAGCGCAGTCCCCAGCATGAGCCCTTGTTCCACGAGACGTGGCCCTTGCTCAGTGGCGGTAAGACCGACGACGCACTGATCGGCGAAGTTGCGGGCGGCGGCACCCAGCAGTGCGATCGACTGGTGCAGGTTGTGCGCGGCAACTGGCATCATCATGTTCAGCTCGAAGAAGCCCCCCTGTCCAGCCTGCACCACCGCCAGGTCGTTGCCGATGACCTGGGCGCAGACCTGGATAAGCGATTCGGCGATAACGGGGTTGATCTTGCCGGGCATGATCGACGAGCCGGGCTGCACCTCGGGCAGGACCAGCTCGCCGAGACCAGCCCGCGGGCCGGAGCCCAGCCAGCGGATGTCGTTGGCGACCTTCATGAGGCTCACGGCGATCGTGCGCAGCACGCCGCTCGCCTCGACCACCGCGTCGAGGGTGTTCTGCGCCTGGAAGTGGTTGCTGGTCTCTTGCACGAAGATGCCGAGCTGGGCCGTCAGCTTCCCGCAGACGCGAGCGGCGAACTCGGGGTGGGTGTTGACCCCCGTGCCCACCGCGGTGCCGCCGAGGGCGACCTCGCTCAGCTCCTCTTTGGCGTGCTCCAGGCGCCGCAGGGCGCGCTCCACCTGGCCGGAATAGCCCTGGAACTCCTGGCCCAGCCGGATGGGCGTCGCGTCCTGCAGATGGGTCCGGCCTGTCTTGACGATGGGCATGAACTCGCTCGCCTTCGCTTCCAGGGAGCGCCGCAGCGTTTCGAGCGCTGGCGCCAACTGGTCGCGGATGCCGCTCAGGGCGGCGACATGAATCGCGGTCGGGATGACGTCGTTGGACGATTGGCCGAGGTTTACGTGGTCATTGGGATGGACGACCCGCTCGGCGCGCCCGCCGGTCATGATCTCGCTGGCCCGGTTGGCGATGACCTCGTTGGCGTTGGTGTTCGTGGATGTCCCAGAGCCGGTCTGGAAGATGTCGACCACGAACTCGCCGTCCAGACGCCCTTCGACCACCTCGCTCGCCGCCTGCACGATCGCCGCCGCGATGTCGGGCTTCAGCAGACCCAGGTCGCGGTTTGTCTCTGCGGCCGCTCGCTTGGTCGCCCCCAGCGCCGCGATGAAGCGGCGCGAAAAACGCAGGTCGCTGATGGGGAAGTTGTGCACGGCGCGCATGGTCGAGGCCCCGTAGTACGCCTCGATCGGCACCTCCATGGGCCCCATGGAATCGCGTTCGATGCGGGTGTCTGGCATCGGTCTTCTCCTCGCATACGATTTAGGCCAACCTGATTCTGTGAGTCCTATCAAACGCAGTCAACTACCCATAAGGGGAGTGTTGTTGGCTCGCGAGGGCTCTTTGAGGTGGGGCCTGCACGCCGGCTGACGGCTGGCGCAGGGCGCACCTGAGTGTGCTGCCTCAGCCCCCAGGCTGAGGCCCCGTGCCTTTTTGGCTTAGCGCTGGTTTGGAGGGGGCCTCGCGCTCCGCGCCTACGCTTGACGTGTCTTCCTCCCTTTGCGAAAGTACCGCCCAACACCATCCTGCAAGGACGAGGTCCCCTATGCCGCTCATCGAGTTCGAGAAGCACACTCTGGCGAACGGCCTCGACGTTATCCTGCACCGCGAGCCGAGCCTGCCCGTCGTGGCGGTGAACGTCTGGTACCACGTCGGCTCCAAGAACGAGGTGCCCGGCCGCACCGGCTTCGCCCACCTGTTCGAGCACGTCATGTTCGAGGGGTCGAAGCACCACGACCGCTCCTTCTTCGCGCCGCTCCAAGAGGCCGGCGCAACCCTCAACGGGTCCACCAGCGCCGATCGCACCAACTACTGGGAGAACGTGCCATCCAACTACCTTGAGCTGGCCCTCTGGCTCGAGTCGGACCGCATGGGCTTTCTGCTGGACGCGCTCGACGACCGCCGCTTCAACATCCAACGGGACGTGGTCAAAAATGAGAGGCGTCAGAGCTACGAGAACCGGCCCTATGGCCTCGTGGAGGAGCGCCTGCTCGCGGCGCTCTATCCCCCCAACCATCCCTACCACTGGCCTGTGATCGGCTCGATGGCGGACCTCGACGCAGCCTCGTTGGAGGACGTACGCGACTTCTTCCGCCACTTCTACTCGCCGTCCAACGCGAGCCTGGCCCTGGTCGGCGACCTTCTCCTCGACGAGGCCAAGGCGCTGGCGGAGCGCTACTTCGGCGACCTACCGCCCGGGCCGCTGGTGTCTCGGCTGGAGCGGTGGGTGCCGCGCCTGCCGGCCGAGATTGCAGTGAGCATGGACGACCGCGTGCAGTTGCCGCGCCTCTATCTCGCCTGGCCATCCGCGCCCTATCTGTCGCAGGAGGACGCCGAGCTCGACCTGCTGGCCTCTATCCTTGCCGAGGGGCGTAGCTCCCGCCTGTACCGGTCGCTGGTGCAGCGGCGTCAGATCGCCCAGGAGGTGCGCGCGCACCAGGAATCGGGCGAGATCGCCAGCGTGTTCGGGGTCGAGCTCACTGCCGCGCCGGGCCACAAGCTGGAGGAGCTTGAGGCCGTCGCCGAGGAGGAGATCGAGCGCCTTCGACAAGAAGGCCCCAGCGAGGAGGAGTTGGGACGCGCCAAGACGCGCACGGAGACGCAGTTCGTCCGTCGGCTGGAGAGCATCGGCGGCTTCGGCGGCCGCGCCGACCTGCTGAACTCGTTCAACGTGCACACTGGCGACCCCGGTCGCCTCAACAGCTATCTGGACCGCTACTTCGCGGTGCAGGCGAGCGACGTTCGGCGCGCCACGCAGACCTACCTTGATGCCGGGCGCGTGCGCCTGGAGGTTCAGCCACGCCGCAGCTTGCAGCCCATCGCCTCGGCACTCGACCGGACAGCACAGCCACGTCCGGGGTCCGATCCCTCGTTTACGCCGCCTCCGCACATGCGCCAGCGACTCGCCAACGGTCTGGAGGTGGTGGTCGTCGAGCGGCGAGACCTGCCGGTGATCGCGATGGGCCTTCTCGTGCGCGGCGGTGCGGCCGGCGACCCGCTGGAGCGGCCGGGCCTCTCCTCGCTGACGGCGCGCATGCTGTCCGAAGGCACGACGACCCGTTCCAGCGAGCAGATCGCCGACGAGTTCGAGTCGCTGGGGGCGCGCCTGTTCGCCCAGATCGACCGGGAGCACGCCTTCTTCTCGACCGAGACCCTGAGCCGGAACTGGGGGAAGGCGCTGGAGCTGCTGGCCGACATCGTCACCCGGCCGACGTTCCCAGAAGCAGATCTGATGCGCGTGCTCCGCGAGCGCCGCACCGACCTCGAGCGCATCCAGGACGACCCAGTGGGCCTGGCCGAGCGCGCCATCGACGGGGTCCTCTATGGCCCTGGCACGCCCTTCGGCCATCCGACCGAAGGCACGCTAGCGGGGCTGGCCGATGTTGATCGGAGCCAACTTGAGGCGCTCTGGTCCTCGGCGTATCAGCCATCGAGGGCGTCGCTTATCCTGGCCGGCGACGTGAGCTTGCCAGAAGCCATCGCCGGCGTCGAGCGGGCGTTGGGACACTGGCAAGACCGCGGGCCCGCCGGCGCCCCCGTCGTACCCGCGAGCCAGGCGCCGGCCGTGACGACGCTCTATCTGCTTGACAAACCCGGCGCGGCCCAGTCGGTGATCCGCGCCGCCCATCCCACCGTGCCACGCACCGATCCGGCCTACTTCCGTCTGTCGTTGCTCAACTTCGCCTTTGGCGGCCAGTTCACGGCGCGGCTCAACATGAACCTGCGCCAGGACAAAGGCTACTCCTACGGGTACCGCTCTCGCGTGGAATGGCGGCGCAACATCTCCAGCCTCATTGCCGGCGGCAGCGTGCAGACCGCGGTGACCAAGGAGTCGGTCATCGAGACGCTCCACGAGTTCGCCGAGATCAATGGCGCCCGGCCGCTCACGACAGACGAGTTCACCAACGCGAGGGCGGGCATGCTACGGGGCTACGCCAACCTGTTCGAGACGCCGGGCCAGGTGGTGCGCCAGCTGGCTGAGCTGGTCCTCTACGAGCTGTCAGCGGACTATTTCCAGTGGTACCAGTCCGCCATCGCGGCCCTATCGCTCGAGGAGGCTCGGGCTGCAGGCCGCGAGCTGGTCCAGGCCGACCAGCTCGCCGTGCTCGTCGTGGGCGATCGCGCAGTCATTGAGCCCGGTCTGCGCGAGCTGGGCTTGCCGATGGTGTATGTGGACAGCGAGGGGAGGGCGATAGGGTAGCAGTCTGTAAACCGCGTCCGGAGCTTGAAGGCCTACAGCGCGAGATGGAGATCGCTGATCTTTGGGAGGCCATCCAGGAACGCCGCCTTCGTGTTTCGGATCATGCGGACGAGGAGGCTGCTGCTGAGGGCCTGTCCATTGTCAGCGTGGTGCTCTCTATAGCCTCCGGGGAGAAGGTGGAGGAGTATCCAGATCGCTGGCCCCTTCCAGGATGTCTTGTCCTCAGTTTCCTGCAGCAGGGTGAGCCTGTGCATAGCGTGTGGGCATATAATGAAACCACGAGGTGGGCAGTCTTGGTGACAGTCTATGGACCGGACCCATCGCGTTGGATCGACTGGCGTTACAGGAGAACGAGATGATTGGCTTTGACAGTTGCCCCATCTGTGGGGGCGAGCTTGAGCAGAAAGAGGTCGACAAGCTCGTCCGTGGCGGGGTCCACAGCGCTGTCCTCCGTGTCTCAGCGCAGGTGTGCTTGAGCTGTGGTGAGCGGCTTTACCCTCTCGACGTTGTGGGGCAGTTCGAGGAAGTTCGGCGGCGCTTGGAACGAGAAGAGACCGCCGGCTTTGAGCCGATCGGTCACTTCTTTGAAGTCAGTCGAACCTGAACATCCGGCGGCAGACTCTCGCACGCCATCGCGCATTCGCCCTCCGGTGCGCTTGCCTTTGTCCCCGAGGCGGAAAGCTCGCCTGCGCTCGACACGCATGTAGCGCTCCAGCCTCGCCCGCCCCGCTAGCGGCCCTTGCGGGCCCGGCCGTAGCTCTTCTGCTCGGGTGCGCGGGCTGAAGCTTAGGGCCTCGATGGCCGGCGGCTACGAGCTTGCCCGATCCTCCGGGTCGAGGTCGGCGCCGGGCTTGTACGCGTCGCCGGTGATGTCCTGGCGCTCCAACTCGAGGTACTCCTCCTCGCTCAGCCCGAGGATGCCGCAAAACACGTCGCGGTTGTGCTCACCCAGGAGGTTGGTCGGGATGCGGAACTGGACCGGCGTCTCGGACATGTGCCAGACCGGGCCTGGGCGCCGGTAAGGGCCGATCAGGCTGTGTGGTACCTCGCGGTAGTAGCCTACCGCTTCGAGGTGCGGGTCACTAGGTGGCCCTGTGATGCTGTAGACCGGGCCAGCCGCGACGCCTGCAGCTTCAAGAGTGTCAGTGACCGCCCGATTCGTCTGCTGACGCGTCCACTCGCCCAGGTGCGCGTCGATCTCTTGGCGATGGCGTAGGCGCCCCGGGACCGAGGCGAACCGCTCGTCCTGCGCCCAAGCTTCGCCGATGACGCCGGCAAGCGCCCGCCACTGGTCGTCGGTGCGTACGGCGATGGTGACCCAGGAGTCCTCCTCGCTGGACGGGTAGGCGCCGTGGGGCGCCATCGTGGGGTCGACGTTGCCCACCGGCGGCACGACGCGGTTGTTCATCACCCACTCCATCGCCGGCCGTGGCATGTGGGTGAGGAGCACCTCCACCTGCGACATGTCGATGAACTGGCCCTGGCCTGTCCGGTTACGATGGCGCAGGGCCGCGACGATGGCGAAGGACATGGCCAGCGCTCCGGTCGCGTCGGAGTGGAAGATCTGGGGGGTGCGCGTAGGGTCGAGGTCAGGGTAGCCGCGCAGATAGTAGTGGCCGGCGTAGGCATCGAGGCCGCTTCCTAGGGTGACATAGTCCTGGTAAGGGCCGCGCTCACCCCAGCCGGGCATCGATACCATGATGAGGTCCGGACGATGCTCACGGAGCACGGGATAGTCGATCCCGAGCTTGGTTGCCGTGCCTGCCGAATAGCCGATCACAAAGGCATCGGACTTGGAGACGAGGCGATAGAAGAGCTCCTTGCCGCGCTCCGTGGCGAGGTTCAGCGCGAAGCCCTTCTTGTTGCGGTTGGCCAGGTGGTAGCTCGAGGAACGGTCCCAGGGCCGTGGGGCGTTGGGATCGCCGGCAAAGCGGCCGACCGCCGCACCCGATCCCGGCGGGAGGGGTCGCATCTCGGTTGGACGGCTCGACGACGCGCGCGGGTAGGACTCGATGCGCAATACCTCCGCGCCCAGGTCCCCCAGGAAAGACGTGCCCATCGGGCCTGCCCACACCTCGGTCATGTCGATGATGCGATACCCTTCGAGCGGCAACGGTGCCATGGCCTTGCTCCTTAGATGAGCCCTAGATGATCCCCTGAGACGCCAGCGCCAGCAGTTCCTGCTTTGAGAGTCCCAGCTCGCCACAGAGGACCTGCTCGTTGTGCTCGCCCAGGAGCGGCGCGGGCCGCCGGACGGACCAGGGCGTCTCGTCCATGATAAACGGGGCGCCGGGATAGAGCAGCCGCCCGGCCGCCGGGTGGTCGATCTCGACGAAGAAATCGCGCGCCACCTCCTGCGGATCGGTGAACGCTTCGTCAACCGTCATAATGGGCGCGCACATGACGCTGTACGCCTGAAGCTGTTGGAAGATCTCGCGGCGGGTGCGCTCCAGTATCCACGGGAGGAAGATGGCGTCGAACTCGTCGCGGTGCTCGGCGCGGGCCACCGGTGTGGAGAAGCGCGGGTCCTGGGCCAGCT
>DATDQG010000133.1:0-9483 GCA_035292365.1 Dehalococcoidia bacterium
GGCAATGCTCCGTCTGTCAG
Organism: Dehalococcoidia bacterium; assembly: GCA_035292365.1. Classification (GTDB taxonomy): domain Bacteria; phylum Chloroflexota; class Dehalococcoidia; order DATDQG01; family DATDQG01; genus DATDQG01. The sequence goes on from DATDQG010000133.1 coordinate 21, forward strand.
CACAGACTAGCAACAGCACATGGGGAGCGCCGAGGGGGCAAGCCCCCTCGGCTAGGTCTTAGGTATCCCTGAGACGCTCGGGCGGGCGGGCGGGAAGACCAGCGTATCAGACCGAAGGCAATGAGCGATGCCGGACACCCTCTTCCACGTCAGCGACATACCAGACATTGCCCGCTTCGAGCCGCGCCCCGTCGCTCCTGTCTCGGTGACTCTCCTCACACCGGAAAGGGCAGTGGTCTGGGCGATCGACGAGGCGCACCTGCAAAACTACCTGCTGCCGCGAGACTGCCCCCGCGTCACCTTCTACGCACTCCCCGACAGCACGTCAGCCGACATCGAGCGCCTGCTAGGCCACAGCGCAGCGAAACACGTCGTGGCCATCGAGTCACGCTGGTTCAAGGCGGTCGCCGGCCAGCGCCTCTACCAGTACGAGATGTCCGGCCACACGTTCAGCGTGATCGACGCGGGCGCCGGCTACTACATCTCCCACGAGCCCGTCTCTCCCCGCTCGGTCGTCACCATAGACGATCTCCTCGCCGAGCTATTGAAGCGCGACGTCGAGCTGCGCGTGATGCCATCTCTCTGGAGGCTCCGCGACGCCGTGGTCGCCTCAACCCTGCAGTTCTCGATCATCCGCATGCGCAACGCGCTGCCGCGCGACAGCGAAGCGATGAGCTGACCGCGACGCCAGCAGGCGCCCAGCCAGCTTGCACGCTACGTCCGGACAATATAGTGTCTGTCCATGCCCTCGTTACCGGCGGGGGCAGAGATAGCCATTCACCTTCGTAGCACGAGAGGAGTCAGCCATGGCAGACGGACCAGTCCGTATGGGCGTCGTCGGGGTCGGGTTCGGAGCGACAGTGCATCTCCCGGGTCTGCAATCCGAAGGAATTGAGGTCGTTGCGGTCTGCTCGCGGCGCCCGGAGCGCGTCCAATCCGCCGCCGAGCGGTTCGGCATAGCCAACGTCTACACCGACTATGCCGAGATGCTGAAACGGAATGACCTCGACGCCATCAGCGTCGTCTCGCCGGTGCCGCTGCACCATCCGATGACGATGGCCGCGCTGGAGGCCGGCCTCCACGTGCTCTGCGAGAAGCCCTTCACCACCAACCAGGGGCTGGCGCGAGAGATGTGGCTCGAAGCGCAGCGGCGCGGCCTCACGGCGATGGTCGGCCACGAGTTCCGCTTCGCCTCCGCCAGGATGCGCGTGAAGGAGCTGCTCGACGAGGGCTACATCGGCCCGCTCAAGATGGCGGTCATGCGGCTGCTGCTTGGGCCCACTGCTCCTCGCCAGGCGCGCCCCTTCGCCGCACAGCGGGACGAGGCGGCCCAGGGAGCGGGGTTTCTCTGGGGCCTAGGCTCTCACTACATCGACTGTCTGCGCCACTGGTTCGGCGACGTGAAGAGCGTCTCGGGTCGCGTCGCCTCCCTGTACCCTGACCGCACGCTGCCCGACTCCAGCGTCGTTCAGGCGGACGCGGACGACACGTTCACGTTCACCCTCGACTTCGCCAACGGCGGCTCGGCAACCATGATCGGCAGCAACGCCGCCGCTTACGGTTCGGGCCCCGCCGTCGAGGTATACGGCCGCGACGGGACGCTGGCCACGCCGCAACGGGGCGTCAATCCACCGGCGCACGGCACCCTGCTGGGCGCCAAGCTCGGCGAGGAGCGGCTCCAAGAGCTGCCCATCCCGGAGCGCCTCCAACCGTTCGCGGACGCCCGCGACGACCGCCTGATGCCGTACCGCCTCATGGTGCGGGAGTTCGTGCGGGGCATCCGCGAAGGCACATCGCCCACGCCCAACTTCTACGACGGTTACCGCGTCCAGCAGGTACTGGACGCGGTGCGCGAGTCGTCTCGCACCGGAAGACGCGTCGAGATCCCCGCAGCAGAGAGCTAGCGGGAACCCGGTCAGCGCTGGGCGCCGAAGATAGTCTGCCGCACGGCGCGCTCTTCCTCCCGCGCCGCCTCGGCGAGGGCGCCCAGGGGGCGGACCCGACCGTTCTCCATCTCGACGATGTGCGCCGTGTGCTCATAGATGGCACGGTCGTGGGTGGCGATGAGCACCGTCACCCGTTGCGCCCTGACAACCTCGGCGAACAGATCGAGCACGGCCGCCCCCGTCCGTGAGTCCAGCTCGCCGGTTGGCTCGTCGGCGATGATGAGCCGCGGCTCCGTGACCAGCGCTCGGGCGATCGCCACGCGCTGCTGCTCACCGCCGGACAGCTCGTAGGGCCGGTGCGCGGCGCGAGGCGTCAGCCGCACGAGGTCCAGGACTCGGCGGACGCGCTCACCGCGCGCCTTGGCCGGAACGCCGGCAATCCGCAGCGGCAGCTCGACGTTCTCGTAGGCGGAGAGGAGCGGCAGCAGGCCGAAGGACTGGAAGACGAAGCTGACCGAACGGCGGCGGAAGTCGGTCAGTCCACTCTCTGGCAGCGAGCTTATCTCCGCCCCAGCGAAGTCGATGCGTCCGCCCGTCGGCCGGTCGAGGCCGCCGACAAGGTTCAGGAGGGTGGTCTTGCCGGAACCCGATCGCCCGACCACGGCGAAGAACACACCGGCTGGAATATCGAGGCTCACGCCGTCCACGGCGCGAACGAGGTCGCCGCCCTTGCCGAAGTGGCGAGTCACCTCTTCGAGCCGGACCAGCGGCGACGCCACCCTAGGAGCCCTTCCCATCCCCCGCGGTCTCGGGCCGGATGGCAACATGGTCCCCTTCGAGGCTGATGCGGGCGCGCTGGCCGATCCGGAGACGCTCCCGCAGCTCGGCAGGCAACTGCACACGGCCGGCCACATCCACCACCGCGAACTCTTCGTGGCGCGCCTGCTCCCCGTCCACCCGGCGGAACACCTCGGTGCTGGTGCGCCCATCGCGGATGGCGACCACGCGGTCCACCTGCGAGGCGATGGCGAGGTCATGCGTCACCACGATGATGGTGGTGCCGAACTGTCCGCGCAGGCTCCTCAGCAGGTCGAAGATCGCCCGCACGCTCAACGTGTCCAGCTCGCCGGTGGGCTCGTCGGCCAGCAGGAGGGCGGGACGGGGCGCCAGGGCAACCGCGATGGCCAGGCGCTGCTGCTCGCCGCCCGAGAGCGCGGAGGGCAGGTGCTTCCCACGGTCGGCCATTCCGACAGTCTCCAGGAGCTCGGTGATCCGGCGCTGCCGTGCCCCACGAGCCCAGCCCGCGATGATGAGCGGGGTCTCGACGTTCTGCCACGCGCTCAGGTAGGGGATCAGGTTTCGCTCGAGCTGCTGCCAGACGAGACCAACCTGGTGGCGCCGGTAAGCCACCACCTGATGTGGCCGCATGTGCAGCAGGTCATGGTCGCCGACGCGCACGCGGCCGGCGGAAGGCGAGTCGACGCCTGCCAAGATGTTCAGGAGGGTGCTCTTGCCGCTGCCGCTCGCGCCGATGATGGCGATGAACTCCCCGCGTTGCACCGTGAGGTCCAACCCACGCAGGGCTACGACCTCCAATTCGGCCGTCTTGTAGATCTTGATCACGTCCTCGCAGAGGACGAACGGCTCCTCCGGGACCAGGACCCGACCGGCCGCAGAGTCGATTTTCATTCGCCAATCCGTATGAGTCGCGTGATCGAGAGTCGAAAGAAGAAGCGAGACGTTATGGCGGAAGCTATGACGAAGGCTGCGAGAAGAATACCACAAATGCCGATAAGCTCGGCCCATCCGATAGTCAGCACAAAGGGTGGGAGAACCTGTTCGCCCAGCTCCGTGAGTTGCAGGAACGGCAAGATGATGCTTCCCATGACGGCCCCAATGATGCTGCCGACGGCGATCCCTACTAGGACAACCAGCGCCAGCTCGAACGAGACCAGACGGTTAATCTGTCGGGCGGAGAATCCCATCGTGCGCAGAACCGCGAACTCGAGCTGGCGCCGTTGGGCGAACATGTATGCGTAGACCATGAAGCCCAGAACGCCGATACCAGCGACCGCAAGAAAGGCAAGGCTCAATACGCCCTGCCAGCCGGCCGAAGCGAGCGGGTCCGCAGTTGCGCGCCGCATCAATTCTCCTTCGTCGTAGATCACTGTGTTGAACGTGCCGAGCGCTCTAAGCTCCGTAAGGAGCCCTTCGCGCGCCGGGCCTCTGGCCTTCGTCGATATCCAGACCTCATTCGGGTAGAGGCCGTACCCGGGCAGATAGTTGACAACACGGCTTACCTCGGCGAGGTCGACAATGATAAAGCCCGAACCGCCCGGCGAGAGGGTGGGGAAATACTCGATGTCACCCACTATCTTGACTGAAACAGTGCGACCACCGACGCTTAGACTCACCGTCGGCTGTCCCTCGGCCGATAGGTTGGCTGCTTTGCGAAAGGCGCTGCTGGCGATCGCTGGTATTGGCACCTGTTGGCGGGGCACCTGCAGCGCGGGCAAGCCGGCACCCGCGCGCCAAGTCCACTTTCCAGAGTAACTGCCTTGGACAGCATTGGCACTGTCGGCAACGAAACTGTCGCTCGGTGCGACTTGCGTGTTGGGGGACGCCGTGATACCTCGATCGAGCAGCTCCCACCTGGAGAGGGACTCGAAATCTTCAACCTTAGTGACGGCGCCCGAGGCATTAACCGTTTCGATGGCGTCAAACCGCAAGCTACCGGCCGGTACAGTGGATCCAGCTACCTCCCGTCCAGCAGCTATGTTGAATCCGATGAATGTGAACGGGGGCGAACCGGCGGGGAGATCGACAGTATATTGGCGCCACTCTGGGGAGGCGATCGCGCCCGAGAGGACGTCCAGTCCCTCCCTCTTTGCTATTTCCAGGTCCCAATAGGTGCCAGCGCTGTCATGCACTCGCAGGTACAGCAGGCAACCGCGGCATGGCTCAACGGCTTGTACCCGCAGCCGCAATCTGACAGCGCTCGGAAGCAGGGTCCTGCCTTCCAGCACGGGCTCAGGCTTCAAAAGCCCCATCAGCTCCTCTAAGCGCTGCTTTGAGAAATCGCTCCGGAAGAAAGCGATACCAGCAGCGGCCTGTCGAGGAAGGGCTAGCACCTGCGGCACTACACCTTCGGCGGCCGCCCTCCGCCCAACGAGTCGAGCGCTATTGCGATGCAGGGGCATCGCCTCTTCGACGCCGGCGATGGCCTTGAAGGGTGGAAGAAAGGCGCCGGGGCCTTGCTCGAAGTTAGCAATGCGCGCCACGCGGACGTCAGCGCCGGTGGTATAGGCCGTTCGTTCCCGTAGGCTCCGCCCAAGCGTGCCGGAAAAGAGCGCGACGAAGAAGCCCACGGCCGTTATCAGGGTAATAAGGAGGATGAGCCGCGTGTAGGGAAGCGAGTTCCGTCCCAGAAACAGTAGACCGAGATATGACGTGGCAGACAGATCGCCCGAGAACAACCGCGAAGCGAAAGTGAGCAACAAAGGGAAGAGACGCAGGAAGGCGATGGCCGTAGCCACCACCAGCAACGTCGGACTCAGCAATTGCACGGGGTCGAAGCTGAGCTCGCTGAATATACCCGTACGGCTTAACAAGCCTTGCCGGCTTACTTGCCAGTAGAGCAGACCCCCAAGCAAAAGAAAGAGCAAGTCGAGATTGTAGCGCTGCCACCAAGCTTGCGGAGCGGGGCGCGCAAGGCTGGCTCGCTGAGCCGCGAGGCTTCGCCGTGCTAGCTGGAATGTAGGAGCAAGAAGCGCGAAGAAGGCGAGGACCGCTGCAAGCGCGGCCAGCCAAAAAACGTCAGGGGTGAGCCTGACAGGCAAAAGCCCGCCACCGCTGAGAGACTGAAAGGTGGCGGTCTTGCCAAGGAGCGCTGTAAAGCTTTGAGCCAGAAAAGGCCCCACGATGAACGCTACCCCGCAAAGGAGTACTCCTTCCATCGCGTTGAGGGTGAGGATCTGCCGTATACTCGCGCCGCGGTCTTGAAGAAGGGCAACATCTGCGGCACGACGTTCCACGAGCATGTTCCCTACCATGGTCAGGTAATACAGGATGACTCCCACCACCTGGAGCAAGACCAGATAGACCGGAACCCGCGTTAACAAAAGCTTCGTGTGGTACTTGCTCAGCTCTTCCCTTAGGACCGTCAAGAGTTGCCTACCTGGGGCAGCGGACTCGGTATTTACTCTCAGGGTTTCTAAGTCGTTTTCAAACCGCCGGGTGTCCAGTGAGAGCAACTTCTTCGGCTCAATGAAGAAGCGCCACGAGAATTGGTGTGCGTCATGAGCGGGGAAGAGAGCGGCGACGCCGCCCAGGATAGTTTCAGATGGCACAAAGAAGGAGACCGTCTGCCAGGTAACGGGGGGCTCAGGGTCGCGCGGACCAGGCGTATCAAGCAGGAAGGGATTTTCGTTGAGCCAAAACTCCTCGTTCAGATCGAGCGGCTCAACGACGCCGGCGACACGTAACACCAACTCGTCCGTGCTATCACGCCATGAAGGGAGAGCCGCGAGTTCACTGCCGACACGCAGTCCCTCCTGTTGAGCGGTTGCTGGATCTATGAGTACTTCGACGCTGCTTCCGGCTCGCCCGTCAGCTGGTAGGAATGGCTTTGGAAAGGCGCCTTCGATCAGCCGAACGTGCTTTTGCAGGTCCGTGAGTGACAGGAGGTATCCGCGGTCGCGTGATTCCGTGTGCCAGACCTCACGCTGGGCCAATCTAAGGGCGGGAAGCCGCTCGTTCTCGTCTCGCACGCGCGCTTCGGTGTCGTTTAGGAGTTTCGTCAGGTCCTCAACCCTCCGACGCAACGCGGGCTCTTGAGACGCCAGGGCCTCCAGTCTGGCCCTCTCCAACCGCTGGTTAGGTTCGACAGCAGCCGAAGTGGCTCTTCTGGCTTCTTCGCTGAGGATGTTGACCGCTTCTTGGGTCGCGGCTTCGGCCTTCAAGGCGTCTTCATAGGCTTGCTGGCGCCGTGCATTGCCGGGTGTAAGCGCCCGCTCCGCCAGCAGCCGGGACCGGGTCGCCTGCTCGGCAGCTAGCAGTGCACTGTCAAGCCGGGCTTCGGCATCGAAGGCCGCCTGGCTCGCCTGCTTGCTTTCGATGGTTGCCTTTTCTAAGCCAGCAGTTGCGTCAGGCGATTGCGTCCCCACCGCTGCATCCGTGGGCGCCTGGAGTTCACGGCGAATCTGTGACGCTCGTTCTGACTCCTCGGCGATGGTCCGCAACGCTTGTTCCTGTGCCTCCAATGCTTTGATGAGCTGATCGGCCTCATCTGGATCAACTGTATAGAAGGCAGCGGTCCGGAGCAGGCGAGCTTCTGACTCCAGGACCGGACCCAGCCGGAGCCGGGCCTCGTTGGTGATGGCTTTGTCCATCCGGGCATAAGTATCCGGTTGCCCTGGCTCGTTGAAGACTTGTACCTGCACATCGAGCAGCTCCGGCGTACGCTGCTGAAGCTGATGGGCCAAGCCGAGCAGGCTGAGCGCATCTGCATAAAGGGGAGCGCTTGCCAGGAGGGCAACGGCAACGACCACACCAGCCAACACGCTGGAGAGAAGGCGCCAGTTCGCCAGGCTTCGTCTGAGTACCAACTCCCAGGCTGACAGCAAGAGTTTCACTACCCGGCAGATTCCTCGTACCGGGTACAGATGTACACGCTCTCTCCCACGCGGATCAGCAGATCATCGCCTGCCGTCAGCAGGGCTTCAACCCGCGGGTCGGCGATAGAGTAATAAACATACCTGCCGCGTCTCTCCCTGTTCACCAGACCACATTCCCATAAACAGGTGAGATGCCCAGAAGCATTAGGTTGCGAAAGACCTGTAGCCTGAATCACTTCTGAAACGCACCGAGGTCCCTCACGCAGGAACTCCAATACGCGCAAACGCGAAAGGTCTGCCAAGCCCCGAAAGAGCTTTGCCTTCACGCTATGCGCCGCTGAGGCTTGAACAGACACTGGCGGAATCCTCCAAGTAGTTTGCTTCGTATCGGTTGGCGGTTATATAATTCCCCGGCGATAAGATATGCGTTCTTGATAGGCAATGTCAAGGTCAGAGCCAGAACGATTAAGGAGAGGATTAATGGCACAAGCTGTGATCGGGCCGGAGGAGCGCACCGCGTTATTCCGCTGGAGTCGCTGGCTTCAAGTAGCGGATATCGTCTACAACCTCTTCGAGATGGGGGCGGCCATTCTATTTGGGTTGGCTGCGGGAAGCATTGCCCTCATCGGTTTTGGGCTTGACAGTGGCATTGAGGTCTCGGCAGCTGCCATCATTCTCTGGCGACTCCGTGTTGAAGGTCAGGATGAAGCGGAGAGTCGAACTGAGCGGCGGGCGGAGCTCATCGTCGGGCTTACGCTGATGGCTCTGGCGGTCTTTATCGTCGTGCAAGCTGGGCGAAGCCTTCTCGCGCAACAGGCCGCCGATCCGAGTCTTCCGGGCATCGTGCTCTCTGTTCTGTCCCTCCTTTTTATGCCTCTGTTCTTTATCTTTAAGCGCCGCGTCGCAGATCGACTCGGAAGCCGCGCACTAGCTGCGGGTGCCACTGAGCAGATTGTGTGTAGCTACCTCGCCTTCGCACTGCTCTTGGGCCTGGGCGCAAATACGCTCTTTGGCTGGTGGTGGGCCGATCCTACGGCTGCACTCGCCATGGTGCCCCTTGTGGTCCGCGAGGGGTGGGAAGCCATAAGAGGCGAGGACGGAGATGGGCCCAACGCCGAGGCTATGGCTGGGGTATGAAGGTCCCCTACTGGCGAGGGCCCCCATTCTGTTCGGCAACTGATCTCACTCACCGATGCGGATGACGCGCGTGATGGCGACGCGCGAGAAGAAGCGTGTCGTGGCGCTCGCGGCTGATGTCGGCGACGACGAGGTCGGCGGGTCGAGCGACCTCGCGGCGCAAAATGGCGCCGATAAGCCCCTCGCCCATGAAGCCGCCACCGATGAAGGCGGTACGTATGATATCCTCCTTGTCCCGCAGCCTTGGCGCAAGTTTACTACTGCGAGACAGGAAGGCGGAACTCAGTCGCGCTACTGGCTGTAGTCGTAGACCAGCTTGCAAAACTCGGGGTCGTTGCGGATGGGGTCGAAGTCTGAATGTGACCGTGCGTTTTCTTTATAGCTTTCGTTCAGCGCCACTGCTCGGGTCAGATGCTCCACAGCCTCCGGCACCTGGCCTTTGAGAGAGAACGCACACGCGAGGTTGTACGAAGCCTCGGGGCTGTCCGGCTTGATCGCCAGCGCTTTCTCGTAGCACTCGATGGCCCGGTCGTGCTCACCCTTGTGCTTGTAGGCGTTGCCCATGTTGTTCCAAGACTCGAGCCTCTCTGGCTTGATCGCCAGCGCCTTCTCGTAGCACTCTATGGCCCGGTCGTGCTCACCCTTCGCACTGTACGCGTTGCCCATGTTGTTCCACGACTCGTCCTTGTCCGGCTTGATCGCCAGTGCCTTCTCGTAGCACTCTATGGCCCGGTCGTGCTCACCCCTGTGCCTGTAGGCGACGCCCATGTTGTTCCAGGCCTCGTCCTTGTCCGGCTTGATCGCCAGTGCCTTCTCGTAGCACTC
>DATDQG010000134.1:0-5550 GCA_035292365.1 Dehalococcoidia bacterium
GACCTCAACCTCAGCAGCCGAGATCGAAGTAGCAGGCACCATCAGCACCGCCTGTGCGGGCAACGCCCTCGTCGTCGTGAGCAATGGCACTTCGCGCACGGTCGTGCTCGCTGCCAGCACCGAAGTCGAGGGGCCCAACGACCAGAAATTAGCGTGTGCCGACCTTGTGCCGAACCTCTCAGTGAAGATCGAGGGCTCCCTCCAACCCAATGGCACAATCCTCGCCCGCGAGGTTCGCGTGCTGCCTACCCAGACACCCCAAGCTACCGCGACCGTTCTGGTCCAAGCCACGACTGTTGAGATCAAAGGGACGGTCCAGAGCCTCAGCTGCCCCACCAGCCTCGTCGTCCTGAGCGATGGCGCGACCCACACCGTCAACCTCGACGGCGCCAGCACGATCGAGGGGCCCGACGACAAGCCGCTCCTTTGCACCGACCTAGCCGGCAAGACCATCGGCGTGAAGGGCATCTTTCAGAGCGCTAACACCATCTTGGCCCGTGAGATAGAGGTGGGCGAACCCGGAGCGGACAACGATAACGGGGACGACGACACCGATATGCGCAATGATGACGATGATGACCGCGACGACGATCGAGATGATGACGCTGACCAGCGCCACGGCGAGCGCTCCAGCAGCCTGTCTTCGCCCGCGCCTACGGCGACCAGGACGCCAACGCCGACCCGCACACCGACCCCAACGGTGACGAGCACGCCCACGCGCACGCCGACACCCGTGGCTTCACCCACGACCACCCGAACGCCAGCCGTCACCAGAACGCCCTCACCCACCAAGACGCCCGAACCAGCCGACGACTAGGGGCGGCCTGGGTCGCTGATGTCGGCCTGCAGCGCCCAGCAGGTCCGACATCAGCGGCCTTACAGCCGGGGCAGCAGTCCTAAGAGCTTCCCCGCCCCCCTACGGACACCGAGCGGCTCACCTCGATCACCGAGCGCAACCCCTGCAGCCGCGCGAGGATCCGTTCCAACTGCTGCAGGTCCTTCACGTCCAGGGTGGCGACGACGGTCGCGGTCTGGTTCGGATGCACTCGCGTCACCGCCTGCCGCAGGTTCACTGCCTCGGCTGCGATGATGTTCGTCACGTCGCGCAGGAGGCCCACGCGGTCCCAGGCCTCGATGCGCACCGGCACCACGTAATGCTCGGTCGATTCGCCCCAGGCCACCGTTGTTAGCCGCTCTTCCTCATCGCCCCTTCCCACGTTAGGGCAGTCGCTCCGGTGAATGGTGACGCCCCGTCCCCGCGTGATGAAGCCGACGATTGGGTCGCCCGGTACCGGGATGCAGCAACGCGCGAGGCGCGTCAGCAGGTCGCCGACACCAAGGACCCGCATCTCAGGCGCACCAGCCTTGGGGAGCACCGGGGCCCTTTCAGGCTCCGGGGGCCGCTCAGGCGGCGCCAAGCGATGCCCTATCTGGGCCGTGCTGACCTCACCGATGCCGATCGCCTCATAGAACTCGTCGAGATGCTCGTACTTGAACAGCTTCGCCAGTTCCTCCATGCGGCCGAAGGGGACGCTGAGGCGGCGTAGCTCCTTCTCCAACATCGATTTCCCTAGCGAAACGTTCTCCGCGCGCGCCATCCGACGGAACCACTGCCGGACCTTGGTGCGGGCGCTCGTGGTGGCGATGTAGCCCTGGTGGGGATTGAGCCAGTCGCGGCTGGGACCACGCTCGCCCTTTGCAGCGAGGATCTCCACAACATCGCCGTTCTGCAGCTTGTAATTGAGCGGGACCAACCGGCCGCTGACCTTGGCGCCGATGCAGCGGTGGCCCAGTTCCGTGTGGACGCGGTAGGCGAAGTCGATAGGCGTCGAGCCGGCAGGCAGCTCCTTGATGTCACCCCTTGGCGTGTAGACGAACACCTGGTCGGCGAAGATGTCCTCCTTCACCGATTCCAGGAACTCATCGGACCCGGAAAGGTCCCGCTGCCACTCCAGGAGCTGGCGCAGCCACGCGACCCGCTCCTCTGGCCGCACGCCATCCTTGTAGGCCCAGTGCGCCGCCACGCCATACTCGGCGACCCGGTGCATCTCCTGGGTACGGATCTGGATCTCGAGCGGATGCCCCTCGAGCGCGATGACGGCGGTGTGCAGGGACCGATAAAGGCCGTTCCTCGGCGTTGCAATATAGTCGTCGAACTGGCCTGGCAGCGGCGGCCAAAGCTGGTGGATGACGCCCAGGGCGGCGTAGCAATCGCCAACCGTGCCGACGATCACCCTCACCGCCACCAGGTCGTAGATGTCCTCGAAGCCTTTCCCTTGCGCCGCGTAGCGCTGCACTTTCTGCCAGACGCTGTACAGGTGCTTCGCCCTTCCTGAGACCTCAACCACCTTCAGATCGGCCTCGCCGAGCGCCTGGTGCAAGGCCGCCGTCGCCCGCAGGATGTACGCCTCCTCCGGCGCTCGCCGTTGGGCCACCAAACGCTCCACTTCCGCGTAGCGCTCAGGCTCCAGATAGCGGAACGCCAGGTCCTCCAGGCGGCTGTAGAAGTCCCAGACATTGAGACGGCTCGCTAGCGGGGCGTAGATATCGCGTGTCTCCTGCGCGATCACGCGCTGTTTGGCTGGCTCCATCGCCGACAGCGTCTCCATGTTGTGGAGGCGGTCGGCCAGCTTGATGACTACGACGCGCAGGTCCTCGGCCATGGCCACGAACATCTTGCGCAGGCTCTCCAACCAAGCCTGGTCATCCATGCTGCGGCGTTTCGTCTCATCGGTCGGGCCGAAGGTGATGCGCGACAGCTTCGTCACGCCATCGACGAGACGCCGCACTTCTGGCCCGAAGCGCGCCTCGATGGTCTCCAGGGAGACATTACAGTCCTCGACCACGTCATGGAGGAGCGCGGCCGCTATGGTCACCGCGTCCATCTGCAGGCGCGCCGTCTCGAGCGCGGCGTGCAGCGGGTGCTGCACATACGGCTCGCCCGAAAGCCGCATCTGGCCGGCGTGTGCCTCCTCGGCGAAACGGTACGCCGTCTCTATCAGCGGCCACCGGTCCGCCGGCAGGTAGCTCACCGCTTGGCGCAGCGTCTCGAGGCCTAGAATCTGTGGGATGGTAACCATAATCAAAAGCAGTATACTACCATGGCGTCCCGCTTTCGACCCGCTTCTTGAAGGGCCGCTGCGGCTTTGCATGACTCCCGCTCCTCCGTGTACAGTGATTCCCCATGTACCGCGCGCCGCGAGGCACGACCGACATCCTCCCTCAGGACCAAGCCGCCTGGGGCCACGTCCTCCGCACGGCCGAGACTATCGCGCAGCGCTACGGGTACGCGCGCATCGACACGCCCATCTTTGAAGACACCGGCCTGTTTGCCCGCAGCGTCGGCCAAGGCACCGACATCGTCGACAAGGAGATGTACGTCTTCGAGGACCGCGGCCGCAACTCCCTCGCCCTGCGGCCAGAGGGGACGGCCGGCGTCTGCCGCGCCTACTTGGAGCACGGCATGGCCTCCTGGCCGCAGCCGGTGAAGCTCTACTACCTGGGCCCGCAGTTCCGCTACGACCGCCCTCAGGCCGGCCGCTATCGCCAGTTCCACCAGTTCGGCATCGAGGCTGTCGGCGAGGCGGATGCCGCCCTCGACGCCGAGGCCATCGACCTGCACTGGCGCGTCTACAGCGAGCTTGGGCTGCGCGAGCTCACCTTAGTCCTCAACTCCATCGGCGATCCGGCCTGCCGCCCTGGCTACCTGCAGGCACTCTCGGCGTACTACGCCGGCCACCTGGAGGAGGTCTGCGCCACCTGTCGCGAGCGCTACGAGCGGAACGTCCTACGCCTGCTCGACTGCAAGGAGGAACGCTGCCAGCCCATCATCGCCGAGGCGCCGCACAGCGCCGACTACCTCTGCGCCGACTGCCAGGCCCACTACGATATGCTGCGTGGCTACTTGGCCACACTAGCCATCCCCTTCGTCGAGAGCCACCGTCTGGTCCGCGGCCTCGACTACTACACGCGCACCATCTGGGAGGTGGAGCCGAAGCCTGCGGGCTCTCAGTCGGCCCTCGGCGGCGGCGGGCGCTACGACGGGCTCATGGAAGCGCTCGGCGGGCGGGCCACGCCGGGCGTCGGCTTCGCTTTGGGTATCGAGCGCACCCTCCAGATGCTCCGCCAGCAGGAGGTCGCGCTGCCCGAGGCAGAGCGACCCAGCGTGTACGTTGCGCCGATCGGGACCGCAGCCCGCGACGCGGCCATGCGCCTGGCGGCGCAGCTCCGCGCCCATGGCGTCTCGGCGGTCCTGGGCGTGGGCGACCGCAGCCTGCGCGCCCACCTCCGCAGCGCCAACGCCCTCGGCGCCCGCTACGCCGCCATCCTCGGCGAGACGGAGATGGCGGAGGGAACGGTTACCCTGCGGGACATGGGGACGGGAGAGCAGCGTGAAGTAGCATGGTCGGCCGTTACCGATGAGGTGTCCAAGGAGAAAAGCCAGCAATGACACACATGTACGAAATCGATCTGCGCATCAGTCGGACGGAAGACGAGTTGTGGCGCGTCGAAGTGCCTGGACTTCAAGGATGCCGGGTCGATGCGAAGACCCTCGCTCAAGCCCTCGCAGAGATCCAGGATGTGGTCGTCATGGTGGCCGACCTTCATTTAGAGGAAGGAGGCACTCTTCCCTCAAGCGTGCGTCTCGTCGAAGGTAGTCCTGCCAAGGCATCCCTGCCTGTCCTAATCGAAGAACATCCATTTCGCCGTGTGCAGCCCAAGGCGAAGACGGTCGGCAGGGGCAAGTGACCTATGGGGAGCTGAAACGCCGGTTGAGACAGCTTGGCATTGTTCTGCGTCGCGAAGCTGCAAGACATGAAGTTTGGTGGAATCCGAGCACGGGCCGCCGTACGCTGATTCCTCGCCACCGTGGCGAAGTGCCACGAGGGACTCTTCATACCATCCTGCGAGACCTTGGCTTCACGGAGCGAGACCTCGAGCAGAGGTAGGCCGCCACAGTCTAGCCTCCCTCCCGCAGCCACTCCGTCAGGGTGAGGCCGCGGTCGCGGAGCCAGGTCGCCATCGCCTCGCCCACATAGCGCCAGTGCCACGGCTCGTAGGCGTAGCCGGTGACCGCTTCCTTCTCCGCCGGATAGCTCAGCGTGAAGCCGAAGCGGTGGCCGTTCGCCGCCAGCCAGAGCCCCTCGGGCGTCGTCCCAAACGACTCGACCAGGTCGTAGCCCACTGCGGCACTGGTCAGGTCCACCGCCGTGCCGAGCTGGTGCTCGCTGTGGCCCGCGCGCGCGCTGACCCGCGCCGCCTCCGCCTCACCCATCTGCGCGACCCAGTAGGTGTAGGTCGCCTCCTGCTCGGCGTACGACCGGTACCCAGAGCGCACCGAGAGGACATGCCCCTGGGCTTGCGCCTCGGCCGCCAGGCGCTGCAGCGCGGTGAGCGCCACGGTACGCATCCGTTGCCCCGGCAGCGCCTGGGGAACGCCCGTCACCGGCATGAGGTCGGGTGGCACGTAGTCCGCCGCCAGCGCCCACCCCTTGTCAACCCGCACGAGGAGCCCCCGCTCCTCTGCGCTCAGCGCCGGAGGGGCCGGAC
>DATDQG010000135.1:0-11117 GCA_035292365.1 Dehalococcoidia bacterium
CATGAGTCCGCGCGCTGTTGCTCAGGTCATCGCCCAGGTGCCCCAGAGCACCAGCCTCGACTTCGGCTTCACCTGCCTTGAAGTCGTGCTCATGGGCCGCTCTCCCTTCCTGGGCCGCTTCGAGCTTGAGAGCAGCCGCGACCGGCACGTCGCCGAGGGTGCGCTGGCCCTCACCGGCGCGGCGCACTTGGCCCAACGGCCCATCACCGCCGTCTCCGGCGGCGAGCGGCAGCGGGTCATCGTGGCCCGCGCTCTCGCCCAACAGCCCCGCCTCCTGCTGATGGACGAGCCGACGGCCAACCTCGACATCCAGCACCAGCTCCAGGTCCTCAGCCTGGTCAAGGGCCTCGTTCGCGAAGGGCTCACCGCCGTCGCCGCCCTCCACGACCTGGACCTCGCCGCCCGCTACTGCGACCGCCTCCTGCTCTTGCACGAGGGCCGGGTCCTCGCTGAGGGCCCTCCCTGGGCCGTGCTCACGCCGGAGAACCTGGCGGCGGCCTTCGGGGTGCGTGCCTTCGTCGCCGTCGACCCGCTGACGGAGGCTCCTGTGGTGACCGTGCTGGGTCCAGCGGAGTGGTCACAGGGGCCTCGCTCGACCAAGGCAAGAGCTCATCTGCATGTCATCGCTGGAGGGGGCCGGGGCGCCCGCGTCCTCTATCTGCTTCACGAGGCGGGCTACCGGGTGACCTGCGGCATCCTCAGCGAGGAGGATACGGACCGGGGCGTCGCCCGTCTGCTGGACATCGAGACCATCACCGTCCCGGCCTTCTCGCCGCTGGACGAGGAGAGCCGTAGCCGCAACCGCGCCCTCATGAGCGCCGCCGACCTGGTGGTCATCTGCCCGGTCCCAATTGGCTTTGGCAACATCGCTAACCTGGAAGATGCCGCGGCGGCACGGAGCCTCCTCCTGCTGGAAGACCAGCCCATCGAGGAGCGCGACTACACTGGCGGCGCGGCAACTGAGTGCTACGCCGCACTGCGCGTAAAAAGCGCCAGCGCCACCCTCGCCTCTGTGGCCGATGCTGTGGCCGCCGTTTTGGCAGCGCATACGGACTGAGAAGACAGACCACGACGCTCGAGGGAACGCCATGCCCGTTCACCTACTCATCGTCTACGACGACTTCGGCCGCAACATGACTCCGCTGGCCCAGGCAATCGAGGAAGGGGCCTCCGGCGTGACGGGCACAACCGTCCAGCGGCGCCTCGTTCAGGACGCCACCGCCGAGGACATGCTCGCGGCCGACGCCGTCGTCCTTGGCTCGCCCAATTTCAGCGGCATCTCGGGGCGCCTGAAATCGTGGCTGGACAGCGACCCGATGGAGGTGCTGTGGGAGGGTCAACCCATGCGGGGCAAGGTAGGCGCGGCCTTCGTGGCGGGTCGCTCACGCAACGCAGGCCAGGAATTTACCCTCCTAGCCCTCCTGCATGTCCTCTGGGGCTATGGGATGCTGGTGGTCGGAGTGCCGTGGAGCGACCTCATGCTGGCCTCGTCGTCCTACTATGGCGCTGCCGCCTCGCGCCAGTTGCAGGAAGAAGACCTCGCCCAGGCCCGCCTCCTGGGCGAGCGCGTCGCGCGGGTCGCCCAGCGCCTCTACGGCGCCGGCGAGGCGCGGCTATGAGCTAGGCGGCGGGGTGCGTCGGATCCGCCACTGGCTCTGGACCAGCTCGGGCTCCTTGTAGAGAAACGCGAGGGCGCCGCCGACGGTCAAAAGGCCGCCCGGGAGCCACGGCGCCACTTTGCCAGTAGACAAGGCGAGCCCCATCAGGACCAATCCACTCAACAGAGCCAGAACCGCCCCCACCTTTGTGGTGCCTCTTAGGACTAGGACGCTGCCCACGAGTCCCACGACAATGGAAAGCCAAAAGAGCGCTGTCGGCAGCACGCCTTCGACCATGACACCGGACCCAGTCGTCCCCAGTCCCATGAACAGCGATGACATTACCCCAATCAGGGAGATGATGCCCCCGACGTACTTTAGGCTCATCGAACCTCACCTCCTTTTCTGCTTGGCCGCATCATAGCAGCGCGCTAGAAGGAAAACCACCGCGCCGCTCGCCTCGTTGTCCCCCTAGTCCTCCAGGCTCATGCCCAGTGCCTGAAACACCTCCAAAAACTGCGCGCTGTTCGCCGGGTTGTAGTAAGGGATGGCGCATTCGATGCGGCCGTTTTGTGCCACGACGAAGAGGGCCCGTCGCGCCTTCTGCCCTTGTTCATCCATGACCTCGTAGGCGCTGATGGCTTCCAGCCTTGGGTCGCTCAGGAGCGGGAAGGGGAATCCGCCTTCCCGCTCGGCGAAGCGGGAGTGCGACTCGAACGAGTCCGCGCTGATCGCCAGCACCTCCGCTCCCAGCTCCTGGAGCGTTGAGTACTCCTCTCGCAGAGAGGACAGCTCGCGGACTCAGGTCGGCGTGCCGTCCTCCACATAGAAGGCGAGGACCACCTTGTGGTGAGCCAGCACCTCGCTCAGCGTGACCGGCCCGCGCGCGCTGTGCAAGGTGAAATCAGGCGCAGCCTCGCCGACTGCCGGCATCGTCTACATCACCACGCCCTTCGCCACCTCAGCCACCACCTCATATCGCCCGAACGACGGCATCAGGTAGATGCCCTGCACCAGGTCACGCACGTCCGACAGGAAGTCCCGCGCCTGCGCGATACCCTCCGCGAGGCTGTTCTCGCCGGCGAGGCGCATCCGCTCACGGAGATACGCCGGGATCTCGATCCCTGGCACCTCGTTATGCAGGAACTCGGCATGCCGGAAGGACTGCACCGGAAGGACCCCAAGGATCACCGGCACTGAGATGGGGCCGAAGTCCTCCAGGAACTGCTCAACCGAGGCACGGTCGTATAGCGGCTGCGTCATGACGACGTCACCGCCGGCCTCCAGCTTCCGCCGGAATCGCTCCTTCTCCTTCCCGACATCGAGCGCGTTGGGGTTCGCCGCCACCGCTACGAAGAAGCGCGTCGCCCTCCCGATGGAGTTGCCCGCCCAGTCCTTACCTTGATTGAGCTGTTTCAAGATGTGCACGAGACCTATGGAGTCGACATCCCAGATGCCGGTTGCGTTGGGGTAGTCTCCCAGGCGAGGCGGATCGCCCGTGAGCGCGATGATGTTGCGAATCCCCATGGCGTGGGCGCCTAGAAGGTCAGCCTGGATCGCCATCAGGTTCCTGTCGCGCGTTGTGAAGTGGATGATCGTCTCAATCCCCACCTGCTCTTTGACCAGATAGGCTAGGGCGAGAGCGCTCATGCGCACGCGCGCCATGGGGCTATCACCGATGTTGATGCAGTCGACGCCCTGCTCCTTGAGCATCGCGGCGCCCTTGATGATCTTGTTCGGGTTGCTGCCCTTCGGTGGGTCGAGCTCTACGCTGACCACAAACTTGCCGGCCGCGAGTTTCTGCGCCAGCGTTGTAGGCTCAGGGCTCGCCGTCGGTGTGGCGAGCTCCTCCTCGGTTGCCCGCACGACCACGACGGTTGGGGCTGCTGGCAGCGGCGTTGCGGGGCGAAGCGTGCGCAGGGCCTCGGCCATCGCCGCTGTGTGCTCCGGCGTGGTGCCGCAGCAGCCACCAACGATGGCGATGCCCAGCTCGGACACAAAGCGCCGCGCGTACTCCGCGAAGTACGCGGGTGAGGCCAGATAGAAATAGCGGTCTCCCGCCCGCACCGGAAAGCCGGCGTTCGGCAACGCCGAGAGGGCCAGGCCCGTCAGCGGTCGCATGAACGAAAGCGCCTCGAAGACGCCCTGCGGTCCCATGCTACAGTTGACCCCCATCGCCGCCGCGCCGAGGTCGCTCAGCGCCCGTGCAATCACCTCTGGCGTGTCACCGGCGAGGGTCGTCCCGTCCTCGGTGAACGTCATTTGCAGGATAAGCGGTAAGTCGCAGGCTTCCCGGGCAGCGACAGCGGCCAGACGCAACTCGGCCAGGTCGGTGAAGGTCTCAAACACAAGCAGATCGGCGCCACCCTCCAACAACCCCTCCACCTGCTCCCGGTAAGCCGTCAAGACCTCCGCTGGCTGCACAAGCCTCCCCGGCTGCATCGCCAGGCCCGTTGGCCCGATCGATCCGGCCACGAACACCGGCTCCCCTGCCACTTCCCGCGCCTCCCTTGCCACCTTGACGCCGTAGTAGTTGCAGTCACGGACCCGCTCCTCCAGGCCATGCGCCGCCAACCGAAAGCGGTTCGCGCCGAACGTGTTTGTCTCAATCAGCTCGGCACCCGCGGCTATGTAGTCTCGATGGATGCCCTGGACGAGGTCCGGTTGCGTGTAGTTGAGCTCCTCGAAGCAGCGCCGGTAGTCGATCCCGCGCGCGTAGAGCATGGTGCCCATCGCGCCGTCGGCCAGGATCGGGCCTGCTCTCAAACGTTCCAAGAATGGATGTTCCATGGCGCTATCATACCAAACGTGCGCCGCGGCGTGGGAGAGGCGCCCGCGGCCGTCCCAAAGCACTAGGAGTCATTGGAGCAACTCGTGAAAGACTTTCGACGGCATTCTTACCTATGACCACAATGCCCAGCGTAACGGTCGGCCACCGTCCTTCGTTTTGTCCAGAGAAGCAATCTGCGCACCAAGACGCAAGGGAAGATGACCGACGACTTTGCAGAAGACCTCGCGCCCCCGTCGCTCCTCATACTAGAGTGGCAGGACAAAGGCGACTGGATTGAAGTGCAGGCCGCCTACAACACGCCTGAATGGCCCTGCCCACGCTGCGGCACGCTGACGGAGCGCGTGCACGATCGCCGCATTCAGCGTAAGAGAGACCAGGTCGACGGCGAGAAGCCCGTTTGGCTTGTCCTGCAAAAGCGCCGCTTCCGCTGCACTGCCTGCGGGGCAGTGTTCGTGGAGCCTGATCTGCTCTGCGGCCCGAGGCGGCGGAGCACCCAGCGGCTGCGCGCCCTGCTCCGAGAAGCCGTGCTGGCCAGCCCAGTCAAGCAGGTCGCCCTGCGTCAGCAGGTGAGCCGGGTCGCGGTGTATCGCGCCCTGCATGAGGGCTCTTCCAATACTGAAAACAGCTCCGCTGCTAGAAAGGCAGCGGAGCCGTCTCTTGGTGCTGTCGAGAGCTTGCACAGCAGCGGGTAGGAAGGGCTGGATGGGCGGGCGCCCTCCAGCCTCGGACGGACGACGTAGTTTAGACGAGGCTCGTTACTTCCTGGATGTCGCCGGGGCCCAGATTGATGCCAATCGCTGCATGCTCTCTGTGCACGCTTTCCGCGTTGGGAGCCTCGGAGTAGCACATGAGGTAATCCTTGCTCGTGAACATGTTAATCCCCGTAACGCCGAACTGGTCCGGCTTTCCGAGGTTTGCCTTCACCTGCGCGATGATCTCGGCTGGTATCGGCTGGAACGGGTGGCGGTCTATGAATCTGGGCATGATCCCTCCTCACAAGATTTCGTTGCGGCACTTTTTCCTGCGCGCCCTACGCAAGCTCTCGATGGGACCGTTTCAGGTTAGCACTGCCGCTCAGGTAAAGCGACAACTGGCCCCGGCGTAACAGAACTTCAAATCACCTTCAGCCGCTACATCGTTCCTTCTTTCACGAGACCGATAATGTTGCCCTCGGGATCGGCGAACATCGCAAAGGTGACGACGTTTGGGACCTCCATCGGCGGCGCTATGGTCTTCCCCCCGAGCCTCTCCACCTTCTTCAGGTACGCGTCGAGGTCGTTGACCTGGACGTAGAACGTGACGCGCGCCGGCGTTTGTTCGGTCTCCTGGCCAATGCCCCCATTGATGCCGCCTTCCGCATGTGTATCCACCATGCCATAGTTCATCTGGTCTATGTGTTCCACATGCCAGTCGAACAGGTTCTTGTAGAACTCCTCAAGCTTCTTCCCATCTTTCCCGTAGACTTCCCAGTGAACGATCGGGTTTGGCATGATTCCTCCCGCATTTGCAGATTGTCAGCCCTGAGGTCCGGAGCGAGTTCCCGTTCTTGAGGCAGGCCCTCCTTTCCGGGGTAGCCGAGCTACGTCAACCATAGATACGCCGGCGGATACAGGGACTATTGGCCCCCGTGCATCGCGTCGAGCGTCGCCAGCGGGTCGGAGCCAGGGTCGCCTCCTTGAGAGACCGTGGCCAGGCGTGCCAAGTAATGGTCCCAGCCCTGCGAGTGCGCCGCCCGTTGATCGGGCGGTAGGCGGAGGTGACGGAGGCGGACGACCGTCCCTTCTTCATCCGGGACCAGCGAGATCTCCACGGTGCTCGCTCCCGGCGGCAGCGGGCTGCCGTCCCCCTCCCACCCCCACGTGAACACGATGCGCGTGTAGGGAGTGATCTCCACATACTCTCCACGGGCCACATCACGGCCGTTGATATCGACGCGATAGATCCCGCCGGGTCGCGCTTCCAATTCGGCGCTGATCCCCTTCCAGCGAACCATCTTCTCGGGGTCGATGAAGAACGCGAAAACGGTCTCCGGCCGAGCCCGTATTCGGATCTCCTTGACCAACGGATTCCTATCGTCCCACGTCGCCATCCGTCAGCTACCTCCCTTCCTCCGCTTCGGCCGCTCGTTTGAGGCGCTGAAGGCTATCATCCCAGAACGTCTCCAGGAAGGCCCTTATTTCCGCCAGCCCCTGCGGGCGAGCGCGATAAAAGCGCTTCGTCCCCACCCGCCGCTCGGCCACTAGGCCCGCGGCCTTCAGCACGCCAAGGTGCTGGGAGATCGCCGGACGCGTGACCGCAAAATGCGAGGCGATCTCCCCTGAGGAGAGCTCGCTCTCTTTGACAAGCGCCAAGATCGCCAGCCGGCGGGGCTCGGCAATGGCGCTCAACACCGGCGACACGCTCATGGGTGCTATTGTAGCTACTGCTTACGAAAGTAGCAACTAACACAAAGTGCTTGTGAGGGGCGAACTCTCTTGCCCTCTCTGAACGCCGTCCCTGTGTTGTAGGGGCCGTTCGCGAACCGCCCCGACGTGCTGCCTGTTATAAGTATACTGCTGCACAAGTCGCTCGGGCCGCCACACAAGGAGCCGCGCATGCCGTCGATCAAGGACCAGCTTGGCCCGCTCTTCGAGCCCCGCTCCGTTGCCATCATCGGCGCGACAAACGACCTACGCCGCTGGGGCGGGTGGGTCGTCGACCGGCCGAAGCGCACCGGCTACAAGGGCCGACTCTATCCCGTCAACCCTCGTGAGCCCGAGATCCAGGACCTGACCGCGTACCCCACCGTCGGTGCCATCCCTGACGAGATCGACATGGCCATCATCGTCGTCCGCGCCCATCTCGTCCCAGGCGTGATGGAGGAGTGCGTCGCTAAAGCCGTCAAGTCCGCCATCGTCATCTCCGCCGGCTTCGCCGAAGCTGGCGAGGAGGGACGCGCCCTCCAAGAGCGTACCGTCGCCATCGCCAGGGCGGGCGGCCTGCGCTTCGTAGGGCCGAATTGCCAGGGCATCTACACCGCCGCGGCCGACTTCAACGTCATGTGGCCCAACGCGCCCCGCCCGGGCGGCATCGCCATCGTCTCGCAGAGCGGCTCCTACGCCGCGGGCCTCGGCTCGCAGCTGATCGCCCGAGGGCTGGGCGTCAGCGTCTGCCTCTCCATCGGCAACCAGGCCGACTTGAGCTTCGCCGACTACCTCGAGTACCTCGCCCAGGACGAGCGCACCAAGGCCATCTGCCTCTACATCGAGGGATTCAGCGATGGCCGCCGCTTCTACGAGACAGCGAAGGCCCTCGCGCCCCGCAAGCCCATCCTCGTCTTCAAACCAGGGCGTACCCCAACAGGCGCCCGCAGCAGCATGGGCCACACCGCCTCGCTGGCAACGCAGGACCGGCTGGTCGACGCCCTTTGTCGACAAGCCGGCCTTATCCGCGCGCCCGAGAGCGGCCATCTGCTCGTGATGGCCGATGCTGTCGCCGTAGCTGGGGCGGCGCCTGGCCGCCGCGTCGCCATCGTCAACGGCGCCGGCGCCCAGTGCGTCATCATCGCCGACGCCTGCGACGCCCTCGGCCTCGAGCTCCCGCTCTTCGATGCCGCGACCCAGGCCCGCCTTCAGGAGCTGCTGCCGCCGCACGCGCCGCCGGCCCGCAACCCCATCGACCTCGGCGGCCCTGGCCCGGACCCCGTTATGCACACGGAGATACTGGAGACCATCGCGGCGCTCGACTACATCGACGGCATCATCACCGCGCCCATCAGCGGCGGCGGCGGCGATAGCATCTCGGAGCAGAGCGAAGCGCTGCTGGTGCGCGTCACGAGCCTGCCGAAGCGCTTCGGCAAGGCCGTCGTCGTCTCCGGATTCGGCGGCGCCGCCTTCGACAACCCCGGCCTGCGCCGCTACCGCGACGCCGGCATCCCCGCCTTCACCGCTGAGGACTGCGCCCGCGCCGCGTACGCCCTCGCCCGTTACGGCGAGGTGCAGCGACCCCCGTGACCCCATCGATCGTTGCGCTGAAAGTTACACGTCAGACGCCGGGGCTTGTGACCATATGCAGACCTGGGGGGAGTGCCAGAGGGGGTCACCCCCTGGCGGGGTTTGGGGGTGTCCCCAAGCATACCAGGGTGGGAGGGTGAGAAGACCACGATGCACCAGGCCGAGCCACGCGGTGCTTTCCTCCGCAGCCGTCTCGAAGCGAGCGACCTATGTCGCACCAACCATCTGCACTCTGCTTGACCTTCTCACATTCGACTTGACAGAGACAGGAAGCTTCGCTAGCCTATAATCACAACTAAAGAGGCGCTGAACAGGAAGAGTACTCCTCACCAGCGAAGCCCCAGAGAGCCGGGACTAGGTGCGAGCCCGGCGCAACGCTGAGGAGGAATGGGCCTGGGAGCCGCGACCCGAAATCGCTAGCATCTAGCGAGAGTAGGCCTCGCCGGAGGGGCACCGTTAGCAGAGCCCAGGGCATCGTCAGAAGGCCCGCCCTTTAGGGCGGCAGTTGTACCGACCGTGCCCGCAAACGAGGGCTCGCTACTGGCGGGCCGAAGCAGGGTGGCACCGCGAGAGACCCCTCGCCCCGGCGAGGGGTTATTCTGTGAGTAGCGCAGGTGCCACCATGACAGTTGCCACGCGAGTCCGCTACACGCCGACGCTAGAGGAGGCGCGGGCCGTTGCCCGACCAGGCCTCCTCATACCCATCTATCGCACCATCACCGCCGACCTGGAGACGCCGGTCTCGGCTTACCTCAAGCTGGCGCGCTCGGCACCCTCCTTCCTACTCGAGAGCGTCGAGGGTAGCGAGCAGGTGGCCCGCTACTCGTTCCTTGGCACTGAGCCGGCCCTTGCCATCGACCTCCCCACCGAGGGCGGGTACGTTGAGCGCCGCAATGGCGAGTTCGCCCACCATCCCGGCCCGCCCGCCGACCCGCTAGCGCTCATGCAGCCGCATCTCACCAGAGAGGTCGCGTCGGTGCCCGGACTGCCGCGCTTCCACGGCGGCTTCGTCGGCTTCCTTGGCTACGAGGTCGCCGGGCGCTTCGAGCACCTCCCAGCGCCCCGACCTGACAGCCTCGGCCTCCCTGACGCCGCCCTCGGCCGTTTCGACGATATCGCTGTCTTCGACCACGTCCTCCACCAGCTTAAGATCGTCAGCCACATCGCGGTGGACGACCCAAACGACCTCGAACACGCGTACGAGGCCGCCGTCGCGCGCATCGATGGCCTCGCCCAGCGCCTGCGACAGCCTCTCGGCCCCACGTTCGTAGGGGCGCAGCATGCTGAGCCCTCAAAGGCAACCCAGCCGGCAGGTTGGGCCAACATCAGCCGCGAAGAGTACGAGGAGGTCGTCCGCCGGGCTCGCCGCTACATCGTCGAGGGCGAGGTGATCCAGGTTGTGCCCTCGCGCCGAACGGCACGGCCCACCCACGCCGACCCCTTCGCCATCTACCGCACGCTCCGCACCGTGAACCCTTCGCCCTTCATGTTCTTCCTCGACTTCGGCGACTACCAGCTCATCGGCGCCTCGCCGGAGCTCCTGGTCAAGGTCGAGGATGGGGTCGTCACCACCCACCCCATTGCCGGCACCCGCCGCCGCGGCGCCACGCCCGACGAGGACCGCGCCCTCGAGGAGGAGCTCCGCAACGATGAGAAGGAGCGCGCCGAGCACTTGATGCTGGTGGACCTCGGCCGCAACGACGTCGGCCGCGTCAGCGAGCCTGGCAGCGTGCGTGTCACCCAGTTCATGGGCGTCGAGCGCTACTCGCACGTCATGCACCTGGTCTCGCGCGTCGAGGGTCGTCTGCGCGGGGACCTGACGGCCTTCGACGCCCTCCGCGCCTGCTTCCCAGCCGGCACGGTCTCCGGGGCGCCCAAGATCAGGGCCATGGAGATCATCAACGAGCTTGAGCCGGACCGGCGTGGACCCTACGCCGGCGCTGTCGGCGTCTTCGGCTACGGGGGCGGCCTGGAGGTCGCCATCACCATCCGCACCATCACGCTGCGTGCCGGCGTCGCTTATGTGCAGTCGGGCGGCGGCGTCGTCTTCGATAGCCAGCCGGACAAGGAGTACGAGGAGACCGTGAGCAAGGCCCAGGCGATGCTCCGCGCCATCGACATCGCGGAGGAAGGAGACCTGTGACCCAAATGAAGCCGCGTGTCCTCTCCGGCATCCAGCCCACCGGCAACCTCCACATCGGTAACCTCATCGGCGCCATCCGCCACTGGGTCGCCGGCCAGGACGAGACCGACTCCTTCTTCTGCATCGTGGACCTGCACGCCATCACCGTGCAGCAGGAGCCGCTGGTCCTTCGAGCGAAGACACGCGAGGTCGCCGGGCTCCTCCTGGCGGCAGGCCTCGACCCCAAGCGCTGTACGCTCTTCGTCCAGTCGCATGTCACAGCCCACGCCGAGCTTGCCTGGGTCCTCAACTGCTTCACCCCCTATGGCTGGCTCGGCCGCATGACCCAGTTCAAGGAGAAGTCGGGCCGCCAGCGGGAGCAGGCCAGCGCCGGCCTCTTTGACTATCCTGTGCTGATGGCCGCCGACATCCTCCTCTACCAGACACACCAGGTGCCGGTCGGCGAGGACCAGCGCCAGCATCTCGAGCTCACGCGTGACCTTGCCGAGCGCTTCAACCACCTCTTCGGCGAGACCTTCCGCGTGCCCGAGGCCCGCATCGCGGAGGTGGGCGCCCGCATCATGGGCCTCGACGATCCGACCAAGAAGATGAGC
>DATDQG010000136.1:0-26545 GCA_035292365.1 Dehalococcoidia bacterium
AGATGAAGGTGCCACCGGTGGGCTCGCCGTTGGCATCGAGAGAGGTCCAGGCGTTGGGCTCGTTCCAGACCTCCCAGTGAGGGACGCGTTCGCCGAAATGAGCGGCCAGGACGCGTGCGGCCTTCTCCGCGAAGTCGCGGATGTAGGCGTTGTCGCCGCTGCCGCCAGCCGTCGTCTCAGCGGCGTTGGCGGTCCAATCGCTTTGCTGGCCATGCCACGACTCGTTGGAGAGGAGGCCGAGGACCTTGAGGTTGCGATTCTGAGCCTCGGTGATAACAGCGTCGTAGGCTTCTAATGCTGTCCTCCCCATACAGACCGACGTCTCCCAGTCCTGGAAACAGTCGCCCAGGCGGAAATTGATACGCACCCAGCCGGCGCCAGCCTCTTGCATGAAGGGCAGGGTGTCCACGACGGACTTGTCGAAGAGGACGTTGCCGGCGTCGTCGACCGCCCAGCCGCCCTGGAGCCCCTGGTTGCCCTGAGCAGCCTGCGCCACACCGGACGATCCATCCGAGATGACGGAAACAAACAGCACACAGACGAGAGCGTGGAGAGCGTATCTGCCCATCGTGCGGAAGAGCCGGCCCATTCGTTGGAACGGCGTCGTGAAGTCAGTCAAGTGCTTGCCTCCTTATTCAGGGGGAGACCGGAAATACGCTAGATGTATTCGTGCCTCGTGTCCGGACTGATATATAACGGACTTTGTATTATGTTGCTGGCTAGAATAAGCGTGATTGTGAGGCATTGTAGCAGTTGACGCGATGGACAGCAACAATCATTACTGGTGAATGAAAGTCCGATATCAGTGGAGTCCGCGCTGATCTATGATGAGGGCTCAAGCAGGCTGAGGCGCAGGGTGTTGGCGGCCAGCAGCGCAAGCGCGAGAAGAGGGATGGACAACCACGTGATGGGTGTGGCCCTGTGGGACGAATGCCGCGGCCTCAGTGCGCGCGAGGTGAGCCCTGCGGGATGAATCCCGCAGCTACAGCGAGACACGAGCCCTCGGGGCCGAGGCTGGATTCAGCAGTCCTGCGGGATGAATCCCGCAGCTACCAAGGGACAGGGTCTACCCCTGGGGAAAGACCGGCAGGTCGGGAGGCGTGAGATCGGGAGGCTCCTCCGGCCAAGGCTCGGTGGGCGTGGGGCGTTGCTCACGCGGCGCGTACTGCCGCTCGATGGCGGGGCGCAGGTCGTCGAGGTCGATAAACTCGTCGGCCTGGCGACGCAGCTCGTCGGCGATGCCGTAGTCACGCGTACGGAGGGTGCTCACGACCTGCACCCGCACGCCGCGCTGCTGGACGGCCTCCACCAAACGGCGCAGGTCCCCGTCGCCGGAAAAGAGGGCGATGCGATCGCAGTGCTCGGCCAGGGTCAGCATGTCGATGGCCAGCTCGATGTCCATGTCCCCCTTTATCTGCTCCACCACCCTCTCGGCGCCGTTGGCCCCGAGGACGACGCGGCGGAAGCGCTTTGCGGGCTTGGTGACGACCGTGTAGCCGTTGTAGGCGAGCCAGTCCAACTGGCGGTGCAGCCAATCGGGACCGTCTTCCAGGATTGCGCTGTAATAGAAGGCGCGGAGGAGTCGGGCGTCGCGCGAGAAGTACTCGAGCAGGCGCTTCCAGTCTATCTGCAGGCTCAGCTCCCGGGTGCCGTAGTAGATATTCGCTCCGTCTATGAAGAGAGCGACGCGTTCAGGAAAAGACGGAGCAGTCATTGCCATCCCTCCACGAGCGCGGACAAAGGGATCAACGGATGAGGAGGCCTGCGGGATGAATCCCGCAGCTACGCTGGACAAGGGCGACAGATCCTGAGGGATGAATCCCGCAGCTATGCTGGACAAGGTAAGGCGTCATCTTTCTAGCGGTCAGGGAATCAGTGCGCCGGCTGGTCGGCGAGGAGCGTGCCGCCGGTGGCGTAGTCCTCGCGCGTGACCTCTTCGAACACAACGACGACGGACTCCGGGTTGGCGTGGGCGATGGAAGAGACGGCCTCGGTGACGACGCGAGCGAGCTCCGCCTTCTGCGAGTGCGTCCGTCCGGCGAGCATCTGGATGGTCACGACCGGCATGACTTACCTCCCTGTGGGGGTAGGACCCCCTATGGGCGCATCATAGCGTCGCGCCGATAGGGGGGCAAGATAGGGTGGAGCGCAGTCCTTCCGCAGCCGCCCACCCATGGTACCAGATATACCCTTCGCCAGGCTCAGGGCAGGCTCTGGAGCCTAGCCGAGAGGGCTCTGCCCCCTCGGCGCTCCCCTTCGGTGGGCGGGGTGAGGCGATTCTGCCCCCTCTGCACTCCCCCTCTGGACGGCAGGACTGCCCTAAGCACGCCATGCCCCAGGCTGTCTTGGGTCAGGCTAATGGCGATCAACCATTCAGTTTGATATTATGCAGCCCTTTTTTTCCCTCCCGCCCGCCCTTGGTAGGCTTTGGGGGACACCCCCAACCCCCCGTCAAAGGGGCTCTGCCCCTCTGTCACTCCCCTTACAGAATCAAGGTATTTATTTGATGGTCATAAGCCTGACCCGCCGCCTTTTGTTGGTCCTAGCTGCGCGGCGCTGCTCCCCCAGGCGGCGGCAAGGTCATGCCCGGCGGCAGCGTTGGGTACTGGGACTCGCTGACGACCTTCTCCTCAACGAGCTGCGCATACTCCTCATCGGAGAGGCCCAACAGCCCCTGATAGACGCTGCGGTTGTCCTGGCCGTAGGGTGGCGGAGGCGTGAGGATCTCGACAGGCGTCTCAGGGAGCTTCCAGCCAGGGCCGTAGTAATGGTAGGCGGTTCCATCGGGCTGCTGCATCATGTGCCACCAGTCTCGGGCCTGGTGCTGCGGGGTGTTGAAGATCTCCGGGACCGTGAGAACGGGCGTCGCGGCCACACCGGCAGCCTGTAGGCGCTCCGCCAGCTCGGTCGCATCCTGGCCCTGGGTCCAATCGTTGATGAGCGCGTCGAGCTCGTCGTGGTTCTGCCAGCGACCGTGCATATCGCGGAAGCGCTCCTCTTGAGTCCAGTCGGGGCCGCCCATGACGCGAGACAGCGCACGCCACTCATCGTCGCTGTTGACGGCGATGGTGATCCAGCGGTCCTCGCCCCGTGTGCGGTACGCTCCATGCGGCGCAAGCCCAAGCTCTCGATTGCCCAGGCGCGGTGCGAAGCGATGGTTCATCGAGTAGTCCATGAACAGCTCGCCGAGCTGCGTGATTGTCGAGTCGCGAAGGCCGACGTCAACGTTCTGACCCTCGCCGGTGCGCTGGCGGTGGACCAGGGCGAGCATCACGGCGCCGCCGACATGCATCCCCACGACCGGGTCGGCGTAGTTGATGCCGCTGCGCATGGGCTCGTCTTCGTAGGGATAACCTGTGTGGAAGGCGAGGCCGGACAGGCCGTCGATAGTGGCACCGAAGCCCGAGTAGTTGCGTTCGGGCCCGGTCGCTCCCATGGCGGTGACCCGGACCACGATGATGTCGGGCTTGATCTGACGCAGATCCTCGTAGTCGAGGTGAGACCGCTCCAGCACGACCGGACGGTGGTTGTCCACGAGCACGTCGCTGATGGCCACGAGACGACGGAGCAACTCCTGGCCCTTCGGCGTCTCGAAATCGAGGCTGATGGAGCGCTTGTTGCCCTCGAGCTCCTGCACATAGCCGCCACCGCCCGCGGCCGGGGAGCGCGCCCCAGAGGCCTGCGCCTGTTGCATCGCCTGCATGCGCTGGATCATCTGGGGCGTCAGCTTGGGGACTTCCTGCACCTTGATGACCTCGGCGCCCATGTCTGCCAGCCAGCGCGTCCCAAGCGGAGCAGCCCAGATGCTGCTCAGGTCTAGGACGCGGATGCCTTCGAGAAGCCTTGCCATGTCATCTCTCCATTGCCATTGGTTTTTCAGCGCTCGAAACTCTAGGTCTCATGACGGAATGCTCCTAAGGGTGGAGCGTGGCCAGGTTGGCCTTGGCGTTACAGGGGACGCGGTTCTTCCCACCCTCCCACCCAGTAGCGTTCTGGGGGACACCCCCACACCCCCGTCCCTTCGCTTTGCTCAGGGCAGGCTCCGGGGCCGCGCCCTCTCTGAACGCCCCGGCGCAATACAAGAGGTTTGGTCATCATGAGTGCCTGGAGCACATGCCTCATATGATGCCGGCACGGGTAAGCTCGACCATCTGCGCCGGCGTGAAGCCCAGACGGTCGATGTACACGGCTCCGTTGTGCTCGCCCAGCAACGGGGCGCGACCCGCGTGCCAGGGAGTTTCGCTCAGCCTGTAGGGCGCGCCCGGGTAGGTAAGATGCCCTGCCACCGGGTGCTCGACGTCGACGAAGAAGGCGCGGGCCTGCAACTGAGGCGAGGCCACCAAGTCCTCTGGGTTCGCGACGTAGCCAAAGTTCTGCCCACCTGCCTGGCCGCTGTGGTAGAACTCTTCCTTTGGGTGCTCCAGCAGCCAGGGGACCAGCAGCCCTTCCAGCGCCTCCCGTACCTGCGGGCTCGCCGCGCCCAATAGCGGCAGATTCTTGAAGGTGTCGCTCAAGAACTCATCGTTGCCCGTGACCTTCGCCAGCACCTCGTAGGTGTTCCCCGAACCGCCGCGGATAAAGTTGACGTGACCGTTGGCAGCGGGATAGAGGGTGCCGGTATTGCCGACGCGGTTCGTAAAGGTGCCTAGCGTCGAGGCCTGGACCACGCGCGGGGGCTCGATCATGTAGCTCATGCTCTCGTACGCCGATACGTCGACGTGCTGGCCGACGCCGCGCGCAAGCTGGGCGAAGATGGCCATCAACGCGCCCGTGAAGGCGTTGATGCCCGTGTTGTACAGAGCCTGGTGGCCGCCGTTCTTGAGCGGTTCTCGCTCTGGGTCGCCGGTGATCTGCATGAGGCCGCTGATGGCGTGCAGGTTCACCTCGTCGGCCTTCCAGTCTCGCCACGGGCCGTCCTGGCCAAATGGAGAGATGGAGACCATCACAACACGGGGGTTGAGCGCCGAGAGGTCGTCGTAGCCCAGGCCGAGGGAGGCGAGAGCGCCGGGGGCGAAGTTCTCGACAATCACGTCGCTCTCAGCGGCCAGGCGGCGCGCCATCGTACGACCCGCCTCGGTCTCGAGG
Organism: Dehalococcoidia bacterium; assembly: GCA_035292365.1. Taxonomy (GTDB): domain Bacteria; phylum Chloroflexota; class Dehalococcoidia; order DATDQG01; family DATDQG01; genus DATDQG01. The sequence goes on from DATDQG010000136.1 coordinate 5,086, forward strand.
TTTAGCGTGACACTCTGCTTGTTGGTGTTGAGATAGAGGAACATGCCGCTGGCTTCGGGGTTCGGCTCGTCGTTGAGGAAGGGACCGAGGCGGCGGGAAACATCCCCGCCTCCCGGCGGCTCAACCTTGAGGACCTCGGCGCCGAAGTCGGCGAGCAGCTTTGTGCAATAGGGGCCGGCGATGTGGTACGTAAAATCGAGGACGCGAATACCGCTCAAAGCCTGGCCCGCCATGCGTATCTCCTTCTCGTTATGTATCATCCGGTCGAGCGCCCGCCGAAGGCGGACACGCAGGCATGGCTACCCGCCGGCTCAGCTAGGCGGCATGATAGCGAGCGGGGTTTGGCGATGTCAAACGAAGCGTGCGAGGGGCTGGGATGCGACAGGGCGACCACGCCGCACCTAGTGTCCAGTCTCTTTAGTTGCGCGTGAGAGTGGTTCACGAGTGGCAGATCGGTTTGGCGTGGACGAAGAGCCCTGTGACGTTTGGTTGGGAAGGGAGTGCGGGCGGAATGTCTACGCGCCTGCCCAGGCCTTCCTGATCTCGCCTCGAGCGACCTGGCTAAGCCACTTTTTTTCTGTTCTTCAGTGCCATGGACGAGGCGGGCGGGGCCCAAACGATTGATGCCTTGCTCTCCCGTGCTGGGAGCGCCTGCCCGTGCCAGCTCTTCATTGATTATCGCCGCATGAGACGCCGTGAGCCCGCCACCGTACTCCGTCGGCCACGTTGAACTCGACCACCCGAGATGGGCTTCGTCAGTATAAGGCGGTGCCGGGCATTTTCCCGCCGCTACCAGCTGGAGTGATCCTCCAGAGGAACGGTTTGGATAGCTCGCGAACCGGCTCCCACGCCCCCCACGCGGTGCCCTAATGCATGCCGCTCATTCCCATCTGCATCCCGCGTTGTCTCCTACCCCCTAACACCTCCTTCTTTGTCCACGGGCCCCAGAAGAAGTAGGGGATGTAGATGACGAGACGAATGACCGCGGATAGTGTGATGGCCCAGGCGATGCCGTACTGTCCTAGGTCGACCAACCCGACAAGCGGTATCGGCATCCCAAAGAGCGTCCAATGGGCGGCCTGGCCCGATAGTATAAACGCTAGCGGAAGCTCGACCAGCCACATGACGAACAGCGTGTTCAGCATTGGCATGAGCGTGTCCCCCGCAGTCTGGAAGGACTGCATAAACACTTGCATCGGCCCCATCACTAGGAAGCTAAGAGAGATGATGTAGAGCCAGGGCACCGCCACCTCGAGTAGTTCGGACTGCTCGCTGAAGATAGACAGGAACATATAGGGAAACGCGACGAGCGCTGCTACGGCTGTCGCCTTGATGAGTGAGACAAAGAGAAGCGCCCAGCCGACGGCCTCCTTCGCCCGCTCCGGCTTGGCCGCGCCGAGGTTCTGGCCGACAATGACGCCGGCGGCTTGGCCGAGTCCCATGCTCCCCAGATTGGAAAGCATCTGCAGACGCTGCACAAGGAAGTAGGCGGCGTAGGCCATATCACCGAAGGGGCTGATGAGCCGTACCATAAGGAGCTGAGCCACGGTGCGCTCCATCGTGTTGACGGAGGCCGGCGCGCCGATAACCGTCATGCGCCAGAGCAGCGGCCAGTCCACTCGATAGCCCGCGAAGGTGAGTTGCAGGCGCGAGGTCCCGCGGAAGAGAGCATAGAAGTTCATGGCCGCGCCAACGGACTGCGCCATGACGTTGGCGATGGCTAGCCCGCTCAAGCCGAAGCTCGGGAACCACCACCAGCCGAAGGCCAAAAACGGGGCGAGGATAGCGTGCAGAACACGGGCCACGATCTGCGCCTTCATGGGCGTCAACGTATCGCCTGAAGCCTGCAGTACGGAGCCGCTCATCCACATGAAGCCCATCGTCGTTGTCCCGACAAAGCTCCAGCGCATGTAAGTCTCGCCCTGAGCGATCACGGCATCGGAGACGCCCAGCAGCCGTAGCAGGAACTCCGTCGCCAGCACGCCGAACACCATGAAGACAAGCGAAATCGTCCCGCTGAGCGTAAAGGCCTGGAGGGCAACGTGATTGGCCAGCGGAATGTTGCCTGCACCCACGGCGCGCGCGACCATGGCTCTCGTCGAAGTGTCCCACCCCATGCGAAGTGACCACGTAAGCAATATCCACTGTTGGGCCACGCCGAGGCCGGCGATCGCACGCGCCCCGAAGCCGCGCCCCGCCCAGAACAGGTCGAGCACGGAGTCCACGCTCTGGAGCAAACCAGAGACCATCATCGGCCAACCCAGGAACCATAGGTGGCGAGGGACGCTGCCGACGGTCAGGTCACGCTCCGCGTACGCTCTCCTCCGGCGGCTTCGATCAGCTCTGCCAGCAGTTTCAGGCCCAGCCGTCTCGGCCTTCGGAGCAGGCGGCGCTCCTACCTCAGCAGTTACGCCTCGGTTGACCGTGGTCGTATCACCTTTGATCCCGTCCTGAACAACCTCCGTCATCTTAGTGGTGCCGTTCGCTGTGACGCCGTTGACCAGGCTCGCGTCGTAGGCGCGACGACGATCAGGATCGATCAGGACTGCAAAGGCGGCGTCCAGATAGCGGATGATATCAGGCGCCAGGGGGTCGCGTGGATTCTTTATCGGGTGATACCGGGCGCGGAGGCGGGCGTAAGCTTCAGTGAGCGCATCGGCCTCCGCTAGCTGATCCACGCCAAGAACGTCGTAGTACGTGGCACGCGCACCATTCCTCTGAAGCGACTTGTCGTTTCGTTCACCTTGAGCGCCCAGCTCAATTGCCTCATGCATCGCCATTGGCCCGAGTCTCCTATTCTTACCGGCAGCCTACGAGTTTTCGTATCGCACTGGCAACCAAACGTGCCAAGGATTCTTGACTCCCGATTTCGATTACGGTGAGGTCGCAGATGCCTCTCACAGCGACGCCGGATTTTCTGTTGACTGACCTAGCGCAAAGAGCTGGTGACTTGCAACATAAGTGACGCGTCCAATATAAGGATTTCGAGACTTCGGCAACACGCCTGGAGGTGACGCGACGCAGGGTCAGCGGACCAGGGCCTCGAACTCCTCATCGCTCAGGCTCTCCGGGACGGGGCGGCTGGGGCCGCGGTACAAGGGGCCATCGTCCACCGGCTCCCGCACCCAGGTGAGGCCCTCGTTGACCGCCTGCCTGAAGGCGCGCGTCACGAGGCGGGGGTCGTATGGGATCGGGAGGCCCAGGCGTGAGAAGAATGGGATGACCACGCGCGCGACGGGCGAGAGGGAGGCGAACAGCTCCTCTTCCTTGGTGACGAGGTCACGCAGGGCCGTGGCGAAGGCGGGCGGCGGAAACGCCCGTATCATCTCGGCCTGGAGCGCCTCGGCCAGCGTTGCGTGTCGGGAGAGGTCTAGCTGCGCGCGGAGCGGGCCCTGGACCTCGGGGGCCGGCCAGAAGACCCAGGTGCCGTAGAAGCGACGCAGCAGGTCGGCGAGATGCCCGGCGGGGTCTCCCCCATTGGCCTGCGCCACAAACCGTTCGAGGCGATCGGGCTGCGTTAGGTCGAAGGCGTCATCGAGCGGCTCCAGCAAGAGGAAGGCGTTGCCGAAGCGGCTGCCCCAGTCGAGCACGATGCGCGCCTCCGCGTCTGCGAGGGTGCGGAGGGAGGCGACGATGGTGAACTCGCCGGTGTCGAGTGCGCGGCGCTCGTCTACGAACTGCCACCACTCCTGGGGGCCGCGGGCAAAAATAGAGGCCACGACGACCGGTGGCTCCTGCGCCGGCACGCGGTAGAGGAGCAGCCGGTGGTAGCCGGCAAGCCGTTCCAGGCCCGCTTTGAGGGACTCCAGGGCATCGTGGGCCATAGTACGCCTCCTGTGGCTAGGCTATGACAAATGCGCCCCGTACGCAATGGGGCGGGCAGGGCCCGCTGCCAGCGATGGCGTGGCGCGTCCTGTGAAGTTACCGTGGTAGGCGTAGAAGCCGCTAATTGTGGCTCCATTCGCAGGTGTTCACGAGTTGACCTTCGAGGTTCCTGGGTTACAATGGTGCCGCCTGACCCTCTGCTCGGACGCTGTGGCCGTGTGCCTGCCCAGGTCCTGTGACGATACGTCCATCCATCCGCACGTAAGCCCACCAACTTGTTCGTCACAACAAGGAGGAAGAATGAAGCGGAGCACAGAACGAATCCTGACCTCGCACGCTGGAAGCTTGGCCCGGCCAGACGACCTACGGGAGATGATCGCCGCCAGGGACAATGGCCGAGCGTACGACTCGGAAGCCTTGGCGAGGCGCCTAAGGAGCGCGGTGGCGGAGGTCGTGCAGCTTCAGGTCAAGCACGGCATCGACATCGTCAACGACGGCGAGTTCGGCAAGGGAGGCTTCTCGAACTACGCGCGGGACCGTCTCAGTGGCCTCGAACAGCGACCGGCGGAGAGCAGGCCGGCCGCGAGGAGCATCACCGGTCGCGACTCGGTGGAGTTCCCGGAGTTCTTCACCATGGGAGCCGGCGGCTTTGGCGGCCCGCGGGCCGGAGGAGGCGGGGGTGGCGGCGGCAACCAGGCCGTCTTCTGCGTCGCGCCGGTACAATACATCGGCCGCGATGCCGTCAAAGCGGACATCGCGAACTTGAAGGCGGCGCTCGGCGGCGCGCGCGTTGAGGAGGCCTTCATGCCGGCCATCGCGCCAGGGACGATCGAGCACTGGCTGTGGAACGAGCATTATCCGAGCGATGAGGCCTTCCTCTACGCGATAGCGGAGGCCATGCATGAGGAATACAAGGCCATCGTGGATGCCGGCTTCATCCTCCAGATCGACGATCCGGACTTACCGGACGCCTGGCAGATCCACCCGGAAATGAGCGTCCCGGAGTACCGGCGCTACGCCGAAGTCCGCGTCGACGCGCTGAACCACGCCCTCAGGGACCTGCCGACGGACAGGGTGCGCTTTCACACCTGCTGGGGGAGCGGCCATGGCCCGCACAAGAACGACATCGACCTCCGGCACATCGTCGATATCATCCTGAAGGTGGATGCCGAATGTATCTCGATTGAAGCCTCAAACCCGCGACACGATAACGACTGGCACGTTTGGGAGAACGTGAAGCTCCCCGCTGGCAAGAGCCTCATGCCAGGCGTGGTCGGCCACATCACGAACATGATCGAGCACCCGGAGCTCGTGGCGGAGCGCCTCGTCCGGTACGCCAAGCTCCTCGGGCGGGAAAACGTCATCGCCGGCACGGACTGCGGGATCGGCACACGCGTCGCCCACCCCTCCATCTGCTGGGCCAAGTTCGAGGCGATGGCCGAGGGCGCCGCCATCGCGACGAAGCAGCTTTGGGGGCGGTAGGCGTCGGCCTTGCGGGGAGCCTACCTGTTGTCGGGGCACGGCATGCCCTCACCCTAACCCTCTCCCAGAGGGAGGGGAACCACGAGCCGCCCCGGACCGCCCCCTACGGCTACTGCCCCAAAAGCCCACGCGTGTCGAAGAGGAATCCCTGGCCGCTGGGCACCAGCATCACCTGCACCTTGTCGGTGAGCTTCTTTACGTACTCCCACTGGATGATCTGGGGCGAGAGCGAGGCCGCAAGCTGACGGTTCGCCTCGGCCTGGGCGACGGCGCGCACGACCGCGGAGTCGGCCTCTCCCTTGGCCTGGGCCACTAGCTGCTGCGCCTGGATCTCGCGCTGGGCCAGGATCTGCCGCTCCGTCTCCACACGCTGCTGCTGCGTCTGCTTGTCCTCGATGGCCTGCGAGTACTGCGTCGAGAACGCGATGTTGGCGATGTAGATGTCGTCAATGATGATGTGATAACGGCCGAGGTTCTCCGCGAGCTTGCCCACCGCTCTCCTACGGATCTCGTCACGCTTCGGCAGGATCTCGACGATAGGGTACGACGGCATGACCTCTTTGATGAAGTCCTCGAAGGCAGGGTCAATGACCTTGTCCGCGAAGTCCAGGCCCACGCGCTGGTAGAGGTCGTTGACGAAGGCGGGGTCGAGGTGGAAGTTCATCGTGCCCGTCAGCCTCACGGTCTGGTATTCCAAGCTCGCCGCCTCAATGGCCCGGAAATTGTGCGGCTGGACTCGCACGTCGACCAGGATGGCCCGCTCCGCGAACGGGATCACGAAGTTGAGTCCCTCGGCGAGCACGCGGTCCTGCACGCTGCCGAAGCGCGTCACGACGCCCCGATGCCCCGCCGGGACCTGCACGGCCGTGGCGACGATGGGGCTGGCCACGAGCAGGACGACGCCCAGGACGATGAGCGGCGCGGCAAAGGCGGCGGCCCTTCCCGCGAGCTGGCGTTGCGACGCAGCCCGAAGAACGAAGCCGGCGAACAGGGCGATGAGACCTAAGAACCACATGGCGCTCTCCTTTCTCTCATTGCAGACCTCGAGCCTTCGCTATCCTACTCGCGCGCCCCTGCCGGCGAAAGCGCTGCGGCGCCCGCGGGCGGCGGCCGCTTGTCGGCCCGACCCCGTCGGCTACAATGGGCGCGACGCAGTCACAGGCGGAGGCCATGGCGCGGATCAATCCTGATTGGCGGGAGGAGGAGACAGCCTGGGCCCAGGGGCTGGTCGCCGTGGGGATCGACGAGGTGGGGCGCGGGCCGCTGGCGGGGCCATTGCTGGCGGCGGCCGTAGCGGTGCCGCCCCATTTCGAGGCGCCGTGGCTCGAACTGGTGCGCGACAGCAAGCAACTGAGCGCCCGCCAGCGGGAGCGACTCGCCGGCGAGGTGCAGGCGTCAGTCCTCGCCTGGGGCACCGGCGAGGCCACAGTGGAGGAGATCGACCGCTGGGGCATGAGCGAGGCGCTGATGTGCGCCATACGCAGGGCCATCGCTGTTCTGCCGGCGGCGCCGCGGCTCATCTTGTTGGACGGGCGCCCGTTGCCCCTGCTGGGGCAGCCGCATCGCGCGATCATCGACGGCGACGCCCACTGCTACTCCATTGCCATGGCCTCGGTCATCGCCAAGGTAGCCCGCGACCGCACGATGAGCGAGCTCGAGGAGCTCTTCCCCGGCTACGGGCTCGGCCAGCACAAGGGATATGCGACGCAGACACACCGAGAAGCGCTGGCGCGCTTGGGTCCCTCGCCGGTGCACCGGCGCTCGTTCATCACCGTGCGGCGCGTCCTCGACGGCTTCGTCGGTCAGCCAAGGTTGATTGAGTGAGCACCCTCACCCTAACCCTCTCCCGTCAAGGGAAAGGGTAGACACCCTCATGAACCGACGACAGCGCCTGGGGGCACAAGGCGAGGCCACCGCTGTGGCCCATTTGCAGCAGCAAGGCTACCAGCTGCTTGAGCGGAACTACCGCTGTCCGGTGGGAGAGGTGGACGCCGTCCTAGTCGACGGCGAGACGCTCGTCTTCCTCGAAGTACGAGCGCGGCGGGGCAGCGCGGCGGGCACGCCCGAGGAGTCGATCACGCGGGCCAAGGCCCGCCACCTGGCGCTCGCGGCACAGACGTACCTCGAAGCGCACGGCCAGGCCGAAGCCCCGTGGCGCATCGACCTCATCGCTCTGGAGCTATCGCGAGACGGGTCGCTGAGCCGGCTGCGTCACCACAAGAGCGCCGTGGAAGAGCCGCCTTTGGATGCCTGAGGCGATGTCGACCGCAAGCCAACTGCGCCAGGAGATGCTGCCGGTCCTGCAGCGGCTGCCCGCGTACTCGCGGCTGGCATGGCGTCTGCTCAGGGACTCGCGGGTGCGACGACCATATAGGGCCATGCTCCTGGGCGGCCTCGGCTACCTGCTCTCGCCGATCGACCTCGTGCCGGGGTTCATCCCCGGCGTCGGACAGCTTGACGACCTCGCGATCGTGCTCCTGTCGTTGAAGGGCACGCTGAAGGCCGCTCCGCACGCCGTCGCCGCACAGCACCTTGCCGACGTTGGGCTTACCTGGGACGTGCTCGACGAGGACCTCGCGCGGGTGGGACGCTCCGCTCGGTTGCTGGGCCGCGCGGCGCTGGCGCTGGGACGCCGGGCCATCGGGGCGCTACGAGCGCGCGTTGTTACCATCGCACGCCCAGCAAAATGACCGCGCTTGCCTCTAGCGGGTGGTTTTGCGAGAATGCGGCTTGAGAGTCGTTCGGGTGAGCTTAGCGATGCCAATCTACGAGTACCGTTGCACTACGTGTAGCCGCCTGCACAGCCTGTTCTTCCGTAGCATGGCCGTGACGGCCGCTCCGCTTTGCCCCGCCTGTGGCAGCGAGCAGATGGAGCGCCTCATCTCCCGCGTCGCCCTGCTAAAGCCTGAGGCGCAGCGCATCAGCGAGTTCGACGCGGACCGGGCGCTCGCCGATGTCGATTGGCGCGACAAGGGCTCGTTCGCGCGCTGGTCGCGGCGCATGAGCCAGGAGCTGGGCGAGGACATGGGCGGGCGCTTCACTTCCCTGGCCGAGAAAATGGAGGCGGGACAGGATGCCTCGGAGCGGATCGACCCCGGCGTGACCCTGAGGTACGAACTAGACAAGCGGAGGAGAGAGGCGGAGGCCGACAATTCCGGGAGCGAGGCTGCCCCCTCCTCCGAATAGCCCGCCATGCCTATCTACGAGTACCGCTGTAGCCGCTGTCGCCGCCGCAGTAGCCTCTTCGTGCGCTCCTACGCCGCGCCGGAACAGATCGCCTGCCAGCACTGTGGAAACGACGGCGCGACCCGCGTCTTCTCCACGTTCGCCATCGTGCGCTCCGAGGATCGCCGGCTGGAGGACTTGGAGGACATGAACCGCTTCGGCGAGTTGGACGAGAACGACCCGCGCAGCGTGGCCCGCATGATGCGCCAGATGGGGCGCGAGATCGGCGAGGATATGGGGCCGGAGTTCGACGAGATGGTCGAGCGTATGGAAGCTGGAGAGAACCCGGAGGACTTAGCTCCTGACGGCGGGGGCGGCATGGACTCGCTTGGCCTCGGGGACGACGACGGGTTCTAGTCGACGTGGCTAGTCTTGTTTCCATGACGCCGCCGGCTCTTCGGGCCCAGCGCCGAGCGCAGGTACGGGGGCTCTACGTCATCGTTGACCCGGAGCAGACAAATGGACACGACCCCATCGACATCGCCCGCTGGGCGCTGGAGGGCGGCGCGCGGGTCATCCAGTTGCGGGACAAGCGCGACAAGGGGTACGTCCTGCCGCTCGCACGGGAGATGGCGGAGCTCTGCCGGGAACGCGGGGCGCTGTTCATCGTGAACGACCACGTGGACGTCGCCATTCTTGCTGAGGCAGACGGCGTGCATCTGGGCCAGCACGACCTGCCGCCGGCCGAAGCGCGACGCCTGCTCCCGGCGGAGGCGATCATCGGCGTCTCAACGGCCCTGCTGGAAGAGGCGCTGGCGGCACGAGACGAGGGCGCCGACTACATCGCCGTCGGCGCCATGTTCGCGACGAACTCCAAGCAGCGGACCCGTCCGGCGGGGCTGGAGACGCTGCGCCGGGTGCGCGCCGCAGTGAGCGACCGGCCGCTGGTGGCTATCGGCGGCATCAACGAGTCGAACGCAGCGTCGGTACGCACTGCGGGGGCCGACGCGATAGCCGTGATCAGCGCCGTTACCGGCGCCGCGGACGTGCAGGAGGCGGCACGCCGCCTCGCGGCGCCGATGCAAGACGCATAAGCTCGTGGAGACTTAGGCAAGGACATAGCATGTTGCAGGTGCTCGCGGCCGTCACCGGTGGCTATTTGGTTGGTTCGTTCCCGACAGCCTACGTGGTAACGAGATGGCGATACGGCCGGGACATCCGCGCCCTCGGCGATCGCAACGTCGGCGCCGGCAACGTTTGGCAGGCCGTCCATCCCCTGGTGGGCCTGTTCGTGGCCGCCGTGGACATCGCTAAGGGCATCGTGGCAGTCGGCCTGGCGAGGTTTTTCGAGGTACCGACAGGAGTGATGGGCGCCATGATGCTGGCGGCCGTGGCGGGCCACGCCTGGCCGGTATTCCTGCGCTTCCGAGGCGGCGGCGGCGTCGCGACCGGCGGGGGCGCCCTGCTGGCGGCGATGCCCATGCTCACCATCACCGCGATTGCCGGTCTGATGGGCATCATCGCCGTCACGCGCCGGCCGAAAGCAGCCGTAGCCCTTGGCTTTGGCAGCATACCGTTCCTCGCGCTGTGGCAGGGCGAGACGCGGAGCCTGCTCATCACCAGCATCGCCATGCCGTTCTTGATCGGCCTCCGGGTGTTTCAGCAGGGGCTTGCCCACGGACTATCCCGCCGGGAGTCGCTGCGGCTCATCCTTGGCCTACATCCGGCCGAGATCACCGGCGAAGACTTCATCGGCGCGGACGCGGCGAGCCTCCCCGGCAGGTAGAGGCGATAATGCGCACCGAACACAGCCAGCGAGATCTCGACGCCCTTTTCGGCCAGATCAGAGAGAGCCTGGAGAGCGCGCACCGGGCCCGCGAACAGGCCTTGCGTCTGTCTCGCGAGGTTGTGCAGCACGCGGCAAACGCGATCCGGGCGGTCCACCGCGGCGACGCCGCGGTTGCCGAGGCCTCGCTGCACGCCGCGGCGAGTCTCCTCCAGCAGATCGCCGCCTCGCTGGAGCGGCATCCGGAGTTCCGGCACGCGGGATACGTCCAGGACGCCCTCAAGGAATTCGCGGAGGCGCAGGCCACGGCGGCGCTGGTGCGTGGCGAGCCACTGCCTTCGCCGGAGGCACTGGGCGTGAACGCCTCGGCCTACCTCAACGGGCTGGGCGAGGCCGCGCAGGAGCTGCGGCGCTACATCCTGGACGCCATCCGCCATGGCGACCTGGCACGCTGCGAGGAGCTCCTCGACCGCATGGAGGACATCTACACCGGCCTCATGGCCTTCGACTTCCCCGACGCCATCACCGGCGGCTTGAAGCGCACCACCGATATGCTGCGCGGCGTCCTCGAACGGACGCGCGGTGACCTCACCATGGCCCTGCGCCAGCATGCCCTGGAGCAGCGCCTGGCGAAGCTGGAGGAAAGCTAGAAGACGTTATGTATCCACCCACCCGGTGAAGTCTAGGAATACCTAGAACCTAGCAGAGGTCGCCGCGCGGCGACCTCTGCAGTCCAGGAGCAACAGGTAAGTCGTTCGCCTTGACCCACCTGAGCGCGCCTGCTAGACTCCCCCACTTAGGAACTTCTCACAACCCGACTCCATCTGAGGAGGCGCCGTCTATGCAACTGTTCTGGATCGTGCCCATCGCGGGCCTCATGGCGGTGGTTTTCGCCGTTTACCTGGCGAACGATGTGCTGCGGCGCGACACCGGCACGCCCCGTATGAAGGAGATCGCGGACATGATCTTTGAAGGGGCGATGGCCTTCCTGCAACGACAGTACCGCACCATCGCCTGGCTCGCGGCGGTAACCGCGATCATTATCTCGGTGATCGTGGGCACTTTCGAGAAGGACGTGAACATAGGCGTGCTCACAGGGATCGCTTTCATCGTGGGCGCGGTCGCGTCCGCCCTTTCCGGCTACATCGGCATGTACATCTCCGTACGCTCCAACATACGTACTGCGAGCGCGGCGCAACGTAGCCTCGGCGAGGCGATCGAGGTATCCCTGCGGGGCGGCGCCGTCTCGGGCTTCCTCGTCGTTGCCCTTAGCCTGCTGGGAGTGGCGGGAATCTTTTATTCATACAACACTTTGCTCGGCAACCCGATAGAAAAAACGCCGTTCCTGATTGTGGGCTTCGGCTTTGGCGCCTCCTTCGTGGCGCTGTTCGCGCAGCTGGGTGGTGGCATCTTTACGAAGGCGGCGGACGTGGGAGCCGACCTCGTGGGCAAGATCGAGGCCGGTATTCCTGAGGACGACCCTCGTAATGCAGGCGTCATCGCGGACCAAGTAGGCGACAACGTGGGCGACTGCGCCGGTCGCGGCGCTGACTTGTTTGAGTCGATGTCGGCTGAGAACATCGGCGCAATGATCCTGGGCGTCGCTATCTTTCAGTACACCGGAAAAATAGAGTGGATCCTTTTCCCGCTGGTGCTGCGCTCCTTCGGCATCATCGCCACGATTATCGGCATTACCTCCGTGACATGGTTCTCGAGGGGGCATCGTGGCGACCCGATGCAGCCACTGAACTACGGCTACTATCTCGCTACTGCGATCTCCATCGCATCGTTAGCCTTCGTGACCAACCAGATGATGGATGTGCATTGGCTCAACTACTTCTGGTGCGGCGTCATCGGCATCGCTACAGGGCTGGCGTTCGTCTTCATCACCCAGTACTACACAGCAGGCGCCTGGCGACCCGTTCAGGACATCGCTAGGGCATCTCGGACCGGACCCGCTACCAACATTATCATCGGCACAGCGGTTGGCTTTGAAACGACCGCGGTGACGGCGATTTCTGTGGGCGTTGCGCTGGTCCTCTCGTTCGTCATCGGCCACGCGACAGGCTTGCCGAACGGCGGCATCTTCGGCACAGCGGTGGCCACAATGGGCATGCTCATGTCAGCGGCCTACATTCTGGCCATGGACACGTTTGGCCCTATCACAGACAACGCCGGCGGCATCAATGAGATGGCGGGCGCTCCCGCCGAGGCGCGCGAGATCACGGATTCACTGGACGCAGTCGGCAACACGACGAAGGCGCTGACGAAGGGGTACGCAGTTGGCTCAGCAGCACTGGCGGCTTTCCTTCTCTTTTCGGCGTTCCTCGATAAAGTGAAAGAGACCTTCCACGAAGCTGGGCGGATCAATCCACTTACCGGCCGAATCTGGGAACTGACGGACCATCTGCCGGTGGACTTGTCAAAGGTCGAGGTATTCGTTGGCGGTCTGCTAGGCGTCATGCTGGTTTACCTGTTCAGCAGCCTGGCGATTCAAGCGGTTGGCCGAGCCGCCGGCGATATCATCGAGGAAGTGCGGCGGCAGTTCCGGGAAGATCCTGGCATCATGGCAGGCACCTCGAGGCCCGACTACGCGCGAACGGTTGATATGACTGCCCGTGCTGCTCTGCGCGAGATGATTGCGCCAGGCCTCCTGGCGGTGGGTATGCCGATCGTCGTAGGGGTCATTTTCAGGGTTACTCGGGGCGGCGATACAGGGTGGGAATCGGTGGCTGGCCTCCTAATGGTCGGCACGATCGGCGGCGTCATGCTGGCGACAGTGCTGAACAACGGCGGCGGCGCCTGGGACAACGCAAAGAAGTTCATCGAGGCTGGCAACCTGCGCGACGCGGACACCGGCGAGGTGTTGGGGAAGGGGAGCGATGCACACAAGGCGGCCGTGGTCGGCGACACGGTGGGCGACCCGTTCAAGGACACCGCCGGGCCGTCGCTGCACGTGCTGGTCAAGCTGCTGAGCACGATCACGCTGGTGTTAGCGCCGCTGTTTATCTAGCTCACGCTCCATAAGGCAAGGACAGTAGGGGCGCAGCGTGCTGCGCCCGACGTTGCCGCATTGCTCAGGTTGCTCGCACCTTTGACAAGCGCGTCTGTGCACCTTAGCTTGTGAGAAGCACATCGAAGCCATCGATTGTGCTCGGAGGGGAGCCACATGAGCAGCCAAGTGACCATGGAGAAGCTGGTATCGTTGTGCAAGCGACGAGGCTTCGTCTTTCAGAGCAGCGAGATCTACGGCGGCATCGGCGGCTTCTGGGACTACGGGCCCCTGGGCGTGGAGCTCAAGAACAACATCAAGCGCGCCTGGTGGAAGGCGATGGTCCAGGAGCGGGACGACGTCGTCGGCATTGATGCCGCCATCATCATGAACCCGCGCGTCTGGGAGGCAAGCGGCCACGTCGCCACCTTCACCGACCCCATGGTGGACTGCAAGGTCTGCAAGAAGCGCTTCCGCGCGGACCAGCTTGAGAGCGACGTCTGCCCCGAATGCGGCGCGCGCGACCAGTTCACCGAGGCACGCATGTTCAACCTGATGTTCAAGACCCACGTTGGCCCCGTGGAGGAGGACGCCGCCGCCGCCTATCTGCGGCCGGAGACGGCGCAAGGCATCTTCGTCAACTTCGACAACGTGATGCAGGCGATGCGCCGCAAGCTGCCGTTCGGCATTGCCCAGATCGGCAAGGTCTTCCGCAATGAGATCACCCCGGGAAACTTCATCTTCCGCGACCGGGAGTTCGAGGCAATGGAAGTCGAGTACTTCGTCAAACCCGGCACCGACGAGGAGTGGCACAAGCACTGGGTGGAAGAGCGGCTGAACTGGTGGCTGCGCTACGGCCTCAGCCGGGGGAACCTGCGCCTGCGTCAGCACGCAAAGGAAGAGCTCTCGCACTACGCCAAGGACACCTACGACATCGACTACAACTTCCCTTTCGCCGGCTTCTCGGAGCTGGAGGGCATCGCCAACCGGACGGACTACGACCTGCGCCAGCACACGCAGCACAGCGGGCGGGACCTGAGCTACTTCGACGAGGAGTTAAGCGAGCGCCTCATCCCCTACGTCGTCGAGCCGGCAGCGGGCGTCGACCGCGCCGTCCTCGCCTTCCTGTGCGAGGCGTACCGCGAGGAGGAGGCGCCGACCGGCAGCGGCGGCACGGAGACGCGCGTGCTGCTCAAGCTGCACCCGGCGCTGGCGCCCATCAAGGTGGCGGTGCTGCCGCTCTCGCGTAACGAGCGTCTAGCGCCGACGGCGCAAGAGGTGTACCGTATGCTACGGCCGCACTTCATGACGCAGTACGACGACGCGCAGAGCATCGGCCGGCGCTACCGGCGCCAGGACGAGATCGGCACGCCGCTGTGCGTCACCATCGACTTCGAGACACTGGACGACCGCGCTGTCACCATCCGCGACCGGGACAGCATGACCCAGGTGCGGGTGGGGATAGGGGAGCTGGTTGCTGCGCTGCGTGAGCGGTTGGGGGAAGTAAGCTGAGGAGTCTCATGCGGAGCGGTGCGCCTGTCTAGGGAGACCACCGGAAAGCCGATCCGGCTGACCGGCGATGCGCGTGACCAAGGCCCTTTTCCGTGGCGCTTTGCTCGAGGAGTTGGAAGACGCTATCCGCACGGCTCCGTGGACATCCGCGGAGGCAGGGCGATTCGACTGCCGAAAGGATTTCCCTTTTGAAGAAGAGTGGCGTGGCACATGGTATGCTAGGAAGCAGGTCCGCCCGATCTTCGTGGAAGAGGAAACTGAGATCGTTGTGATCACTGTCTATACGTACTACACACAGGGGTGAGCCATGCGTATAACATACGATGCAGAGGCCGACGCGCTCTATATCCGCTTCCGTGAGGCCAAGGTAACGACCAAGCATCTGGATCAGGACCTCGCTGTCGATTACGACGAGGAGGGTCACCTGGCAGGCATCGAAATCCTCGATGTGCGCCATCAGCTCGGCGGGCCGGAGACGTTCCGCTCTGTGATGTTGGAGGACATTACCTTGGGCCGGCCGAGCCTCAGCAAGCTCGGGTAACAAGGTTTCTGACGTGGCAGGGACAGCATGATGCAGGTGCGGGCATGGATAGGGGAGCTGGTGGCGGCGCTGCGGGAGCGGTTGGGGGAATAGGGATAAGCTTGCCACGGAGGAGCGACGATGGCTAAGGCGAAAGAGAGATACATCGTAGATGAGGGTGGGAAGAAGACTGCGGTCATTCTTGAGATGAAGGACTATCAGCGACTGTTGGAAGACCTGCATGACCTGGCAGTTGTGGCTGAGCGTCGCGATGAGCCCACGATCGGCCTGGACGAGCTGAAGCGCAGGCTGCGAGGGGATGGCCTCCTTCCGTCTTGAGTTCAAGGCGTCCGCTGAGCGTGACATTCGCCGCATTAGTGCGAGTCTTGTTCCCAACATCATACAAAGGATAGAGTCTCTGCGAGAGGAACCGTTTCCACGGCAGTCGCTGAAGCTATCGGGAGCGGAAGAGATGCATCGGCTAAGAGCTGGAGTATATCGAGTTGTATATGAGGTGGACTTAGAGCGCCAACTCATCAGGGTCCACTACGTTCGCCATCGGAGAGATGCCTACCGTGACTTGTGACAGCGACCGGGACAGCATGACGCAGGTGCGGGTGGGGATAGGGGAGCTGGTGGCGACGATAGAGGAGAGGGTCAGGGAGGCCTGACGGCACTGCCGCCGAATTCAAATGGGCACCTTTGACGTCCGCGTTCGCATCTCCTCCCTGGACGGCTCGCTCCAGGAAGAGACCGCCATGCTTGTGGACACCGGCGCCACGTTCTCGCTGCTCCCGGCCAGCGCGCTGCGGCGTTTGGGCGTCCAGGAGCAGCTCCAGGTCGAGACGCAGTACGCGACAGGCCAAGTCGAGACCGTGCCTGCGGGCCTCGCCATGATGGAAATCGAGGGCTTTGCCGAGCGTGTGCCGGTGCTCATCTCCTTTGGCCACGAGGAGGCGCGTCCGCTGCTTGGGGCGCATTCGCTGGAGGCCTTCCGGTTGGCTGTCGACCCTGTGACTCGTACCTTACGGCGGGTGCGGGCCTTCCTAACGTGACCATGCGTCTCACCTCTACCACCCAGCCACGCCCCGGAGCGGGGCTTGCGCTGACGGGCTAAGATACTAACATGGCGCGCGTAGCCGTCGATCCTGCAGAAATGGCTGTCTTCTGCCAACGAAACCACATCCGCAAGCTGGCCTTGTTCGGCTCTGTCCTGCGGGAGGACTTCCGTCCCGACAGCGATATCGACGTGCTCGTGGAGTTCGAGGTAGCGCACGTGCCCGGACTCCTTCGAATCGCGCGGATGGAGCGAGAGCTATCAGAGCTCTTGGGTGGTCGGAGGGTAGACCTGCGCACTCCGGAGGACCTGAGCCGCTACTTCCGCGATGACGTAGTAGCGAGTGCCGAAGTGCTCTATGCGCGCGGATGACATCATCCGACTACGGCACATGCTTGATGCAACAAAAGAGGCGATAGGGTTCGCACGAGGCAAGTCTAGGACTGACTTGGATCAGGATCGCATGCTGATGCTTGCTCTGGTCAAGGACATTGAGATCATCGGCGAGGCATCGACGAAGGTCAGCGGCGAAACTCGCGCCGAACACTCGGCAATCCCATGGCTAGACATCGCCGGCATGCGCAACCGCCTGATTCATGCATACTTTGATATTAACCTCGATATCCTGTGGCAGACTGTGACGGAGGATCTGCCCGCGCTCGGGACGGAACTGGCGAAAGCCATGCCCCCGCTGGAGCAGACCTAGCCCATGCGCCTCATCCACACCGCCGACCTGCACATCGGCGTCGAGTCGTACGGGCGACCGGACCCGGCGACGGGCCTCTCCTCGCGCCTAACGGACTTCCTGGCGGCCTTCGACGCCCTCGTGGAGGAGGCGTTGGCACAGCAAGTGGACGCGGTCCTCTTCTGCGGCGACGCCTACAAGAGCCGCGAGCCCTCGCCGACGCACCAGCGCGAGTTCGCGAAGCGCATCGCCCGCCTGGCACGCGGCGGCGTCGCCGTCTTCCTGCTCGCCGGCAACCACGACATGCCCAATGCCCTGGGCCGCGCTACCGCCATCGAGATCTTCGATACGCTGGGGACGGAGAAGGTGACCGTGGCGCAGCGGCCCGACGTCTACCGAATCCAGACGCGCAGCGGCCCGCTCCAAGTCGCGGCGTTGCCCTGGCCGCGCCGCGGCGACCTGCTGACCAATGAGGAGCTTCGAGGTTTATCACCAGACGACATCAGAACCAAACTAGAGAATTTCATGGCTGATAAGGTCGAGGATCTGGCCGCGCGCTTGACGCCGGAGACACCGACCGTGCTGGCGGCACATGTTGCGGTATCGGGTGCCGAGATCGGCTCGGAGGGTCGGATGGTGGTTGGGCAAGACCCAATGCTACTGCGCGGGTATCTCCAGAACAGCGCCTTCGACTACGTCGCTCTGGGGCACTACCACAAGCACCAAAAGCTGGCCGGTCACCCTAATGGCCTGCCTTGGGTGGTCTACAGCGGCTCTCTGCAGCCGGTGGACTTCGGCGAGGAGGGCGAAAAGAAGGGCTATTGCCTGCTCACGGTTGAACCGGGCGGCGCGCCCGGGCAGCGGCTGACGGACTGGGCCTTCCATCCCGTGCCGACGCGTCCCTTCCTCACGCTGCGGCTCACGATAGATGAGGGCGACCTCGACCCAACGGGCACCGTCTGCCGCACCTTGGAGTCGCAGCGCCCCAACTGGGAAGGGGCGATCGTGAAGGTGGTCGTCACCCTGCCACAGACCCTCATGCCCCATTTCAACGAGCAGGCCGTGCGGCGCGTCCTTGGCCCCTCTGACGACGGTGCACCAGGCGCCGCCTGGCACATCGTCTCACGCCAAGCGCCCGACGATCAGGCGGTTCGCGCGCGCCTCGGTGGCCAGCCGGTGGAATCGTGGACGACCATGCAGGCCCTCGACAGGTACCTGGAGCTCAATAATACCGATCAGGCCCGGCGGGAGCGGCTGCTCGCATTGGCTCGGCAACTCACCGCGGAGGGCGCGGAGCCTACGGAGGGCGAGGAAATCCTTCGGCTTCGCTCAGGGCAGGCCTCGCCCCTGCGACTGACAGGCGTTTAGTCGCGCATGGTCCCGCTGCGGCTGCGTCTGCGCAACTTTATGTGCTACCGCGAGGAGGTCCCCGTGCTCGAGCTGGAGGGCATCCCCGTGGCCTGCCTCTCCGGGGAGAACGGCAACGGCAAGACGGCCCTCCTCGAAGCGATGACCTGGGCCCTCTGGGGCGCCGCACGCGGGCGCAAAGACCTCGACGACGACCTCATCTTTGTCGGCGCGTCCGACATGGAGGTGGAGCTGGACTTCGCGGCGAGGGAGCAGCGCTATCGGGTCATCCGCAAGCACTCACGAGCAACGCCGCGGCGTCCGGGCCAGACCATCCTCGACCTCCAGATCGAAGGGCCGGACGGCTTCCGTTCCATCGCTGGCAGCACAGTCCGAGAGACGGAACGGATCCTCCGCGACATCGTGCGTATCGACTACGACACATTCAAAAGCAGCGCCTTCCTCTTGCAAGGGCACGACGACGTGTTCACGTCTGACCTAAAGCCGACGGAGCGTAAGCGTCTCCTCGGCGAGATGCTGGGCCTGGAGGTGTATGACACCTTGGCCCGCCGTGCGCGAGACGAAGGCCAGCGCCGCCGTGTGGAGGCGGGCCAGCGCCACCGAGAGATCGCGGAAGCTGAGGACGAGGTCAAGCGCCGCCCGGAGGTCGAAGCCGAACGCGAGACCTACGAGGCCTCGCTGGCCGACATCACCAGATCCCTCGTGGCCCAGCAACGGGCGCTCGAAGAGGCGCAGCGCCGGCTGGCGGAGCTGGAGGTCCAGCAGGCGCAGCAGGCGGAGTTGGAGGCACGACGAAGCGACGCGGAGCACCAGGGCCAGGCGGCCGAGACGGAGGTGACAGCGCGGCAGGCCCGACTCGCGGCATGTGAAGCAGTCCGGGCACGGAGCGACGCTATCACGGACGGCAACACGCGCCTTCAGGCAGCCCGCGACCGCGACACGGCGCTGACGCAGGCGCTCCAGCAGCACCTCCGTCTCCAGCAACGGCAGCAGGCGGCAGAGCAGAGCATAGAGGCAGCGCGCCACGACCTGGACGGGCGTCGCACGCTGCTCGAAGGCTGGGCGCAGGAGCTCGATCTCAAGGCCGCAACCCAAGCGCCGCTGAACCAGGAGCTGCTCCTTACGAAGGACAAGCTCATAGAGATGGGGCGCTGGGGGGCGAACCTCCAGGCACTGCGAGAGCGCGAAGAGGCGCTCAGCGAGGAGATCGTCCATCTGCAGGCCGAAAACGAGAGCCTGCGGAAGGAGATGGAGGGCCATCGGGAGAGGCTCGACCTGCTGCAGCAAGAGGGCGCCGTCTGTCCGCTCTGCCAGCAGCCCTTGGACGACGCCCATCGACATGAGCTCCAAGAGAGCTATCAGAAGGAGGGCGAGTCAGCGCGCGACCGTTACCGCGGCAACGAGGCGGAATCACAGGCGAAGCAGCGCCAGCGCGACGGCATCCGCGAGCGACGCGGCCAATTGGAGCGGGACTTCGCCCTTGAGCAGGAAACGGCGCAGCGCCGCCTTGGCCAACTAGAAACCGCGCTGGAAGAGGCCCACCGTGCGGCGGCCTCGCTCGCGCAGGTGCAGGAGGAGCGGGCGACCATCTTCGCAACGCTCGAGGCCGGAGCGTATGCCGAGGAGGCGCGCGCCTCCCTTGCAGAGGTCCAATCCGCGCTCGCGGCGCTGGCGTACGACCCTGAGGCCCACCGCGTCGCGAGCGAGCAGGCCGCCGCGCTCGCGCCGTTCGAGGATGAGGCGCGTGCTTTGGTCGACGCCGAGGCCCGGTGGCAAGAGGAAGCAGCTTCGCTGGAGAAGGCTCTCGAAGCAGCCCAGCGGTGGCGAGCAGAAGCGCGCCGACTGCACGAGCGGCTCGCTTTGCTCGAGGCGTCGCTCGCCAGCCTGCCCGACCTGCGACGATCGGTTGAAAGCGGGTTGGCGTCCGTGGCCACGCTCCAAGAGCAACGCGGCGGCGCCGAACAGTTGCTGGGCGCGGCCAAGCAGCGCTTGGACAACCTGGCAGCTCTGGAGCGAAAGCTGGCGCAGTCGCGGGCCGCCCTCAAAACACTTCAGGACGAACAGAGCCTTTATGAGGACCTAGCCCGCGCTTTCGGCCCGAACGGTGTGCCGGCCCTTCTGATCGAGCAGGCGATACCCACCCTTCAGGACACCGCCAACGAGCTCCTGGCCCGCATGACCGACTCGCGCCTGTCAATCAACCTGATCATGCAACGGCCCACCCAGCGAGGTGGTTCCAGCGAGACGCTAGATATTCGCGTGGCCGACGAGCAGGGGACGCGTAAGTACGAGACGTACAGCGGCGGCGAGGCCTTCCGCATCAACTTCGCGCTGCGCGTCGCGCTCTCGAAGTTCCTGGCACACCGGGCAGGCGCGCCGCTGCCGACGCTGTTCCTCGACGAGGGGTTCGGCAGCCAGGACACCGCCGGCCGCGAGAAGCTCATCGAGGCTATCGACGCCATCCGGGACGACTTTCAGCGCATCCTGGTCATCACCCATATGGAAGACGTCAAAGAGGCCTTCCCTGTCCGCATCGAGGTGACCAAGACCGAGGACGGAGCGACGTTCGTGATGCGGTGAGCCTATCGCTCCACGCGCGGCACCCGGCTCTCGGCGCACGGTTTTGGCTGAGACCCCTGACCGAACAGACGTGAGGAACAGGCCCTAACGTCCCGCACGTACGCGTACTCGGTTCCCTACCGCCTTCAGCAGCCAGCCAGCATTCTGGAAGCAGATCGCTCGCGGGAGGTATCGCTGAATGGACGAACCGAGAGAGCCACTTGGGGTCAGAGGTGCCACGAAAGGCGTCTGTCAACATGAATGGATTATCAGCCAGTTCGATGGCCCAACCAGCAGAGGTTATTGCCGCCACTGCAAGGAAATTGGCATTTTCGTGAGAGGGAATGACTGGCCATACGACGACTCGAACGAGGCCGTGGAATCCGTTCTCCCAGGCCTCCTGCGCTTGGTCCTCTGATTCAGGGCCCCGCGTTGTCTACCGCGCGGCCTTTCTCGCGGCGAGCCGAGCCACTGTCTCACGCAAAGAGGCCAGCGTAAAGGGTTTTGGC
>DATDQG010000137.1:0-7797 GCA_035292365.1 Dehalococcoidia bacterium
GCTGGTGGCCGCCATTGCCGAGGCGCACCGGAGGGGCAAGCCGGTGATCTGGGGTATGGGAGCCCATGTGATCAAAGTCGGCCTCAGTCCCTGGGTCATCGCTCTCATGCGTCGGGGCATCGTCACCGCCGTGGCCCTGAACGGCGGCGGCAGCATCCACGACATCGAGCTAGCCCTGGCGGGCGAGACGTCCGAGGACGTGGCCGAGGGTCTGCCCGAGGGCAGCTTCGGCCTTAGCGAGGACACCGGCCAGGTCTACTTCGACGCGCTTGCCGACATCGAAGGGACGGGGGACTCGGATGCCGGGCTCGGCGAGCGGCTGGGCCGGCAATTGCTTGAGCGGGAAGCCCCGCACCGCCAGCACAGCATCCTGGTGGCCGGGGTGGAGCTGGATGTACCGGTGACCGTGCACCTCGCCATCGGCACCGATGTCGTCCACATGCACCCTAGGGCCGACGGTGCCGCCCTCGGCGCCGCGACGTTCCACGATTTCCGCCTCCTCACGGCGCTTGTGTCCGAGCTGGGCGATGGCGGTGTCTACTGCAACATCGGTTCGGCCGTGCTGCTGCCCGAGGTATTCCTGAAGTGCCTCACGGTGGCGCGAAACCTCGGGCGACCAGTGACGGGCTTCACCACTGCGAACCTCGACATGCTCCAGCAATACCGGCCGCTCACGAACGTGGTGCACCGTCCGACGGCGGGCCACGGCCGCGGGCTCTCGCTAATAGGCCATCATGAGCTGCTCGTCCCGATGCTTGCGCAGGCGGTCATCGAGGCCCTGGCGTGAGCACGCGGGTGATGGCGTGAACGAACGGGCGCCCGAGGAACCCCTGGCGGCATGGGTGCCGCGCCTTGCCGGCCGGACTGTGCTGGTTGTGGGCGACGCGATGCTGGACGAGTACCTGCTTGGCCGTGTGCGCCGCGTTTCGCCGGAGGCGCCCATCCCAGTCGTGGAGATCGGCGAGAAGCGGGTCACCGCCGGCGGGGCCGCCAACGTCGCGCGTAACCTCGTCGCCCTCGGCGGGCGGGCGCTGCTCTGCGGCGTCTGCGGCGCCGATGAGGCGGGCGAGCGCCTGCGTACGGTGCTTCGGGAAGAGGGCATAGACGACCATTTGGTGGAGGACCCGCGTCGGCCCACGACGCTGAAGACCCGGATCGTGGCGCATCAGCAGCAGATGCTGCGGGTCGACCAGGAGGAGACCGGCTCGATCTCCGGCCGGGCCGCCCGCGCTCTTCAGGCAACTGCTCTTGGCCTGCTTGGCGGCGCCGATGCGGTCGTCCTCTCCGACTATGCCAAGGGCGTGGTCACGGCAGGTCTGGCGCGCGCGATCATTGCCGCGTCACAGGAGACGGGCAAGCCGGTCCTGGTCGACCCGAAGGGACGGGACTACGCCAAGTACCGCGGCGCGACCGTGGTGACGCCCAACATCGGTGAGGCTTCAACGGCGGCGGGGCGCGACATGAATACGGAGACGACGGTGCGTTCTGGGATGCAGCTGCTCTTGCACCGCCTGCGCGCCGACGCCCTCGTCGTCACGCGGGGTGAGCACGGCCTCTCCCTGCTGGAGGCCGATGGTGCCTACACGCATCTTCCCACCTTCGCGCGTGAGGTCTATGATGTCACCGGCGCGGGCGACACGGCCCTTGCGGCGATGGCCTTGGCCGTCGCCGCGGGCGCTTCGTACCGAACGGCGGCGGCTCTGGCCAACCACGCGGCGGGCGTGGTTGTGGCAAAGCTGGGAACAGCGATCGTCACCCCTGCGGAGCTCCTCGATGCTGTCCAAGACGCTTAATCAAAAGGTACGGTCGCGCACACCCGGCCGATTCCTGGGGCGCTGGGGCCTCAGCCTGCTGCTGGGCGCCGACCTGGTCAGCATCAATGTGGCCTTCCTGGCTGCCTATTGGCTGCGCTACTACGGCGGCATCGGCGGCGAGGTCGCCGAGCCGTTCTTCGTCGGCCTCAATGCCTACCTGCCGATCATCTTGATACTGAACATCGCCTTGCCGCTGCTGGGCGCCGCGAGCGGCATCTACCGGCCGGCGATCCAGCTGGCTTTCTTTGAGGAGCTGATGCGCGTGATGAGCAGCATCAGCCTCGGCTTTATGGGCATTACCACGGTAATCTTCATCCTGCAACGGTTCTCGTATTCACGCGCCGTCTTGCTCATGGCCTGGGCAGTGACGGTGGCTGCACTCTGCAGCGTGCGAATCGGTCGGCGCATTGCGCTGTCCACCCTGCGCCGGCGTGGCATCGGCGTGAAACGGGCCTTGGTCGTGGGCGAGGCAGGCGAGCACAGCATTGGCCGCACGGTGATGCACATCATCGCCACGGAGCCCGGCATCCTGTACCGCCTGGTCGGCTTCGTCTCAGCCAACGGAGACACCGGCGACCAAGGGCGCTTCCGGTGCCTCGGCACGCTGCGGGAGTTGCCTGCCATCTTGGAAGAGGAGCAGATAGACGAGGTCATCATCGCACTGCCGGCTGTCGGCCGTGAGCAGATCCTGAGCATCGGCGGCGTCTGCGAGCAGCAGGGCGTCAGATTCAAGATCGTTCCAGACATGTACGAACTGAGCCTCACCCTCGTGGACCTCAACGACCTACGGGGGATCCCGCTGATCGGCCTGCGCCAGAACACCATCCGAGGCTTCAATCTGGCGACGAAGCGCACATTGGACGTCGTGGTCGCTGCCGCCTTGCTGCTGCTCTTCTCTCCCATCTGGCTAGCCATCGCGCTGGCCATCAAGGTCGATTCGCCCGGGCCGGTGCTGTTCCGGCAAAAGCGCCTGGGCAAGGATGGGCGCCCCTTCGCGGTCTACAAGTTCCGCTCGATGCGCGTGGGGGCGGAAGCGGAGCGCGAGCAGCTACGCGATCTCAACGAGTCGGATGGGCCCCTCTTCAAGATCCGCAACGACCCGCGCCTGACCAAGGTCGGGCGGCTCCTGCGGCGGCTCAGCGTGGATGAGGTGCCGCAGATCCTCAACGTGCTGCGCGGCGAGATGAGCCTGGTCGGTCCGAGGCCGCCGACTCCCGACGAGGTGGAGCAGTACGAACCGTGGCAGAGGCGGCGGTTGGAAGTGATGCCGGGCATGACCGGCCTGTGGCAGGTGAGCGGGCGGAGCGAGCTCCCGTTCGATGAGATGATGATGCTCGACATCTACTACATCGACAACTGGTCGGTGAGCCTCGACCTGCAGATCATGTTGCGCACGCTGCCGGCGGTCCTGTCGGGTCACGGGGCGTATTAGGACGCCGCGGTATAGGTCTGGGCGAGTAGGGGCGTGCCCCTACGAGGGATTCGGTCGACAGGCGGTCAGGTCAACTCCGTCAAGAAGCTACGCAGCGCCGTCTGGAACAGCTCCGGTCGCTCCAGGCTGGGTCGCCGTGGCACAGGACGAGAGGCGGGTCGCCACCGGTCGTCGTGGTCCAGAGCTCTGCTCCGTCGTCTGCGGTGACCAGTTCTTCCCTGTCCATGCCCGTGAAAGCTGAGTTGGGCTTCCGGGATCATGATGCGAGGCTGGAGCGCTGTTTCAGCGCGGCCTCAAGAAAGAGCCGCTCGCCGGCCGAGAGCGGCAGCGTCCGTACTTCGGCGATGGAGCGAAAGGCCGAATCGAGCTCGTAATCGTCGCTGAATCGGGCATCGGGCACAAACGCCCCGGCCTCTGCCACATAGACTACCTGTATGAAGTCTGGATAGGGATAGGCATAGCCCGGGGGCTTTGGGCTCACGTGGTGAAAGTGCATGAAGCCAAGCTGCGAGGTCTTTGCAAGGCGCCAGCCCGCTTCCTCCAGCACTTCGCGTCTGAGGGTTTGCAGGAGAGTCTCGCCCTTCTCTCGCCGTCCGCCTGGCAAGATATGTCTGCTGTTTGGATCACGCATGACAAGGATGAAATCGCCTCGAAACACCAGGCTCCGTGCCGAAGTGACGTACCTTAGCGGTGGTCGTGGCTCGCTGAGATACCCAGAGACGCGGAATGTGAGTCTGGAAGTGATGGGTGGCCACTCCTCCCAAATCGCAGATTCCTCGGTGAGAGGCGTCTGTGACGCGAGAAAGCGAGCAAGGGCAGATACCATGCAGCCTCCCGACATGTGTCGCGCAAGGTTTACGAGTGATAAGGGAGACTTTGGGCGCAGCCTAACTGACCTCGAGCGCCAGCTTGCTCAGCTCGAGCTGCACAGGGATGGGGTAGTCGCCAGTAAGGCAGGCGGTGCAGAGGCGGTCTTCCGGCAGACCGATGGAGCGGATGAGGCCGTCGAGGCTGAGATAGGCGAGCGAGTCGGCACCGATGAAGCGGCTGACCTCGCTCACCTCTAGGCGCGCCGCGATAAGCTCGCTGTGCGTGGCCATGTCCACACCGTAGTAGCACGGATGGATGATGGCTGGCGTGGTGATGCGCATGTGGACCTCGCGCGCCCCGGCCTGGCGGAGGAGGCTGACCACGTGTGAGGTCGTGGTGCCGCGCACGATGGAGTCGTCGACGACGACCAAGCGCTTGCCACGGATCACCTCAGGCAGCGGGTTGAACTTCACCCGGACCCCCGCCTCCCGTAGGTTCTGGTCGGGATTGATGAAGGTGCGGCCGACGTAGCGGTTCTGCACCAGCCCCTCGGCGTATGGTATGCCGGCCTCCTGGGCGTAGCCGAGGCCGGCGGCGCGAGCGGTGTCCGGCACGCCGATGACGAGGTCGGCCTCGACGGGGTGCTCCCTCGCGAGCTGCGCGCCCATCTCCTGGCGGGCGGTGTAGACCAGTTGGCGGTGCAGCACGCTGTCGGGACGGGCGATGTAGGTGTACTCGAAGATGCAGAAGGCGGAACGGGGCGCCGTCTCAGCCTGGACGCTCGTCACCCCTTGGTCATCGATCTGGAGGATCTCACCGGGCTCGATCTCACGGAGGAACTGGGCGCCGATGAGGTCCAGCGCACAGCTCTCCGAGGCGACGACCCAGCCGTCTCGCACCTTCCCGACGCAGAGCGGCCGGTTGCCGATGGGGTCGCGCACGGCATAGAGGGCGTCTGGCGTCAGGATGGCCAGCGAATAGGAGCCGCGCATCCGCCGCATGGTGGCGGCGATACGCTCCAGCCAGGTCGCTCCGGGCGCTCGCACGAGCGCCTGGGCGATGGCCTCGGTGTCGGTGGAGGTGGCGAAACGCACGCCTACGTCTTCCAGCTCGTGCCGCAGGTTTGTGCTGTTGACCAGGTTGCCGTTGTGGGCTACCGCCACTGAGCCGGCTGGGCCGTTGGCCAACAGCGGCTGGGCGTTGATCAGGCGGCTGGAGCCCGTGGTCGAATAGCGGGTGTGGCCGATGCTCATGTTACCCTGGAGCCGGCCGAGGGTCGGCTCATCGAAGACCTGGGCCGCCAAGCCCATGCCGGTATGGATATGGATGGTGCCGCCGCTGGACGTGGCGATGCCGGCGCTCTCTTGTCCCCGGTGTTGGAGGGCGAAGAGTCCATAAAAAGTCAGCCGGGCGACGTCTTCGCCCGGCGCATAGATACCAAAAACCCCACAGGCCTCGCGAGGCCCGTGTTCCCACTCGCGGCCATAGGAAGGCTTGTCGTCGCTCTCGACCATCGCCGCCCCGATGCTCCTCGCGACTAGGCTAGGGAACGTAGCTTAGTATACATGGTCTGAGTCCACGCGCATAGGTGGACGGACCGCCTGCGTAACATTCTCGCAACAGACGCGTAACGACCGTGTTACACATCCGCCGCATGTCAGTAATAAAGGTTCGCTATGCTACCCTCAGCAAGTCTAGGCGCAGGGGTGGACGCTCATGGAAACGATACTCAGCGTAGCAGCTTTCGCCGGTCTAGTAATCGTCTGGGTGCTAGCGCCTAAGCGCGCTTAGCCGTCACAAGTCTACTCGGCCAAGCCCACTCGCCTCGGGCGGGTGGGCTTTCGCTGTTTAGCTTGGCAGAGACAGCGAAGACGGGTAGCATATACGGGCGAGGCGTACACCGCAGGACGAGTTCCGCGTCGCGGTTGTGAGTGCTTCGTGCTCACCGACGAGGAGTGGCTCGAATTGAACGAAGGTACAGCGATAGAACCTCTGAGGGAGTAGGGAGGCGAGGGTGCGCGTTTGGCGCATCGGCATGGCCCAACTGAATACGACGGTCGGCGACCTGCCCGGCAACGCCGCGAAGGTTCGCGAAGCGCTCGGTCAAGCGCGGTCTCTTGGTGTGGACCTGGTCGCCTTTCCCGAGCTGACCATCACCGGCTACCCTCCCGAGGACCTGCTGCTGAAGCCTAGCTTCATCAGCGACAACATCGAGGCGCTGCGCTCGGTGTTGCCCGAGACCGTCGGTCTGACCGCCGTCATCGGCTTCGTGGACCGCGACAGCGACATCTACAACGCTGCGGCCGTCGCCTACGATGGAAAGCTGGTGGGCGTCTATCACAAGATCTTCTTGCCTAATTACGGCGTATTCGATGAGGATCGATATTTTCAGGAGGGCACCAGCTGTCCGGTGTTCGTGATCGAGGGAGTGAAGATCGGCGTCAGCATCTGTGAGGATATCTGGTACCCAACGGGGCCGGCCAGCGTGCAGGCGGCGAACGGGGCTCAACTCCTGGTCAACATCAACGGGTCACCGTTCCATGCGGGAAAACACTTGGGCCGGGAGCGGATGCTTGCCACGCGCGCCGCGGACAACGGCTTCACTGTCTGTTACGTGAACCTCGTAGGCGGACAGGATGAGCTCGTGTTCGATGGCAATAGCCTCCTCATCGACCCGTACGGCGAGACTGTCGTGCGGGGGCGGCCCTTCGCCGAGGAGCTGGTCGTCGCGGATGTGGACCTGGACACGGCCTTCCGGCAGCGACTCCACGCGCCGCTAGGGCGGAAGATGGTCCTTCCGGAAGAGGCTATCTGGTCAAGCCCTCAGACGGTGGTCTCGCTGGAGGAGCGGCAGCGGCCACGGCCGGCGCTGCCAGCCTACGAGCCGGCCGAGTATGACCGCGCAGCTGAGGTCTACCAGGCGCTGGTCGTGGGCACGCGCGACTACGTCCGGAAGAACCGTTTCGAGCAGGTCATCATAGGCATGTCGGGCGGCATCGATTCGAGTCTAGTAGCCACAATAGCCACCGATGCCCTCGGCGGCGATGCCGTCATAGGCATCTCCAATCCCTCCCAATTCTCCTCTGAGGGCTCAATAGCCGACGCGCGCCAGCTAGCGACAAATCTGGGCATTACCTTCCATGTCATTCCTATTGCCGACGTATATCAGGCGTACGAACGGATGCTTGACGATCTTTTCCACGGGACGCCATTTGGCACAGCGGAGGAGAACATCCAGTCCCGCATTCGCGGTAATATCTGGATGGCTATCACGAATAAGTTTGGTGGCATTGTCCTTGCCGCGGGCAACAAGAGCGAGATGGCCTGTGGCTACGCCACCCTCTACGGTGATATGGCGGGCGGTTTTGCGGTGATCAAAGACGTGCCGAAGACGTTGGTGTATGACCTGGCACGCTACCGCAACGCCCAGGCAGGCTACGACCTCATCCCCGAGGCGGTGCTGACCAAGGCGCCATCGGCGGAGCTGCGGCCCAACCAGCTCGACACCGACACGCTGCCTCCTTATGAGATCCTCGATCCAATCCTCGAGAAATACGTCGAACAGGACTGGAGCGCTGAAGAGATCATCGCGGACGGCGCCGATCCCGTCACTGTCCGGCGCATCATCGTCATGGTCGACCGGAACGAGTACAAGCGACGCCAGGCGCCGCCTGGCATCAAGATTACGCCGCGCAACTTCGGTCGAGACCGACGTATGCCCATCACCAACCGCTATCGGCC
>DATDQG010000138.1:0-12565 GCA_035292365.1 Dehalococcoidia bacterium
AAAGACGGCGATTTGTCTTTGCGAGCCTGTGAAACGGCGAAGCAAACGGTATGAATTGTCTTTGCGAGGCCGACCAAAGGAGGCCGAAGCAATCTCTCTTCTTTGACAAGGAGTCAATTTGATTGCAGGTAAGAGTCCGCACCGATGAAAGCGCGTCCCACCATCGCCGCGATCGTGCTGGCGCGGAACGAGGCGCGGCACATCGCCGCCTGCCTGGCGACCTTGGCTTGGGCCGACGAGCGCATCGTGCTGGACTCCTACAGCGACGACGGCACCGCCGAGATCGCCGCCCGGATGGGGGCCCAGGTGCACCAGCGGCCTTTCGACGACTTTGCCCGCCAGCGAAACGCCGCCATCGGCCTGGCGCATAGCGATTGGGTGCTGTTTGTGGACGCCGACGAGCGCGTAACGCTCGCCCTGGCCCAGGAGGTCCACGAGGTCCTTTCGCAAGTTGCCACCGCTGGTGCGCCCGTCGGCTTCTGGCTGCCGCGGCGCAACCGCATCCTGGGCCGCTGGATGCGCGCCACCGGCTGGTGGCCCGACCACCAGCTGCGCCTGTTCCGCCGCGACCGCGGACGGTATCGCGAGGATAGGCTCGTGCACGAGCTCGTGGTCCTCGATGGGCCGGAGGGATACCTAGCAGCGCCGCTGCTGCACGAGAACTACAGCTCCTTTGGCGACCTGCTGCGGAAGCAGCGCCGCTATGCCGCGTATGATGCCGCAATCCTGGGAGCGGCTGGGCGTGTGCGACCGCGCCACCTCCTCTCGCAGCCGCTCCGCGAGTTCTGGCGCCGCTTCGTCACCTGGCACGGCTATCGAGACGGCTTCCACGGCCTCTTCCTTTCGCTGTTCATGGCCTGGTACGCGGGGCTCGTGCACTACCGCGCTCTGATGCTGGGGCCGCTCACAGCCGTGCGGGGGCCCACACCGCCTGAGACCGCTCAGGAGATTGCTTCCCTGCCCTCGCGGTGACAGAATAAGGATCGCCTATGCCTGATTACGCGCTGCTTCGTTTCGTGGAACAGGGACCGGACGGAGAGACGCCCAGTCGGGAGATAGGGCTGCTACGGCTCCCGGCCTTTCGCGGCCCCGACGTGTACCACTTCCTGCTCCACCTTCGTCGTATCATCACCAAGCACGGCCTCCATCCTGTCTCCTGGACAGGGGGGGTCCGTCACGACCCAAAGAACACGAACGGGTTGACCGGCTCCGGGGACGTATGGGACTTGGTCGTTACTCTCACGCCGGAGCCGGAGGTGGAGGAAGCGGGCGGCAGCGTCGAGTCGGTGCTCGTGCAAGAAGTGCTCGCCGATGTCTACGCACGCTTCATCATGGTGACGGCTGACGCCGCGGTCGGCGAGGCGCGGGCGCGCCGCTCGGCGGTCGCCCAGCTCGAGCACGACGATGGCTGGCAGCGACAGGACCTACAGGAGATCAGCGTCTCGCCGCAGCCCCAGGGCGGCTGGCTCTTCGAGTTTCGGCACGCCGGCGGCTCTGTCGCGTACGTGCCGGTGTCGCCACAGGGACAGGCCAGGGGGCGAGTGCGGACGGCCGAGATAAGAAGGGCTGCTCCTGCGGTATCTGCGAGTTAGCTCCTCGTCAGAAACAGCGCCAACTCCTCAAGAAAGCGGTCCATTGACACAAGCTGGGGCGCATGGCCTCCAGGCATCTCTACGACGTGAGCCTTTGGAAGCTGCGTGGCAAGCCCATCAATGACCTGATGCAGGAACTTGGCGGAGCCTGTCCCCTTCACCAGCAACACCGGGAACCCCACGGCGCGCAACCGTGCGAGGTCATCGTCATGCTCTAGCACGGCTGGACTATTGCGCAGCGATTGCCGGTGACGGACCCAGAGCGGCCACTGCGGGAGTTCTCGCACCGATTGTCCCGGTGGGGCCAAACCGACAGCCTGCATAAATTGTTCTAGCTGGTCTTCGGAGATGTCGCCGTGCAAGATCCGTAATACGGCCATCTCCTGTTCAGCTTCCGCATCCACTGTTCCTAACTTACGTAGCACCCAGATTGCCGGAGGCTCAATAAGCGTTAGGGAGCGGAGCCGAACCGCGTGATCGAGTGCATAATCGAGGGTAATTAGCCCTCCATACGACCATGCCACGATATCTATCGGGCCGCTCAGTCCGAGATCCTCTAGTGTCGCCGCGAGGGCTCGGCTCTCCGTTTTCACCGAGTAATCGGCCGGCAGCGGTTGGTCTTCCAGCCCGTACTGCACATTGAGCAGTTGAACGCGGACAACCTTCCTCGTCTGAGCAAGACGCCCTGCATGAGGCTCCCAGCTCAACCACCCGGTGAGCCCACCCGGCACGAGCACGAGCGGGGCGCCATCTCCGGCGACCTGTGCTTGCATTCTTTGCACGACTCTATCTTGACCTGAATGCGTCTCCTCTTTTCGTAGGGATGACTGGCGCATACTGACCTCCTTCCCCCATATCTATACTGATAGTAGTGTGGGCCTGTTAGCAGGAGGCGCGCATCGGGTAACTGCCCCATTTCTTGGGGCTGTTGTGTCTACTCCGCCCCAAGAACGTGACATTGCTGCCCTGATCGAACAGAGGGGGTCTCAGCTTGGCTGTGAGGTTCTTCGCCTGCGGCGCAGAATGACACGCTCAAGAATACCCTCAGTCCGGGCGGACCAAATCGTGCTGCATAGCGAATAGAGCAGCGCCCGCGCGGGTCGAGACGCCGATCTTGCCGTAGATGTGCTCGACGTGGTGGCCGACGGTCTTGGTCGAGATGCTCAACCTGCGGGCCATGGCTGGATTCGCGTTACCCTGGCACAGGAGCCGCAGCACCTCGACCTCGCGGTCGGTGAGTCCAGCCGGCCAAGTGGGTCTGGTCCGAGTCGCACTCTGTCCAGCGGCGCCCAACACAGCCTGGACCGCCTCGCCGTCCAGCTTGCCAGCAGCCGCTTCCTTCCTCAGCTCCCTGGCGGCTGCGGCCTTCGAGAGGGCCTCGCGATAGGGGCGCTCCTGGGTCATTGCCTGGTAGGCATCGGCTGCCGCCAAAACGCGGGCCGCGCGAGAGAGCGAGGAGGCGGCACCGCCGCGATGATAGCCCGAACCGTCCAGGCGTTCGTGATGGGACCCAGCGAGGGCGGCAAGCGGCGCAAGCCCAGAGGAGCGGGACAACACCCGCTCGGTGAAGTACGGGTGGAGGCGGACCCGCTCCCACTCCTCGGTGGTAAGTGGGCCGGGCCTTTCCCAAATCCCATCCGGGACGGCTGTTCGCCCAAGGTCGTGCACGAAAGCGGCCCTCCGTAGCGCAGTTGTCTCTCCCTCGCTGAGGCCGATGCGCTTCGCAGCCGCTTCCGATAGCTCCGCTACTTCAGTTGAGTGGCCGTGGGTGAAAGGAGACTTCAAATCGGCGAAATACGCGAAGGCTTGGAGGATGCCATCGAGCCGAGCTTCGGGGATCCGCTCCTGCGGCGACGGCTCCTCCTGCAGAACGCTCTCCCAAATAGATTCGCCCTCGAGTTCGGCCACGAGTCGCTCACCGTGCTTCAGGAAGGTATCTGACACCATTGGATCATAGGCCTTGCCCCGACGCCGACGGAGGGCGTCTTCAGCCATCTCGGTCCCGCCGAGGCGGTGCATGATCTCCACGTCCCGAGCAACGATCGTGATGCGGACCGACAGCGGGATTGCTTCTCCCGCCAGGTGCCCCGGGAATCCTTTGCCATCCCAGCGCTCGAAGGCATGCCCCAGCGCGTGTTGAATCGCCTCGCCGAACCCCATGCGGTCGGCTAGCATTCGCGCGGCCTCACAGTGAGCGGTGACGGCCCTCTCGCCGCCGCCCGGGTCAATCACAGCGCCAACTACGAGGCGTGTCCGCCGGAGGGGTGGGCTGCCTGCGCCCAGGTGGCGGACCATGTAGCCGAGCATCTCGGGCATTTCGCCCATGAATACCGCGGCAACGCCCGCGTAGAACGCTAGGTCGTCGCCCCCAGCGAAGGCGGCGGTCTCATGAGCATTGGCGGTGCACCCGACGAAGCGCAGGAGAGCGAGGTAGTAGACCTCGGCAAGCTCCGCGTTGGCGAGGCCAAGCTCTCGCCCGAGACGGACCGCGAACAGACACGTACGCAGCGTGTGCTCCATCGGCTGGCCGGTGCCGAGGTCGGTGGCGAGGGAAAGGGCCGCGACGAGCTCGGCGAGGCGATAATCGCGGTGCTCGCTGGACGTCATCAGCGGGCTATGGGTGCTTGCATCAGGCGTTCCACAGCGTTCCACACTTCATCCATGGTGATGCCGAGCATGCAGTCGGCCTGCCACCGGGTGGGACGGAAACGCCCGCCGACGAAGCAGGGGCTGCAGTCGAGGCCGTGGTAGACGACGGCGCGAGGCGTTGGGCCGAGGGGGCCGTCGATGGCGGGGCTGGTCGGCCCGTAGAGGCCCACCACCGGCGTGCCGACGGCGGTCGCGAGGTGGAGCGGGCCGGAGTCGTTGCCGACAAAGAGGCCGCAGCGCTCGATCATCGCCCCGAGCTGGCCCCAGGTCGTCGTGCCCGTGAGATCGAGCACGCGTTCGGGGTCGCCGAGCAGCGCCCGAACCTGCGCCGAGGAATCGCGGTCGCCCGCGTCCCCGATGAGCACGACGCGCCAACCCGAGTCGAGCAGCCGGCGGGCCAGCGCGGCATATCCCTCGGCGGGCCAGCGCTTGCGCAGGAGCACCGTGCCCGGGTTGACGCCGCCGCCCGGATGCAGCGCCGCCCAGCGCTCACTCTGAGCTTGTCGAAAGCTCTGTCCTCTCAACTGGCCGGCGGCCCAGGCGCGGTCTGCATCGCTCGGGGTGAACTCCGGGCCAACCTCGCCGACCGGCAGACCGATGGCTCGGACCACGTCGAGCATCTGCCCGCCCCGGTGTGCAAGGGGATCGAGCGGCACGCGGACGTTGAGGGCGAAGCCCCGCCCCTGGCTATCGAGGCCGGCGCGCACCGGGATGTCTGCCAGCCAGGGAGTCGCCGCGACGAGGGGCGAGGGGTCGAGGACGACGGCGGCCTCGAAGCGCCGCGCGCGCAAAATACGGACGAAGGCGAGGTAGTCGCGCCGGGCGAAGCGGGGCACGCCGATGTCGCCGCAGTCGAGGACCTCGTCCACCTTCGGGTTGCCGGCGATGGCGGCGCGGGCGAACGAATGGACGGCGAAGGCCAAATGGGTCTGGGGCAGGGCGGCGCGCAGCGCTGCTACCACCGCGCTCGCCAGCAGCACGTCGCCCAAACAGCAGGACCGGACCACGACCAACGAGCGGGGCTGGAAGGGCTGGGGGGCTGGTCGCTGCGGGAGCAGCGCCCGTAGGCCCCGAGCGGCGAGGGTGATCGTGGTGTCGCGGAGGGTCATGAGACTAAGAGAACTCGCTGAGCAAGTCCAGCGCCTGCAGGACGCGCTCTATACGCCCGGCTCTGTAGCAGTGTTGCCCTTCTGCGGCCGGTTCGTGGCGAACCGGCTTCTGCCGGCGGAAGAAGTTGCTGAGGCCGCTCGCTGGCGGAATCACGCATACCTGCAAGAACTTAGGGCTTCTGTGTATTAGGAAACCGTTGTACTGTGCGTGCCTTCTCTGGAGGTCACCAGAGACTGAACATTCCCGCCAGTTCAGCACACCAGCTATTGTTTCGTAATGATCATCTTTTTGTGGGTCCAGCTTTGAAAGCATAGAAAAGTTCCTCCTCTGCAGGGTGCATGAGGTGATAGGACCGTGGAAAAGCGCAGGTGGCCTCAGGGTGTGACCAGAACGAACGTGAGCTCGCCGTCGAGGGTTGGCTCGCCGTTCACCGACCCGCGGACCGCGCCCTTGCCGATAGGCCCACGACGCCGTGTGAGCGTCACCTCGAGACGCAGGGTCTCGCCGGGCATGACCTGACGCCGGAAGCGCAGGCCGTCGATGCCGGTGAGGAGCGGTAGCTTCCCCTTGTTTTCGGGCAGCGAGAGGATGCAGACGACCCCCACCTGGCCTACCGACTCCACCATCAGCACGCCGGGCAGGGTGGGCCGACCTGGGAAATGGCCCGCGAACCAGGGGTCCTCCGCGCGGATGTCCCACTCGCCCACAGCGCGGACGCCGGGCTCCAGCTCAAGGATGCGGTCGAGGAAGAGGAAGGGAGGCCGGTGGGGAATGATGGCCTGAATGGCCTCGCGGTCGAGCATCGACTTCAGCCCTCCCGGCGCGCGAGGACGAAAAGGTGCGCGGCCTGCGGGTCAAGATAGTCCTGCTCTATTTGGCTTTCAAGGATGGCGAATCCAGCCTGGCGGAGCAGGCGCTGGCCTTCGGGGACGTTGTGGTGACTCCAGTACATGCGGCTGCCAAACCAGTCATCCTCCCAGCCTCCCGGTGTGTCGCCCGCGCCCAGGACAGCCAGCAACATTCCGTTTCGACGTAGTAAGGCCCTGATGGACTCGAAGAGCGCGGCGTGCTCCCACCGAGGGACGTGGATGATTGAGTAAAGGGCGACCGCGCCGTCAAAGCTGGCGGGCCTGAGGGGCAGGCTTCCCATGTCCGCCTGCAGCAGTTGGGCAGAGGGCGTCCGCTGAGCAGCGTGGTGTAGTTGGCCCCGCGACAGGTCGAGCCCCACGAGGGCGGCGCGCTCGCTCAGCCAGGGCAGGTAGGAGCCGCCGTCGCCGCAGCCGATGTCCAGGACGCGTGGGTTCCGTGGGAGCGAGCGCAGGAAGGCTTCGAGATATGCCCGATGCGGCGGTGGCTCCTTCGGCGACGCCGACCAGCGCGCTCGCCAGCGCGTGTCGTACGCAATCCGGTCGTAACCGTCGGCCACGAGACGTTTCAGGCTGACGGTTGAGTTGCCAACCGTTGGCTCTGGCATGCCGGCCCTATCGCACGGCTGAGCCAGGGGCGATGGGGAAGCGGCCGCGCTCGCGGGCGGCCTGCAGCAGGCGCTCCACCGCTTTCTCCGGATAGGGGAAGGTGCCGGGCGCCACTCCGACCTCCCGCTCGAAGCCGTGGAAGTCGCTGCCGCCGGTGGGGATAAGGTCGAAGCGACCGGCTGTGGCGACCAATGACTGGACCTGCTCGGCCGTGTATGTGCCGTAGTAGCTCTCCAGCCCAACCAGACCGGCGGGCTTCAGGTCCGCGAGAAGCGTCTCAAGGTCTTGAGGGCCGTCGAATGGGTGGGCGACGACCGCGAGTCCGCCGAAGCGCTGCACGAAGGCGACGGCGTCGGTCGTGAGCAGCTTCGGCCGCTCGGCGTAGGCTGGGCCGTCCCGCCCGAGGAAGCGGTCGAACGCGTCCTGCACGGAGGCAACGTACCCGCGCTCCAGCATGGCCTCGGCGACGTGTGGCCGGCCGACGGCGCCGCCCGCGGCGATGGCCAGCACGCGCTCCCAGTCCAGGGCATAGCCGAGGGCGCCGAGGTTCTGGACCATGCGGTAGCCGCGGTCCTCTCGGTCCACTCGCATCTGGGCCAGCGCTCGCTGGAGCTCGGGGTCTTCGTGCTCGATGAAGAGGCCGAGGATGTGGACCTCGTTGAGGCCGAGGTCGCTGCTCATCTCGATGCCCGGGATGAGTTGCAGGCCGAGTGGGCCGGCCGCGGCGATGGCCTCCGCGAGGCCTTCGGTGGAGTCGTGGTCGGTGATGGCGATAATCTGGAGGCCATTGCGGGCCGCCAGGGCGACGAGGTCTGAGGGACTCAGCTTGCCGTCGGACGCGGTGGTGTGGAGGTGGAAGTCGCCGCGCATCAGGCCAGCTCGCGGTCGATCCGCTGCATGGCCTGGGAGCGGCCGCTCTCGGCATCGAGCTCGATCAGGACCGCGTTGAAGATCACAGGGCCGTGCTCCACGGTGATGAAGCGGTTCGGCACGCCCGTCAGAAAACGCTCGATGACGGCCTCCGGGTCTACGCCGATGACGGAGTCGCGGGCCCCGCTCATGCCGATGTCTGTCACGTAGGCCGTGCCCTTGGGGAGGAGACGCGTATCGGCGGTGGCGACGTGGGTGTGCGTGCCCGCGACGGCGCTGACGCGGCCATCGAGGTACCAGCCCATGGCGACCTTCTCGGAGGTCGCCTCGGCGTGGAAGTCGACCAGGACGACTGGGGGGTGCGGCTCGGCCAGCAGCTTGTCCATGGTCCGGAAGGGGCAGTCGAGGTTCAGGTTCATGAACGTTCGCCCCATGAGGTTCACCACAAGAACGTTGCGCTTGGCGAGGGTGCCCTGACCAGGCACGCCCGGCGGGTAGTTGAGGGGTCGCAAGATGGGGAGGTCGCCTTCAAGGACGGGGAAGATCTCGCGCTTGTCCCAGATGTGATTGCCCGAGGTGAGCACGTCGGCGCCGGCGTCGAACAGCTCGTGCGCCGTATCGGGCGTGAGCCCTACGCCGCCGGCGGCGTTCTCGGCGTTGACGACGATGAAATCGAGGCCCAGTTCAGCGCGGAGCGGGGCCAGAAGAGCGCGAACGGCGCGCCGTCCCGCCCGCCCGACGACATCGCCCACCATCAGGACGCGCATGGGTCCACACCATTACTTCGCGTACTCAACCGCCCGCGTCTCGCGGATCAGGGTCACCTTGATCTGCCCCGGGTAAGCCAGCGTTCCCTCGATCTTCCTTGCGAGGTCCCTGGCCATGCGCATGGCGCCCAGGTCGTCAACTT
The DNA here is from genome assembly GCA_035292365.1 of Dehalococcoidia bacterium. GTDB lineage: Bacteria > Chloroflexota > Dehalococcoidia > DATDQG01 > DATDQG01 > DATDQG01. The sequence continues at coordinate 8,607 of DATDQG010000138.1, forward strand.
CCTGGGGTCTGACGAAGACTCGTATCTCTCGGCCGGCCTGGACTGCGTACGCCTTTTCGACCCCCTCGAACGTGCTGGCCACATTCTCCAGGGCCTCCAGCCGCTTGATGTAGTTTTCAAGCGATTCCTTGCGCGCGCCGGGGCGAGAAGCGCTGATGGCGTCGGCGGCGGACACGATGGCCCCCTCGATCGACATCTCATCTCGCTCGTGGTGGTGGTCGTGCACGGCCCGGGCGACCTCCGGCGAGCGCATGTGGCGGCGGACGAGCTCGTCGCCGATCTCGTCATGGCCGCCTTCGACCTCGTGGTCGACCGCCTTGCCGAGGTCATGGAGGAGGCCGCCTGCCTTGCAGACCTGGACGTTCGCGCCGATCTCGGCGGCGAGCATCCCGGCCAGGTGAGATACCTCGATGCTGTGCTGCAAGACATTCTGCCCATAGGACTGCCGCCACTTCAGCCGGCCGAAAATCTTGATGATCTCCGGAGGCAGCGGGACGCCCGTCTCGCGGGAGGCGCCCTCTCCCTCTTTTCGAATCGTGTCGTCCACTTCGGCCTTGGCCTTGTTCACCATCTCTTCGATGCGGCTCGGGTGGATGCGGCCGTCGACCAGGAGCTTCTGCAGGGCGATGCGGGCGATCTCCCTCCGGACAGGGTCGAAACAGGAGAGCGTGACCGCCTCGGGCGTATCGTCAATGATCAGGTCGACCCCGGTGGCTGCTTCCAGGGCACGGATGTTCCGGCCCTCGCGGCCGATGATCCGCCCCTTCATGTCATCGCTGGGAATGGGGACGACCGTCGTGGTCGTCTCGGCGCAGACCTCAGAGGCCAGCCGATGGATGGTGAGGGCGAGTATCTGGCGCGCTCGCTCGCCGGCCTCCTCGCGGATGGTTTCGACCTTCTGGTAGGCCCGACGGAGAGCCTCATCCCGCACTTCCTCCTCCACCTCACGAAGCACGACCTCCCGCGCCTCGGTGCGGCTCAATTGGGCCGCCCGCTCCAGCTCTTGCTCTCGCTGCGCCTTCAGCTCATCTATCTGGTGGAGCCGCTGGTCCTGTTGCTCCTCTTTCTGGGCAAGAGAGTGCTCACGACGCTCGTAGCCCTCAAGCTTGCGATCGAGGGCCTCTTCCTTCTGAGAGAGCCGGCGCTCCTGACGGAGCACCTCCTGGCGCCGCTCTCGTACCTCGTCCTCTCCCTGCGCGCGGAGGCGTAGCGCCTCTTCCTTCGCTTCGAGCAGGAGGGCTTTTTCGGTGCTGCGGGCCTCCTCTAGGATGACCTCAGAGGTCTGCCGGGTGGCTGCCAGTTGACGGCTGGCCCGTCGAGCGTAGTAGAGGGAGCCCGCGATACCGCCAACGGCCAGAGCGATGAGGCTGACAAGTAACAGAAGTCCGATCTCCATGGAATCCTCGCCTTTCCCGCGGGTCCCGGATCGGCGGCAGCGCTAACCGTGAGCCTAGCAGATACATGTCGAGGTCAGGACGGCGCGTCCTGAGCAACCAAGCCGCGACGCAGCCCTTTGGCCGGTCTTGGCGTCTTCTGCATCGTTGATGTGGGCATTGAACTAGCGCGGTACGCGGTGCCGATCCCGCAGGTGATGATGCTGAGACTATTATTGACACAGGTGTCATGGTTTATTTGCTTGTAGCATACCATACTTTGTGCCGCCGTTCACGCTCTCGCCTGGTGAATCTGCCGAGTTATCCCCAGGTTTGGCTCGTTTGACGCCCCAATGTGCCTTCGCTAAGGTAGTAGCAGAGGAGCGTACCATGGACGGCACCTTCCGGCTCGGCGCTATCGGCGGCATCACCATCGAGATCCACTACACGTGGCTTCTCGCCTTCGTCCTCATCGCCTGGACCCTGGCGGCCGGGTTCTTCCCGGATTCGTATCCAGGGTTTGCTTCGCAGACCTACTGGCTGCTTGGGCTATCCGCCGCGCTGCTCCTCTTTTCCTCAGTCCTGGTCCACGAGCTCGCCCACTCGTTTGTGGCGCGCGCCCGCAATATTCCGGTGCAGAGCATCACGCTCTTCATCTTTGGGGGCGTCAGCAACCTGCGGGCAGAGGCCGAGACGGCTGGCGCGGAGTTCGTCGTTGCCGTTGTGGGCCCAGCGACGAGCTTTGTCCTGGCGGCGCTCTTCTTCATCATCGGCCAGGCGGTGCCCGAGCGGGGGCCCCTGGGCGCCTTACTTTCCTACCTGGCGTTCATCAATGTGCTGCTCGGCTTGTTCAACCTGCTCCCGGGCTTCCCGCTGGACGGCGGCCGCGTCTTGCGTGCCGCGGTCTGGAGGGCGACCGGGGACGTGCGAAAGGCGACCGACATCGCTGCGCGCATTGGCCAACTCCTGGCCTTCGGCTTCATCGCGTGGGGAGTGCTGCGCATCTTCAGCAACGACCTTTTCGGCGGTCTCTGGATCGCCTTCATCGGCTGGTTCCTGAACAACGCTGCCGAAGCCAGCAGGCGGCAGGTGGCCCAGCAGGCCTTTTTCCAAGGCGTACGGGTCGCCCAGCTCATGGATGCGACGCCGGATACTGTTGTTCCCGAGACCACGGTGGCGGACCTGGTCTACGGACACTTTCTCGGAAAGGGTCAGCGTGCTGTCGCTGTGTGCAGCGACGACCAACTGGCCGGGATCGTCAGCCTGACCGACGCAAAGGCCGTGCCGCGGGAGCAATGGGCCACGACCCAGGTGAGCCAGATCATGACGCGGGAGCCGCTGCACACGGCGCGGCCCGGTGATGACGCCGCTCAGGCGCTCAAGGTGCTGGCCGAGAACGGCATCAACCAGGTGCTCGTCACGGAGGACGGCCGGCTGGTCGGGCTCCTGAGCCGTTCCGACCTCATCCGGTACATCCAGTTCCGGGAGGAGCTGGGTATCGGCGCCGCCGAGACCGTCCGGAGCGGGCCCAGACGCTAGTCTTCTCGACTGCCTCGGCCCCTATTCGCGGCTGCTACGTTTGAGGTACATCCGCACCGACATGTCGTAGACCGCGGCGATGCTCCGCTCCTCCGTCTGCTTACCGCCGGTCGCCGTCTGGGCCTCGAGCGTTATGCCGGGGCCGTGCTTCGATAGCCGCAGAAGCTGGAGGCCGCCGATATCCAGGTAAGCGCCGAGGGCGCGCAAGACCTGAGAAGGGCGGTAGAAGTCGGGCATCTGGCTGCTATCCTTGCGCTTTGCTTGGCCGGCGCGCTCTAACCTGTCCAGCTCCTGAGGGGTCAGGTACTCGGGGGGCGTCTCGGCTGGTGGGGCGGCCTCGACGACGTAACCGCTGCGGTCCGTCGTGACCTGGAAGTCCCGCAATTGCAGGGTCTCGACGGTTTGGCCCACGACGCGAAGTTGCTGGGCGTAGCTGATGCGGTTTCTCATACTGGCCTTCTCTCTCCCGCTGGAACCCGCTGAAATGCCATCACCATAGGGAGCGCGTCCGACGGGCGTTTGTTCACCCTTTTGCGGTCAGCGCCATTCTGGCAAGCGTATCTTAGCGGTGTCTGCGGATGCTTGCCACCCTTTGGGCAGCAACCCTGGTAAGCCGTCGCCCAGATGGGGCGGTCGAATCCCTGGCCAGCGAAACGCCACGGCTAACGCCGGCGACGGCCAGAGTCGCTCTCCCTGCGCTTTACGGCGCCTCCTGGCGTGATCAAGTATCGAATGAACTGCAAGGCTTGTCAGCCGGCAGCGTGGGGCGTCGGGTTCGTCTCGAAGAACGCGGCGAGCGTGTCGGCGACGAGCTCGGGTCGTTGAAGCGGCACGTCGTGCACGCTGTCCTCCAGCCAACGGACGGTCAGGGTTGGCATCGAAGCGGCCAGCGCCGCCAGGGCTTCCTCCCGACGTCGTAGGAGCTCCTGGCTGCGCTCGTCGTTGCCGGGCCTACGACAAGGCATCGCCAGGACGGGACACGATACGGCCGAGAGGGTATTGGCGCCTCTGCTCTCCCACATGGCCCGCACGACCTGCATGTGCTGG
>DATDQG010000139.1:0-2390 GCA_035292365.1 Dehalococcoidia bacterium
GACATGGAGTGACTGGCAGGACGTGCAGCCTGGCTCGCTACAAGCTGATCTGGTCTTCCACAGCGGCGAGAGCCTGCAAGGTTTCCATCTCACCACGCTCTGCGCGGTCGACGTCGCCTCCGGCTGGATTGAGCTTCAGCCAGTCTGGGGGCTGGGCAAGACCCGAGTCAGTGCAGCCATACATCTCCTCCGCCAAAGGCTCCCCTTCGCGCTCGAAGCCCTGCACACGGACAACGGTGGCGAGTTCCTCAACGACCTGCTCATTCCCTGGTGCCGCCGAGAGGGCATCAGGTTTACCCGCGGGCGCCCTTACAAGAAGAACGACCAGGCTTGGGTCGAGCAGCGCAATTGGCAGAGCGTTCGCCGCTCCGTCGGCTACGAGCGCTACAGCACAAAGGTGGCCTATGCGCTGCTCCTCAAGCTCTACCCGCTGCTGTGCCTGCAGATGAACTTCCTGCGTCCGGTGCGCAAGCTCGTGAGCAAGGAACGCCAGGGAGCCAAGGTGAGCAAGCGGTACGATGGGCCACGCACGCCGTACCAACGTCTGGTAGCTTCAGGCGTCCTGAGTGGGCAAGCTCAGGCAAGGATCGACAAGCAGTTCAAAGCCCTCAATCCAGCCGAGCTCCAGCGACGGATTGACCAACTCCTACGCCAGTTGTGGCAGCAGGCAGACCGGTGGAAAGGAGGCAGCCTCGTCAGCGTTGGGTAACACTACTTATGACGCATCGCTCATCGTTCGGTAACACTTACTTTTGACGCATCACGCTGCTGGGCGCTTAGGCGGATTCTATTTCCTCGTTTGAAGCAAGATACTCGTGAATGGCAGCGGCGGCCCGGCGGCCGTCGGCGACGGCGGTGACGACGAGGTCGGCGCCGCGGGCGTCGTCGCCGCCGGCGAAGACGCCTGGGCGAGACGTGGCGCCGGTGGCCTGGTCAACGACGACGAGGCCGCCGCGCACCGACTCTAGTCCGGGCGTCGTCTCGGGGATAAGGGGGTCGGGCCCATAGCCGATCGCGAGAACGACCGTGTCGGCCTGGATGGTGAACTCGGAGCCTGGGATGGGGACCGGGCGCGGCCGGCCCGAGGCATCGGGTTCACCCAGGGACAGCCGGACGCATTCCAGGGCGGCAACCTTTCCGTCGTCGTCTCCGAGGAGGCGGACCGGCACCGTGAGGAACTCGAAGTGGACGCCTTCCTCGCGGGCGTGCCGCCGCTCCTCCTGCCGACCGAGCATCTCGGCCTCGGTGCGCCGGTAGAGGCACGTGACCTCCTCCGCACCGAGCCGGATGGCTGTGCGTACGCAGTCCATGGCCGTGTCTCCGGCACCGACGACAGCCACGCGCCGGCCGATCCGCAGAGGCGAACGCATCTGTTCGGGTAGCTCGGCGGGACTGAGATTCCCGCGCACAAGGAACTCGGTCGCCTGGTAGACGTTCCGCAGCCGCTCACCCTGGATGCCCAGAGTGCCGCCGACCGGCGCACCATGGCCAAGAAAGATCGCGTTGTAGCCCTCGGCTAGCAGGTCGTCTACTGTGCGGTCGGCGCCGATGTGGGCGTTGGTCACGAAGTCAACTCCGATGGCGCGGAGGTGCTCTAGGAGGCGCATCAGCACCTCTTTGGCTAGCTTGAAGTTGGGGATGCCATAGCGCAGGATGCCTCCTGGCTCCGGCCACTGATCGAAGACGGTGACGGCGTGGCCTTGCTTGCGCAGCTCTTCGGCGCAGGCGAGGCCGGCGGGCCCCGACCCGACGATGGCGACGCGATGGCCCGTTGCCAGCGGGATGGTTGGCTTGGGGATGCCCATCAGCCGCACCTGCTCGTCAGCGACGAAGGCCTCGAGCTTGCCGATGGCGACCGGGAGGATCCCCGTCTTCGGGTTGTTGACGACGCAGTCGCCCTCGCACAGGCGTTCTTGAGGGCAGAGACGTCCGCACATGTCGGGCATGTTACTCGTCTCGCGGAACTTGTCGGCGGCGCCGATGACGTCGCCTTGCTCCAGCAGCCAGAGCGCGCCCGGTATATCGTTCCCGACAGGGCAGGCCTTGATGCAGGGCGCGATGGGGCACTGGATGCAGCGCATCGCCTCCACCTTGGCGGCGGTCAGGTCGAAGCCAGTGAAGACCTCGAGCCAGTTGTGGACGCGTTCCTGCGGGTCCTGCTTGACGATGGGGACAGGTGGGATCTTGAGGCGGGCCTTGCGGTCGACAGCGGGCCGAATGGCGTATTGGAGCGGTGGTGGCCGCGGGGGCCGTGGGGTAAGCGCCACGGTTACGCTCGCTCCAGCCGGATGCGCAGCGCCTTCAGCGCGGGCGTGTGGCTAGAGGGGTCGGCGGGCGCTGTCGCAAGGAGTGGCGTGCTTTCGAAGTGGCTGGTGAAGGCGACGGCGCCT
>DATDQG010000140.1:0-27775 GCA_035292365.1 Dehalococcoidia bacterium
TCCCCGAAACGCTCCTTCAAGTGCTCGATCACGTGAAGCTGAGGCCCGCACGTACGGCTTTGGCAGAAAGCAGGCGTCGCGAACGCCACGACCAGCGGCCTACCCGTTTCCACCGCCTCCGCGATGGAAAGTCGATAAAGCTCGGGGTCGATTGGCAAGGCCGAGCTCAGTTCCTCGGGAGGCGCGGTCCGGAGCGTCTTGCTCGCGCTCCTCGGTGCGGGGGAGCCGATGGCCGGGGCGAGGGGCTGCTCGCGCACGTCGAGCCTGGTCCGTGCGACCCTCGTCGCCGACCCTGGTTGATTGACCTGTGCTTCCATGCCCCAAGGGCCCGCACGGTCAAAGCGTACCGGTGCGACGTAGAACGGCAGGTCAACGTGATCGGCAAGATTGGCGTGCTCGTGCTGGTCAAGGCGAGGAACCGCGTCTGCTTCCGCGCGGACGACCGGTTGCGGGTCCTGTAGATAGTAGAAAACGAGATGCACTGCTCCCTCGCTGAGCGGACGCCCGTCCGCCAGAACGACCAAGGCCAAGCGGCTGTCGCCGACTGCCAGGTCTTGGGTCACTACCTCCACGCTGACCGAAGGCGGCGAGGTTGTCGGGGTGCTTTCGCGTGCGGCAGCCTGGCAAGCGAAGCCCGCCACCGCACAAGTGAGCATGGTAACAAGGAAGAGCGGCATGCGCGTCGAGCTTCCACGAGCGCTCAGCCGGGTGGCAGCCAAGAGGATCCGAGAACCGAGCGGTGTCGCTTGTTGGGCCATAAGGTTCATTGTAATCATTTTCTGGTAGTGGGTCAGTTGATGCGTTGACACCACGTGTCGGCCCATCTATGATGCATTGAGCTCACGGGAAATTTGCTGTCCGAACCGGAGGATGCCATGAAGAAACTCTTACTTCTGCTTGCCGTAGTTAGCCTGTGGCTGGTGCTCCCCTTAGGCAGCGGCGAGGTTAGCGCTGCCACGAACTGGGGGTGGCAGGTAGGTGGAGCCCTACATGATTTGGAATTGCTTCACTTCATGCCGCACTCCGCGACTATCGGTGTCGGTGATAGCATCACCTGGACCATCGCCGAGGGAGCGCCTCACACCATAACCTTGATGTCAGGCGCGCCCCGTCTGCCCACCTTCGCCAGCCTTCCCTTCGCACCTGGTCGGCTAACGCTCAACCCCGCTGTGGCAGGCCCTAGCCATCCCGGGCCTACACCTACGTATAACGGTAGCGGCTTCTTCAACTCAGGCCTTCTCGACCCAGGCATGTCCTGGACCCTCGCTTTTGGCACCCCCGGCAAGTTCGAGTTCATCTGTTTGCTCCATCGTGGTATGAAGGCCGACGTGACCGTCGTAGCGGCAGGGACGCCGCTACCGGAGACGCCTGAACAGGTAGCGGCCGGCATTGGGCCAGGTGTCGCCGATCATATCCGAGCGATCGGGCGAGCAACGACACCACAGTTGCGGCGTACGCAGACCACCGTCCGCAGCGATGGAACAACTGAGTGGCAAGTGAATACGGGCGGCGCTTGGGTATCGCCGGCATTCGGCGCAATCCCCCAGGGGTTCGCGGACATATTCACTCCCAACAGGCTCAGCATCCATACAGGCGATACTGTCAGGTGGAACTTTACCAGTGCCTTCCACACGGTAACTTTCTTCGGCCCTGCAGGGCCGCCGGCGGATTTGGCCTTCTTTGACGAGATTCGGCCACCTGCCGGCGTACTGCCTCCAGGCGCTCCTCCAACCATCCCCTTCTTCAACCGGACGCTCTTTGAGCCGTCGAGTATTGTCTCAGCCCAGGGCGCCGCCACGTACGATGGGACAGTCTTCCTCAACTCGGGTCTACGCGGTGTTGGCGCTGACGGCACCATCCTTGATGACTTCCCTGGCGCCCCGGCCATCTACACCGACACGATGCTGAGTAATGGCTTCACGACTACGTTCACCAAGGCAGGCACCTACAACTACCTGTGCATGGTGCATCCGGGCATGTTCGGCATGATCGAGGTGCAGGACCGTGCGGCATGGCCGCCCGTACATGTTGAGCTGACGTCTCAGCACGACGGGCAACGCGTAAGCTACTACGCGACGCTGCGCAACTTCGGCAGCTCGACGGTGGAAGGCGCAACAGTGGCCCTCGAAATTCCGACGGGATCGCAAGTCGTCTCCTCCGGCTACATTCATGGAGGCAACCCAGGAGCGATCACCGCTAGAGACGTGCTCTGGGCGTTGCCAAACCTCAACATCGCTACAGGAGGTGCGGCCGGCCCGTTCGTTCTGGTGGTGGACGTGCCGACGGGCACCGACCCGCATACGGCACTAAGCCAGGGGTGGACGGCGTTCAGGACGGCGACCGGAGTCACCGGCACGGCAGTCTCCGTGGAGGTCGGGCCCGACGCGCCACCGCCGCCGTTCCCGCCGCCTGGCCCCTAAGAGAGACAGCTACCAGACATGAATGAGGCGGGGTTAGCCCCGCCTCATCTCTCTGCGATAGTATGAGTCTTATGAAACGCCTTTGGTCGCCAGCTCGATCGGAGATTCCCCTTCGTGGCTGCGCTTGGGCTGGTCACCCGTGAGTAGCCTCGGAGACCGCCTGCGTCAGCTTTGGCCTCGCCGCTCGGTGCTGGGGGCACTCCTCTTAGGCACCGGCGGAGGCTATCTGTGGGGGCGGGCAGGCGACGACGTGCTTTCGTCAGTCGTCGCGCCCGAAGGGCCGTCCGGCCCTGTCGCCAAAGCGGAAGGGAAAACACACCAGATCACGTTGGTCGCAAGCCAGGTGGCCGACAACCTCACCTACAACCGCACGGTGCCGGGCCCGACCATCGAGATCGTCGAAGGGGACACAGTCGAGCTCACCCTCGTTAACGAGCTAGACGTGGATGCTAGCGTACATGTGCATGGTGTGCATTACGACATTACCAGCGATGGCACGCGCCACAGCAAGTCCTTCGCTCCTCCAGGTGGGCGATATACATATCGCTGGTTCGCTGCTGCAGGGACGGCTGGCTATTGGCATTATCACGACCACGTTATCAACCGCCCTGAGCAGCCGCCGGAGACCCGCGAGCACGAGGGCTCCGGTGGCATCGACCGAGGGCTCTATGGAGCGGTCATCGTCCGGCGACCCGGCGAGGCCCTCCCCGACAAGACCTTTGTCATCGTGATGATCGAGAATACACTCAACGGCCTGCGCTTTCCGAACGCGCCATTCCTAGAAGCCAGGGAGGGCGAGAGAGTCGAGTTTGTGATCATCGGGCATGGCGATTTCTTCCATACCTTTCACCTCCACGGTCACCGCTGGGTGGACCCTGGCACGTTCCGCCTCCTGGACACAAAGACCGTTGGGCCCGCTGAGAGCTTTGGCTTCCAAGTGATCGCCGGGGAGGGAGTCGGGCCCGGCGATTGGATGTACCATTGTCACGTCCACGATCACATGGACATGGGGATGTTTGGCTTTTTTCATGTTATGCCGAAGTAGGCGCGGCCCCGTGCCGATCGCTCGGCTCCCTCGCCTTGCCGTCCTGGCCGCAGTCTTAGCGGCATTGTCGCCGTGGTCCCTATCCTTGGAGGAGGCCCTAGCGGAAGAAACGTCCGTCCTTATCCGCGACCAAGACATGCAGCCGGCCGTGCTGACGGTCCAGGCCGGTGCGACGGTCACATGGTTCAACCAGGGCTCGCAGCCACACACGACCACGAGCGACGATCGTATCTGGGACTCTCGCAATATACCGGTGACGAAGCTGTTCCAGTTTCAGTTCAACCAGCCGGGCCGTTACCTGTACCACTGCAGCATCCACCCACGCATCAGAGGCGAGGTGGTCGTGGAAGGGACCGCCGTGAGCCCACCACCTGCCGCGGTCCTACCCAGCCGGCCCGCCGGACCCGAGGCCCCATCCGCTCCAACATCGACGCCGCAGCCCACACCCACACCCACCCCGATCCCCAAGGTGCTGCTCCATCTCGCCGCCGCCCGCTACGCCGCCCAGCCAGTCAGCAAGCTCCAGGAGGCGTCGCAGCAAGTGGCCCCTCTTTCGCTGACGCTGCTGCCTGCGCCGAACACCACCCAGGTCGCGGCAGGCGCGCTTACCTTGGTCGTGCCTGCTGGCGCGATACGCCGCCGATCCGACCTGCTCGTGGCCCCTGTCCCGTTTCTGCCACTCGCCCCGCCTCCGGGGTACCGTTATGTCGCGGACGTTTACGCGATAGCCAGCGCCGGTGGATCGACGCTGGTCCTTGCGAAGCCGGTCCAGCTGCGGTTCAGCTACAGCATTGAAGCGCTTGGCGGCATCCCTGAGCGCTCGCTATCGCTGGCCGCCTGGGACACCAACCCCGGCAGATGGACGCTGCTGCACAGCACCGTTGACCCCAAGCGCCGAGTCGTTCTCTCTAGAGCGGAGCGGTTGACGGTCCTTGCGCTTGTGGCGAAGCCCTAGCCTCCACCCTGCACCCCGTTGGTTCATCACCCTGCCTGGCGGTTCACCCCGCAACCTCCTGCTCCTTTTCCCGCTCGCCGCAGTGGTGTACCCTCACGAAACACAGCTTGTGGAAGACCCGAAGGCTGATGAAGGAGCCGCCATGGCCGCAGCTTGGAGCTTGACCCTAGACGAACGCCAGCGCATCGAGGCCTTGATCGCCTCGTTTGAGAACCACGGCTGCGGTATGGGCTTCGACAAGCAGGCCCAGACCGCTCTGCGCCGCCTTCTCGCCGCCCTCGCGGCTGCGGAGGCGGAGTTGGCGACCCACAAGAGAAACTGAGGCGCCCGCGATAACCAGCCGTGCCGTTGCCTGTATCTCTCGCGTCGCCCTGCCAGCGACGCAATCGCGCCAAAGGAGCAGCCCATGTGCCGCAGCATCAAGACCCTGCGCCGTGCGTCCGAGCCCGCCACCGACGACGAGATCAGGGCCGCCGCTCTGCAGTTCGTGCGCAAAGTGAGCGGCTATCGCGCCCCGTCACGCCTCAACCGAGAAGCCTTTGACAACGCTGTAGAGGAGATAGCCTCGGCATCCCGGGCCCTGCTCGGCGCCCTACAGGAGAATTACGCCGCGGGCGGGGCACGAAGCCCGGCCGCCTAAAGGCTCAGTCAGTCCGCCGCTGCGTGAGCTCGACGAAGACCTGGTGCAGGCTCAGCGGATGCACCCAGGCCGTCCGTGTGTTCCCCTCCTCCCGCGTCACCCGGCCGCCCTTCGCCTCGATCTGGCGCAGCGTCGCCTCGAGGTCGTCCACTTCCATAGAGAGCATGTAGACCCCCTCGCCGCGCGGGTTCCGCGGGTTCTTCCGCTCCTCCATGAGGCGCGCCAGGGCCGCATCCGGCCGCGCGGGCTCCATGACCTCCACCACCGCCCGCCCATCCCTGCCCAGCATCTGCGCCCTGATCCCCCACTGGTTGACCGAAGGCTGGTTGATGGGCTCTAGGCCAAGCAGGTCCTGCCAGGCCTTCACGCCGTCGTCTAGCTTCTCGACCATGACCGCAACATACCGGAGATCGGTGATCACGTGAGCCCTCCTCCTGAACGTGCCCCGCTGGGGCCGAAGAGAGTGTCGCCGCCGCCGCCAACCCTGTCAACGTAAACGGCGGCCTCTTCTCACTTTGACAGAACTATGTCCGCGCACCACACTAGCCTCGCCTCATCCCTGTCATTGAGCGCGGCCCCGTCGGCAGCGAAACGCGGCGAAAAAGCTCACCCTGTCTCCGATGTACACGACCAGAGCACGTCTGAAGGACAAGCTTACAGCACTGCTTGCCGTGCTCGCGGTCCTCCTAGCATTCGGCCTCTTCCTGCGCCCCGACGTCGCCACCGCGCCCGGTGCCCCCGGCCTTGCAGCGGTTGCAACGCCTCGCGCTACAGGACCGTCAGCGAGCACCAACCCTGCCACCGACCACCTCGTGCGTCAAGTCCGCGACTGCGTGTACACGCTGGAGCTTGCCAGGGCACAGCGCGCCATCATCGAGCTCCAGCGTACGACCCGCTCCGGCGAGCAAATCGAGGTTGAGACCATAGAGGAGCTGCAGCGCGCCAAGCGCTACGCCGATCGCGTGGGTTCTGGCCTCGCCAGCGCTCTCGGTGATGGGCGCTGGGCCGTACTCGGCGATGGCGTGCCAATCTTCGTTGTAGACGAGACCTCCGGTGCTGTCAGCACCTACGAGGGCCAGCCACTCTGCCCGTAGCGGTCTGTTGCCTCCCCGGGCAGGATTGCTTGCCTCCGCCCCGCCTGTGCCACGAACGCCAACGGCGCCTCTCCGTTTAGCCGTCCTCCTCGCGAGCGGATCGGTCGACCTCTTCCAGTTGACCTAGTGGCCGCCGGTCCCTGCGGAGCTACCGGACACCTGCTGGTAGATGTCCGGCGCCTCGGGGCCAGTGACCACGAGCTGGGCGACGGCGCCCTTCAGGAGTCGGCTTAGGCTGTGGTCGACGAGCAGGTACGTGCCCGGCACATCGACGGTGAACTCGACGATGGTGGCGCCGCCCGTGGGCACCAGCGTGGTCTGGACGTTGTGGAGCGGCTCGGAAGCGCCCTCTGGATAGACGGCGTCGAAGATCTCGCCGATGACGTGGAAGCTGGACGTGAGGTTTGGCCCGCCGACGCCGAAGAAGATGCGCACCTTCTCGCCTACTCGAGCCGTCAGCGCACGATCACCGGTCAGCGCTGCGCCCGCGCCATTGAAGACCACGTACTCGGGTTCTTCGTTCAGCATCTTGTCCATGGCAAAACCCTGCGCGCCAGGCTCGCCGGTTTTCGCAACCGTATAGAAGTCCCCCTGCATGACGTAGTATTCGCGGTCGACCGGGGCAAGGCCCTCTGGCGGCTCGACGAGGATAAGGCCGTACATGCCCTGGGCAATATGCATGGGGATGATGGGACTTGCGCAGTGGTACACATAGAGCCCCGGGTTGAGTGCTTTCCATCGGAAGACTGCTTCCTGCCCAGTGAGGACCTGAGTCAGCGTCGCGCCTCCCCCTGGACCGGTGACGGCGTGAAGGTCGATGGAATGGGTCAGCTTGGCGCTGTTCTTGAGCTTCAACTCAACGGTGTCGCCCTGCCGCACGCGGAGCATTGGTCCGGGGACAGTCCCGTCGAAGGTCCAGAACTCATACTCTACACCATCCGCCAGGCGGGCTTTCTTCTCGACCGTCTCAAGTTCGATCTTGACGGTCGTCGCCGCACGGCGCCCGATGGGCGAGGGGACGGTGGGCTGTGAAAGGGAGGCGAGGGGGACAGCGGGCGCGCCGCTGGGCTGGCTGCTGACGGATGCGCCGGTGGCCTGACCACCGCTTTGGGAGGCGGCGGTGCCCGCGGTCTCGGTGCAGGCGGCGATGAGCAGGCTGAGACCAAGGCCGGCTGCCCAGACGAGCAGCCGGCGTCCACTGGTGAGCACTACGGAGTGGCCTGGGGGGTGCCCGTGCGTCGTGGGTTGCATTTGGTGCCTCACTGATGTTTTGTGCTCATTTTCACAATCTGCGTTACACAAGCGTTACACAGAAGCTCCCGGAAACCTGCTCGAAAGGGTAGGACCGACCTACACGAAAGGGTGGTCTTTGTAACGTTGGTGTAACCGCGGGGAGATATAGTCCAGCCCCTGGCACTGCCGAGGGGCGTATGTGGAACTTGTTGGGGCTGGTGGGTCTTGTGGCGAGCGCAGCCGCTGCAATCGGGCTGGTGGCCGCTGCTGTGATCCGGCGCTCTCACAACTGGGCTGCTGCCATCGCCTTGGCGGGGCTCATGGCATTCCTGGGCAGCCTTGCCGGAGAGGCCCTCGCGGTGGGCGGAGCTCATCAGAAAGCCGCGATGTCTGCCCTGGACGGGATCGAGGGTCGGGAGGCGGGCGGGCCCGGCGCGAGGCGCGACATCATCTGCGCTCGGCTCCCGGCCGGTCGCGCTGCGACCTCGACCTACCGCGATGGCGCTTTCATCTACAGGCTCTTCTCGACGAAGATGTACCAAGGGCCGGTGAGTGAGGGCGGCGACCGGGCGGGGTGGGTGGAGATCGAGCTGCTCAATGCCAGCGGCGCTGCAGCAGAGAGCCGACCGTGGACGGATCTCTGGCTGACCTGGCAGCCGGTGCGTACGGGCAGTGCGTTCTCACCCCAGCCCGTCCGCGTGGACCTGGTTGACATGGCGGGCCTAGCCGCGGTTCCCGCCGGGGCCATGGTATCCGTGCCGTCGGGGATGGCCTGTCTGCTGTTCGTGACGTTTCAAATGCAGACGGAGGCGGAGCGAGCGACCCTCGGCGTCGGCTACATAGGGGCTTTCAACATAGACTTGATAGACTTGCGCCCGGCGAACGCCGGCTTGGGCCGGTAAGGCGACCACGTCGCACCGCCACCACTGCCGCCGACCACGTAGAATAGTCGCGAGGTTCTCCCTATGATCCAGTTGAAGCGCGTCTACGAGGAGCCTGCGCAGAGCGACGGCGAGCGCATCCTCGTCGACCGCCTTTGGCCGCGGGGGCTCGGTCGGGCCGACGCCCGGCTGTCTGCATGGCTCAAGGAGCTGGCGCCCAGCCCGGGCCTGCGCCGGTGGTTCGCCCACGGTCCAGAGCGCTGGGAGGAGTTCCAACTGCGGTACGAGGCGGAGCTCGCGTCACCGGAAAAGCAGGCCCACTTGAGAGCGCTGGCGGTCAGGGCCGCGCACGGGACGGTGACGCTCCTGTTCGCCGCCAAGGACACGGAGCGCAACAACGCCGTGGTGCTGAAGAAAGTGCTGGACAAGCAGCACGCGGGGCCTGCCGTGATGCCGGGTCTGCCGGCCAACGCGCTGTACCGGTCGATCGTGGAAAACGCCTCCGATGGCATCGTCTTCGCGGACAGCGAAGGCGTCATCCGCCTGTGGAACAAAGGGGCGGAGGCAATCTTCGGTTACAGGGCGGAGGAAGCCGTCGGGGAGACGCTGGACCTCATCGTGCCGGAGCGCCAGCGGGAGCGGCACTGGGAGGGCTACAGAAGGGCCATGGCCACTGGGGAGTCGCGCTACGGCCGGGGCGACCTCTTGGCGGTCCCGGCGGTGCGCAAGGATGGCACGCGCATCTCGATAGAGTTCACCATCGTGCTCCTACGCGACGAGTCGGGAAGGCTGTTGGGGCCCGCGGCGATCATCCGCGATGTGACAGAGCGCTGGCAGCGGGAGCGCGCCACAAGAGAGCGTCTCGCCGAGCTCGAGGCCCAGGTGGCGTCGCTCGCGGGCCGAGAGGGCGCGCCCCTCCAAGGCCCACGGTGATGACGCCCAACTGTCTGGTCCTGCGTCACGTGGTCCACGAGCACCTTGGCCTCTTCGCGCCGATCCTCGCTGAGCACGGTGTTCGATATGAGTATTCGGACCCTGGAATGGACCTCGTGCATCGCGGCCTGCCGGCGAAGCTGCGCGAGGCGGACGGCCTCGTCGTGTTGGGTGGGCCGATGAACGTCGACGAGACGGCGCGGTACCCTTTCCTGGCGCAGGAGGTGGAAGCGATCCAGGCGGCGATCGATCGGCAGATACCGGTCCTTGGGGTCTGCCTGGGAAGCCAGCTGATCGCCAAGGCCCTCGGCGCGCGGGTGTACCGCAACCCGGTCAAGGAGATCGGCTGGGGCGAAGTTAGCGCCACGCCCGAAGCGAGCCAAGACCGGCTCTTTCGCGTCTTCCAGCCCACAGAGACGGTGTTCCAGTGGCATGGCGATGTCTTCGACCTGCCTCGGCGTGCCACGCTGCTTGCGCTCTCGAGGGCCTGTCCGCACCAGGCGTTCCGCTATGGGACGTCTGTGTACGGGTTGCTGTTCCACCTCGAAGTGGACCGTGGAGAGCTGGAGGAGTGGCTCCGTCAGCCTGAGATGGCGGCGGAAGCCCGCGAGGCGTCCGTCCTCGACGACATCACCGTTCGCTCAGGAGACCACTTGCCGAGGCTGGGCGGTCTGGCGCGGGACGTCTTCGGGGCGTTTTGCGCCCTGATTGACGAACGAGCGTCGTCACTGCGTTAGGGACAGAGACAGAGTTGAACCTTGGCTCGAGTTGGGGAACGCCCGGGGAGCTATCTCGGATCGTTAGGGGACGCGCTTGGAGCGGGAGCGCCGGCGCAGGCTGCCACGAACTCCATCACGTCGTCGAGGCTGCGGAAGTATTTCTCGCTTCCGCTCTGGATGTGCGTGACATGCCACCGCCACTCGGTCGGCTGCGGCTCCCGGGACTCAAGCCACAAGCGCATCACGAAGGATGCGCCCTCCCCTGGCGCGCGAGATGACACTGGTTCCCTCTGCATAATAAGGTGCGCAGAGGTTATCACGGAGTGGTTACACGAGCGTTACACTGCCGCTCCGGCGGCGTGTGATTGCAGCGGGAGGCCGCGAAGAATGGCTTCATACAGCGCCGTGGTGGACTCGGATGGCTCGGCGGCCAACTCGCTCCGGAGCACCCTCCGGCAGGACTCATACTGGCGCAGGGCTTCGTCTCGGAGCCCCGTCTGCCACAGGACCCGCATGAGCTCTCGGTGGATCTCCTCGCGGCTGGCTTCGACGCCGAGGGCGGTGCGGTAAACGTCTACGGCCGACGGCGCGTCGTCCTGCTCGGCAAGAAGCCTGGCGAGTTGCTTCAAGACCGTGAGGTAGAGCTCGCGGAGGCGTTCTCGCTCGAAGAGGCACCAGTCGCTGTAGGGATCGTCCGCCATGTAATCGCCGCCGTACAGGGAGGCCGCAGCACGTAGGGCGGCGATCGCTGCCTCCGGGCGTCCCTGCGCGGCGAGCAGCGCGCCTTCGCGAGAGCGCCCGACGAATTCCTCGGCGTCGACCCAGATGCGCTTGGACGGATCGAGAAAGACGAGGTCGCCCTGACTGAGGACGAAAGAGGATGCGGCGCTGCCTGCAGCGACAGGCTCGAGGGCACGTCGTACGGCGTGCAAGACGACACGGAGGTTGGCAGCGGCGCGTGTCGGGTCGGCCTCCGGCCACAGGACCTCCATCAGGGCCTCTCGGGTAGCCGGCCTCCCTCGCTGACCCACGAGGAACTTCAGCAGGGTCAGCGCTTTGAAGCGTTGGAACCTGGTGACGGGTACGGGCTGATCGCTGATGAAGGCCTGGAAGGCGCCCAGCACTCTGAACCTAAGAGCGACAGCCGGGTCTCCCTCCTGGCTGGTCTGCTTACGGCCGACGTCCGCGCGGTGCTCGGACTGGAGGTACACGCCGAGTTGGGCGGCGACGGGGAACAAGACGCGCACGCCGGCCGCCACGTTGAAGTCGGGGCGCTGGCTCGCCAGGCCAAGCACCCCAAGTACACGCCCATCGCCGACGAGCGGAGCGGAGACATACCAGCCGCGTGCACCGCCTTCGCCCGGGTCGATGGCAACCAGCGGCAGCAGGGAGTCGGCGAGCAGATCGGAGAAGCGCTCTCCCATCAGCCCGTGCCGAACGGCATCAGCCAACGAAGGGAGGTTGACCCGCTCCGCGAGGACGAGGGCACCGGTGTTCGGCTCCACTAAAAAGGCCTCGCAGGCATCGGCGCCTGTGGTGCGGAGGAGCGCCTCCAGAGAGACAGCCAGGGTGGCCTTGACGTCTGGCGTTCCCGAGACCGCGGGGTAGATGGCCTCGATGGCCTCGAGCACCTTGGTGTGCAGGTTCGTCTGGACCCTGCCTGGTCGCTCCACGAAGCAGAGCGTGGTCTTCTGAGCCGTGGGAAGCAGGCAGTTGAGGAAGAAGCAGTCGAGGCTGGTGCGTCTCCGGCCGGCGCGAGACTCAAAGACGCGGCTGTGCGCCCAACCGTGCTGGCCGGACCCCTGCGCCAACGGACACGTCTCGTAGCAGGGTCGGCCGCTCTCTGGATCAACGATGGGCACGGCCTCGTAGCACAGGAGTCCGATGGCCTTGCCGGCGCTCATGCCGAGGCCCTCTTCCGCCTTCCTGTTCCAGGCAACGACGCGCAGGTCGTCATCCACGGCGAACGCGATGCCCGGCAAACGTTCGATTGCTTGTTCGATCTCCTGCATTGAAGCCCTCACAACCTGCAAGCCATTATAGCAACAAAGGCGTCAAGCGACTTTCCATACATGCCCAACACAATGTAACGCTTGTGTAACGGCTCGCTTGTTGACTAGCGGGCGGAGGGCCAGCGGCCCATGGCGCGCCCAATGCAGCGCCCAGGAGCGATGGAGGAGGGACGATGAGCCAACAAGAGAGGATAGGCGGCGAACCTAGCGAGGACGAGCCCGTTCCGGTGATGCAGGAGATATTCGATAACATCTGGTTCCTCTTTCTCGTGAGTGGCGTCATCATCCTGGTCTCCTACATCATTTGGGGCCTGATCGACCTGGTCAATCGGCCCACACTGCCGTAAGGAGGAACACCAATGCCGATAGCACCTCCCAGCGAACGGAACTGGTGGGACCTGCCCCTCGGCATACATGAGAAGGTCTGGCTCACCCTCGTCGTGGCCGTGGGCCTCGGACTCTTCATCATGATGCCCCTCTGGCATGTCTTTGGACGACAGAACCCTTCAAGCAACACCTACCGCATCTCGCCTGAGTCCTACGCCACGAAGGTGACCGACTGGAGCAAAGGTGCTCGGCAGGTAGCAGAAGGACTGGCACCGCCTGGGCAAGACGTCTACCTGTTGGCGGGGCGCTTCACCTGGTTTCCCAACGCCCTCGTTCTCCAGTCTGGGGTGCCTTACCGCATCCACCTGTCCACCAAAGATGTGAACCACGGCTTCTCCATCCACAGGGACGGCGAAGCGGCGCAGAAAGCGAACTTCCAGGTGGTGCCGGGCTACGAGTACATCCTGACCATGGAGTTCACCAATCCCGGCGTCTATCACATCGTCTGCCAGGAATACTGCGGCATCGGGCACCAATTCATGGTGGCCAAGTTCGTCGTGACGGAGCGTGGCTAACATGGCAGCAGCAGCACTGACACGCGCCAGGTTCTGGACCTGTAAGGTTACCGGGCTGAAGGTGCATGAAGCGGCCGTGCCGCCGCTCATGGTCAATGCGGTTACGGCGGTGGTCTTTCTGCTTGTCGGCGGCTTCCTAGCGTTGCTCGTCGGCCTGACCCGATGGGAAGCCGTCCACCTCCTGTCGCCGAAATTGTACTACATGGTGCTCTCTCTCCACGCCTGGAGCATGTTGATCTTCTGGATCATCTTCATGGAGGTGGCCATCCTCTACTTCGCGGGCACGGCGGTGCTGGGCGCCCGCCTCGTGACCCCGCAGGTTGCCTGGGTGGCCTACGTACTGATGCTGGGCGGCGCTTTGCTGGCCGCGTTCACGGTGTTGCTTCAAGGCGATGCGTACGACCAGCCCATGCTCACCTCGTACGTGCCCCTCAACATCCATCCGCTGTTCCTGCTGGGCGCCATCGTCTTCGCTGTAGGGGCCTTGCTGGCGGTTGGCGTCTTCTTCGCAACGGTCTGGCGAGCAACAAGAGAGCGCACGTATCGGGGTTCTCTGCCGCTCGTCACGTTCGGCGCGGCCATCGCCGCCATCATCGCTGTGGAATCGATCCTGGGCGGCGCCATCGCCTACATCTGGCAGTTCCTTTACACCGTGGGCATTGTGGACAACATCGACGCCGAGATGTACCGCGTCGTCTGGTGGCTCCTTGGTCATGGCACCCAGCAGATCAACCTCGTGGCAATGGTGACGAGTTGGTACCTGATCGCTCACCTGACGACAGGCGCGACGTCCGTCAGCGAGAAGGTGAGCCGGACAGCCTTTGTCCTGTATGTGCTCTTCATCAACCTCGGCGCGGCGCACCATCACCTGTCTGACCCGGGTGTCACAAGCGCCTGGAGGATCTGGAACGCCGGCTACGCCGTCTACGGCGCCGCCATGGGCAGCCTCATCCATGCCTTCGCTATCCCTGCCGCGGTAGAAGTGGCGTTGAGGCGCCAGGGCCACGGCGGCCTCTTCGGCTGGCTCCGCCACGCGCCCTGGGGGAATCCGGCCTTTGCCGCCTTGGCGGTCTCGCTCCCCCTCTTCGGGGTCCTGGGCGGGATCACCGGGATCACCTTCGGCACAGAGCAGCTCAACATGATGGTGCACAATACGTTGGCCATCACCGGCCACTTCCACGGCACGGTCGTCGCCGGCACTTCGATCGCCTTCATGGGCGTAGCCTACGCGGTGATTCGCCTTATCGGCCTGCGAGAGCTCCTTAGCCACACGCTGGCCACGGTAGGGACGTACATCTTCGGTGTGGGGATGGCCGTCTTCGTGGTAACGATGATGTGGTTGGGCTACTTTTTCGGAATCCCACGGCGTCATCCCGATGTCACGAACCTCCCGCTCATCCGTTCCCCAATCCTCGAAGCGATCATGGGGATCGCTGGCGTCGTGGCGGTCGTGGGCGGGGTGCTCTTCCTTGCGATAGCCGTCGGCTCGCTTCTCATCGGCCGGCGACTGGAGAAGGGCCCCGTAGTGATGCCGATCGCGGGAGGCGCCAACGGCCAGACGGTGCAAGGTTCCGCGGCGACGCATCGCGAGGCACACGACCTGCGCGGCACGCTGGTCCTCTGCCTCATCTTCCTGGCCGTATTCGCGGTCATCTACGCCACGCATTGGATCAACCTCGCCAGCCTCTGGCGGATAAGCTAACCGGGGCCAGTGTTGAAGCTGGCCGCCATCCGGCAACTCTCCGTACCTCAAGAGCTGTCGCGGCGGAGTGGGGTCTGGTCTTGGTGGCCGCTCGTGGTCGGCGTGCTCGCAGTGCTGGCCGTGCTTGCTCTCGCAGAGACGGTATGGCTCCCAAAGTCCATGCCCAGAGAGTACGTGGCGCGTAAGGCTCTCCTCGTGCTACCTGCGAGTGAGGGCGCAGACGTGGGCGTGTGGACGCCAGGCGTGCTCCGCCTTACGAGCAAGGCAGCGTCGGCTGAAGATGAGCCGAGTGACGGCGTGCGGGTGAATGCCCAGTGCGTCCAAATGGGCGCTGCTCAGGGGCTCACGCTCCAGGGGCTTCTCGTATCGGCGACGGTGCGCGGTGAGGAAGAGGCGGCGCTCTCGGTGACGGCTGACGCTTGGGCCAGGTCGTTCGCCGAGCACGTGTCGGAAGCGTATCCGTTCCTCACGGTGCAGTCGAGCGAGACCTTAGAGGCGCCCTTCGGGCCGTGCACGGGGCGTTGATATGCGCACCCTTGTTCGACCCATGAGCGCCCATCCCAACGCCAGGGACGATCATGGGGTATACCGGCTGGTCGCCGCGCCTCCCGGCGACGATGCAACCGTTGAACGCTCGTTCATCGTTGGCTGGTTGCGGCTGGCGGTGGCTGCTCTGGCGGTGGCCGGGCTGTTTGCCCTGCTCGTTGCCGTGGCGCGAACGCCCACCGTGCAGCGCTTCGTTGGCGAGGGCTACTTCCGCCTCTCGCTGGTCGCGCACGTGACGTTCTCGCTCAACGTGTGGTCGCTGAGCTTCACGGCGGCCTTGTGGGCCCTCGCCCTTGCGCGGCTGAGACTGCCGATCAACGCACCGGTGGCACGGGCAACCCTGGCGACGGCCTGCGCTGGAGCGGTCCTTATGGGCGTCGCGTCGGTCGGCGGGGTGGGCGAGCCCCTTCTCGTGGACTATATACCCATCCTCGACCACCCGCTGTTCATCGGCGGACTTGGGGCCTTTCATATCGCCGTGGGCATCGCCGCGGCGAGCTTTATCGTCGCGCTCCGCTCTGCCTCGGCTCCTCTGCCGCTATACGCTAGGGCGCTCAGGCTTGCGGCGGCCACGTACCTTATGGCAATGCTCACGGCCGCAGTCGCCTTCGAGGCTGGCTGGTCGTTCGACTGGCCCACATTGGCCTGGGGCCCGGGCCACCTGCTTCAGGTGGTGAACGCGGCCTCCCTCGTGGCTGCGTGGACCCTCATGCTGCCGAGCCGAGGAGAAGGACCGCTGGCCCTGCTCACGCGGGCGGCCCTGCCCCTCTTTCTGCTTCCGGCTGTCGTCGTCCCCTTTCTCTATCTCCTGCCGGGCCCGGTGTTGCTCGGCGCGATGGGGGCCATCACCTGGCTGGGCCTGACCGCTCCGACCGTCCTGGCCTGGCTTGTTGCCGCCAGCGCCATCGTGCGCGGTCCTCGTCAGGGGGTACCGGTGGTAGCTTTGGGCGTGTCGCTAGTCCTGTTCGCCCTCGGCGGCATCGAGTCGCTCTTTGGCCTCGAAGGCGACACCCGAGTCACCGCCCACTACCACGGCACCGTCGGCGCGGTGACGGTCGCTTATATGGGGCTCACGTACCAGCTCCTACCCATGCTCGGCCTTCGCCTGCGGCTGGCGCGCTTGGCACGTCTCCAGCCCGCCCTGTACGGCCTTGGCCTTCTCTTGCTCATCGCCTCGCTCTTCTGGGCTGCCTCCCACGGCGGCCAGCGCAAGGCATTCGAGGCCTTCGCCCAGTACTCCGGCCTCTTTGGCCCTATGACCGTGTTCGTCGTTGGAGCAGTCCTCGCGTTGCTAGGCGGGGCGGCGTTCGTCCTTTCATCCGGTGCCTCTCTAATGGCGGGCACCCGACAGGCATCGCCGCGCGGCGAGCGATACACAGAAGCCCTGCGCCTTCCAGGAGTGTCCGGGCCGGGTGTACGCCCCGGGGTGGAGAGACCCGTCGCGGCGGCGGGACGGGCCGCCCAGCGCTAGCGCCCGCACGCACCAGCAATGCCGCCAACCGAAGCACGCGGTTCCGCCGCCGCCGCTCGATGGCGGCGGGACGACCACGCTTCGACGTTCGCCGCCCTGGTCCTCTCGCTGCCGGTTTCTTCCCGCATCCACTGGCTCGCCATCGCCGCCCTCCTCGTCGGCGTCCTCGGGGCGGGATGCCTCCCTCGAAATGCGCCCGCTCAGGCTCCACCACTCGACCTCGTGGACCAAACAGGCCGCGTATTGCGGACGGAAGACGTGCGCGGCCACGTGTTGGTTCTCACCTTCCTGTACACCCACTGCACGGATACGTGTCCGCTGTACTTATACAAGATCGACCGGGCCCTCTCGCAGCTCGAAGCGCCTGACGACGTTACCGTGGCCGTGGTGACCGTGGACCCAGAGAGGGACACGGTGGCTCATCTGGGCCGCTTCGCCGCCTCTTGGCCCGCCAACTGGCACTTCCTCACCGGTGAAAGCGCCGACGTTGCCCGCGTTTGGAGCCGTTACGGCGTCTACGTTGCCAGAGAGGAGCCCGCGGGAGGCCACACTGCCAGCCACCAGGACTACA
The DNA here is from genome assembly GCA_035292365.1 of Dehalococcoidia bacterium. GTDB lineage: Bacteria > Chloroflexota > Dehalococcoidia > DATDQG01 > DATDQG01 > DATDQG01. Next base: position 17,125 of record DATDQG010000140.1, read on the forward strand.
GCGTCGTGCATACCGCCAAGCTGCTGATCATCGACAAGAACGGCCTCGTCGCCACCGAGGTCGGCGGCGACTGGAGCTACGAGAAGCTCGCGGCGAACATCAGGCCGCTTCTACTTGGCGATGAGCCGATCGCCGCGACCGGCCGGCCCTCGCCCCTGGTGAGCTTTCTTCAGCGCTGCGGCGAGTTCGCTGCGTCCCAGCCGCTGCTCTACCTGAGCCTCGTATCGCTGATCATGCTCCCGGGCATCATCCTGCCTCTCTATCTTCTGCGGACGTTTGTCATTGCGTCCAAACGCCCATCAAGTTGACCCGTCCGCGCCCCTTCACCAAGCACCCGCCACGACCCACTTCCTGCCCATCGCTATCGCATTCCTTAAAGACCCGCTGCCAATGACGAACGATCATTACGTCCCACCACCAGACTCCGGTCAACCGACGCCACATCAGGACACCCGCACAAGGCCAGCGCCAAATCGAGCTCCCCCCGCAGCATCTCGAGCACGCGACGCACGCCGGCCTCCCCATCGACAGCCAGGCCCCAGATGATGGGCCGACCCACCAGGACCGCCCTAGCCCCCAGGGCCAGCGCCTTCACCACGTCGGTCCCCCGCCGCACGCCGCCGTCGACCAGCACCTCGACACGCCCAGCGACGGCCTCCACGATCGGCGGCAGCATCTCGATCCCAGCCGGCACGGTATCCAGCTGCCGCGCCCCGTGGTTGGACACGATGATGCCGGCGGCACCGTGCTCGACGGCCAGCCGCGCGTCGTCCGGCCGGTGAACCCCCTTGACGATGACCGGCAGCCGCGTGATGCCGCGCAGCCAGTCCACGTCCCTCCACGTCAGCGAGGCGTCCAGCCGCGACGTGAAATATGCCGCCAGTCCCGACTCCGCCCCAGCCGCCGTCAGCGCGCCGAGGCCCGCGCCGGTCAAGTTGGCGACCGTCAGGCCGGGCGGCAAAGCAAACCGGTTGCGTACATCGCGCTCCCGGCGCCCCAACAGCGGCGCGTCCACCGTGAGCACCAGCGCGCGGGCGCCGGCCGCCTCAGCCCGCTGCACCAGGTCCCGCGTCACCTCTCGGTCGCGGTACACATAGAGTTGGAACCACAGCAGGTCGTCCGCAGCGGCTGCCACCTCCTCGATGCTCGCCGTCGCGAGGCTGCTGAGCGTCATGACGACGCCCGCCGCACCTGCGCCGCGAGCAGTGGCCACCTCGCCTTCCGGGTGCGCGAGCCGTTGGAACGCCGTCGGCGCCACAATGACAGGGAACGCCATGGGCGTGCCGAGCACGGTGGTGCGCAGATCGCGTTGGCTCACGTCCACGAGCACGCGCGGCAGGAGGCGCAGCCGCTCGTAGGCGGCCCGGTTCTCCCGCAGGGTTATCTCGTCGCCCGCGCCGCCGCGAAAGTAGTCCAGCGCCATGGTCGAGAGTCGCTCCGCCGCCAGCGCCTCGTAGTCGAACAGGTTCACCGGCTCCATCGCCATCACTTCACCTCCGGGGCATTCGCGAGCCTAGGGGATGTTCAGAGGGGGATCCGCCCCCTCTGACGGGGTTTGGGGTGTCCCCAAAAGACTTTACTGGCGGTGGGTGGGACAAAAGGCGGTACTAGTCGCAACCCTTCCAACCTCACATCGCCACGAGTGCGCATGCGATTCCTTCGGGATGGCGTCACACTGGTCTACGACGTTCGGGAGAGGCCTACGGCCCCCACGTCGCCACGGTTGGCGGCGTCACCACCTGCACCCAGACATTGCCCGGACGCATCGCAAACGGGCGTCCCGCCGTGTCCACGAATCGAATGATCGAGTCTCGCCCCGCGCGTGACCAGCGTCCAGCGAAGGCCTGCCCATCGCGAAAGAGGTACGCCGTCCCCTCGCCGGTCATCCGAAAGCGTAGGGACATCACCGTGGGATCGTCAATAAGCTCCGTGGCGGGCCACGACTCCGTCTGCAGCAGGACCACGTTGTTGGCGACCAACTGCTGGCCGGTGAGTGCGTCCACGTGCGGCTCTCCCGCCGTCCACCGGCGGTAGCCCCCGATTTGCGCATCCCAGCGGTACTCCGCCAGGGACCAGGGTGAATACGGCACGGTGATGGACGCCGCCGCCTCTCCTGCTGCTGTTGCCACGCCGTCCTCCAGGAACGCGAATGCCTCCAGCTTCGCGTCGCCCCACGCACTCCCTCGCCCTATCTCGCGCAACAGCGCCGTGTTGGTATACACGTTGTGCGGCGCAAAGCGCTCCGCCGAACGCCGGTAAGCCTCGCCGTTGAAGAACTGGTCAACGTCGAGGACCTGCTGCTGGCGCAGGTACGCAAGCACCGGCTGGCTGCCCCCCACATGCGCTACCAGCGCCCCGTAGGCGGGCCCGAGCTCCGCGTCCATCAGCCGGGCGCTGCGTACCGGGCCGACGGTGTCCAAGTCCTCAGTATGATAAAACGCGCCGAAGCGGGTGATGCCGCCCTCAGCCATGTATTCGTAGACCAGACAAGCCGCCGTCAGCCCCGACTGCGGCCGTGCGGCCGGGGCGTTGTCGATTTTCACGAGCACCGGCCGCTGCGCCAGGAGCATCTCGTCCTCCACGGGCCGCCCGCACAGAGGTGATCGGATGATGCGCCGGGCCACCGGCACGCCGTCTCCCATGACCTCCGTGCTCAGCCCTCGCGGCTTGGTCAAGAACGGGTGCAGGCTGAAGAGGCGCAGCTCGCCTCCTCCGTTCACGACAAGCGTTTGCAGCGGGGCATCGCGTACGGGCAGACGGGACGGACGGCCGTCGCCGGCGACGACTGACGTCACGGTGCGGGATACGGAGGCCGGCCTCGGGTCGACCACCGCGACGCGCACGTCGCTCGCCTCAGACGCCCAGACGCCTGGGAATGTCACGCGCATCACCTGTCCCGGCCGCCACTGTCGCGTCGGCAGCCAGGTCGTGGTCGCCGTGCCACCATCAAGCACGAAGTCGGATACGCCGTCGCCGAGCGTCACCACAAACCGGTAGTCCGCCTGCGGCCTCCGTGGCGCCCGCCAGTAAGTCTGCAGGGTCATCTTGCGACCGTCGTAGTCCCGCACCGGCGCCATCGCGAGATCGAACCCCAGCAACTGGAGCTCCCCGCCGAAGTTGGCTACGAGGGAGTATGGCGCGTCCGACGCTTCGGCGGTCGAGAAGCTGCAAAACTCCTGTGGTATCTCCCGCACTGAGGCGCCCCGCTGCAGAAGGAGGTAGCCATCAGCCGCCGCCGCTACGCCGAACCGCCCCGACCGCAGCAAGAGCTGGGTCTGGTACCACGATTCCTCCACCGACACCGGGAACGGCGTCGTCGTGACGTCCAGCAGGACATACTCCGCGTCGCGCACCGCTGGAAACAGGTACAGGCGGGCCCGCTGGCTCACGTGCGGCGCTAAAGCGGACTGCGTCGAGACCGCAGCCTCAGCCGGAATACGCCTGATGAGCTCGGTCAGTCGCTCGCTGTGTGCGCTCGCCTGCGGCGCCTCGAAACCGCTCACCCATGGCGCCACGCCGACGGCCAGATGGTGCGTCCACGCACTCCAAGCCATCAAAGCCACCGCCGTCCCCATCACGGCCCCGGCAAGCCACCCCAGCCCCCGCCCCTCGGCCGAGCGCTTTGCGAGCCACGACCGAATTCCGCCGGCCCACTGTTGCAGACGCCTGAGCCCGGAGACGCCACCCAACACGAGAAACGGCAAGGCCGCGGCGGAGTAATGGGCGCTTTCCGACACCCTCACGGAAGAGACAGCGAGGATGTTGGACAGTAGCAGCGGCGCTGCCGGCGCCAGTTGCAACGGAGCGAGCAAAGCGAGGTAGCCCGTCTGTTGGAGTAGGCCGCCCAGGTATCGCAGGGAAGCTGGCCGCCACAGGACCGACCACTCCACCGGCGGCGGTACCCCCGCCAGCAAGTCGCCTATTTCAGTGCCACCCCGTCTTAGCCACTCCCAGCCCTGGAGCTGCACCGACGGCCCTCCGGCCACCGGTATCAGCACAGCCGCGGCATACCAGAACCAGCCGAACGAGACCGCCGCCAGGGCCAGGCCGAAGCCCACCCCGCGCACTGTCCGATGGCCGACAGCGATAGCCACGCCCCAGAGCCCCAGCACCAGCCCCATATCCTCCCTAAGGCTCAACAGGACCACAGCGGGCACTGCGAACGCGCCGTACAGCCGCCGCTCCAACAGGTACGCCCCCAACAGCACGACCGGCGCCGCCAGCGCGATCGGATGGAACTCGGAGAGGCTTGCGCCCGCCAGCGATGGTGAGAGAAGGTACACGACCGCCAGCACCGCTCCTGTTGGCGCGGCCCCTAACCGATGCCGTGCCAGCAGATACGCCGGCACCGCTCCCAACGCCAACGCCCACGCTTGAAGGAGCAGGAGCGTCTCCGCTCCCGGCCACCAGCGGTACAGCTGCGCCAGCACGACGAACGCCGGCGCCATATGCACCGCGCGATACGAGCCGCCCCCCGCCACCAACTCGCCCCCCACGCGAAGGTCCTCTAGCAACGTGCTGCGATAGGGCTGCCCGCTCAGCGTCAGCCACAGCAGTTGGTCCGTGTACCCGAGGTCCAGGGCGTTGGTATTCAGGTTCCGGTGCTGCGCGACGGCGAGCCGGCTGAAGAAGACGCCAAAAGCCACGACACCGACCAGCACCACCACCAGCGCAAGGCCCTCCAGCCACCACCGGCGGACGACGTCACTGGCCGCAGCCCGGCGCGCCCACACCACTCCCACCCAGGCAGAAAACATAGCTGAGCCGCTCATCGCAGCTCCCCGGTTCCGTCCTCACGCAGAACCCGACCTGTACGCGCTGACGCCTCACCGGTAGGGGCGGCCCTGCGTCGCCGCCCTCGCGGTTCTCGCCAGGTCACAGACATGTCGTCGAGTATACCCAATCGTCACTCTCCAGCAGAAGCGCTCGTGCGGAATTTCACTTGCCGTTGGCCCGTCCCCCTGCTATACTGCGGCCTCGGCAAAGGGCAGTCCCAACCAAGGAGGGACGCCGTGTATTTCGACCAATTTGGGCCGCTGCTGCTCCTCGTGGCAGTCAGCCTCGCCTTCCCCATGGCAGCCATCAGCCTGTCGTGGCTCCTCGGTCGCCTGCGCGTCCGCGTGGACAACCCCACCGCCGTCAAGACCTCCCCCTACGAGTGCGGCATCGAGGCCCTCGGTCCGGCCTGGGGACGCTTCAACTTCCGCTACTACCTCTACGCGCTGGTCTTCGTCATCTTCGACATCGAAACGGTGTTCCTCTACCCCTGGGCCGTGCAGCTTCGCCAGCTCGCCCTCTACGGTCTCATCGAGATGACTATCTTCGTCGCCATCCTCGGCGTGGGCTTCGCCTACGCCTGGCGCAAGCGCGCTCTCGAATGGGCATGACCGCGACCACGTTCCCCTACGACCCGCGCGAGCTGGACCGGCGGGAAGGCGAGGAGGTCGAGCGCCTCATCCGCGGCTCCCAGCTCGCCTACGTCGACGAAGACCCCTTCATGACCAGCATGCTCCAGGAGAACATCCTCGTGAGCACGGTCGACAAGATGCTGAACTGGGCGCGGCAGTCGTCCGTCTGGCCTGTCGCCTTTGGGCTCGCCTGCTGCGCCATCGAGATGATGGCCACCGGTATGTCAAAGTACGACATCGCCCGCTTCGGCATGGAGCTCTTCCGCGCCTCACCCCGCCAGGCCGACCTCATGATCGTCGCCGGCCGCCTCACTTGGAAGATGGCACCCCCCCTGAAGCGCATCTACGATCAGATGGCCGAGCCCAAATGGGTCCTCTCCATGGGCTTCGCCACCAGCGGCGGCACCTTCATCGGCGGCTACAGCATGGTGCCGGGCGTCAACCTTATCGTCCCCGTGGACGTGTACGTGCCGGGCTGCCCGCCCCGCCCGGAGACCCTCCTCCACGGCCTGATGGCCCTTCAGAGCAAGATCAAGACTGAGTCCATCATGCAAGACCGATTGCGGCAACGGGAGCGCTTCTTCGAGGAACGTGGCAACGTGTTGGCCGGGCTCGGCCTGCCAGACTAGCGACGCGCGAGCTGATTGAAGCGCCAGCGATGTCGACGTGGCTATCGGGGCGCGACGTCGCCCGCTTACTGCGGGCGCACCTCCCCGACGCCGTCGAAGAGGAAGCCGACGACTGCCTGGCTGTCTACCCTGGCGCCCTCCTCGACACCTGTCGCCACCTCCAGCGCGAGCTCGCTATCGACTACCTCAACAACCTCACCGCGGTCGACTATCTCGATTACATCGAGGTCGTCTATCATCTCTCGTCGCTGGAGCGGAACCATCTGCTCACGATCAAGGTCCGCTGTTACGACCGTGAGCATGCTGAAGTGCCCTCGCTCACGCCGCTCTGGCAAGGAGCCGACCTACAGGAGCGCGAAGTCTACGACCTCTTCGGCGTCGTCTTCGCCGGCCATCCCAACCTCAAGCGCCTCCTGATGTGGGAAGGGTTCCTGGGCCATCCCCTGCGGAAAGACTTCGTCATGCCGCCCTTCCCGCAACCACCCGGCAGCCCCGTGCGCAAGCGAGGTGAAGAGCTTGGCCTCGACTAGCGGCGTGCCCGCTGCTCAGGCAGGCCTGCCTTTCAGCCAAGCTGGCGAGCCGGTCCTCGTCAACATCGGACCACAGCACCCCTCGACCCACGGCGTGCTGCGCCTCCGTGCCCTGCTCGACGGCGAGGTGATCATCGACCTGGAGCCTGTCTTCGGCTACCTCCACTCCAGCATGGAGAAGCTCGCCGAGCTCCGTACCTATACCCAGGCCATCACCCTCACCGACCGTATGGACTACCTGGCCGCCATGTCCAACAACCTGGCCGCGTGCCTGGCCATCGAGAAGCTGGCCGACATCCCCGTGCCGGAACGCGCGCTGTACCTGCGGCTCATCATGGTCGAGCTCCAGCGCATTGCCTCCCACTGCATGTTCCTCGGCACGTACCCGAACGAGTGCGGCGCCTGGTCCACCCCCTGGATGTACTCCTTCCGTGACCGCGAGAAGATCCTCGATATGTTCGAGATGTGCTGCGGCCAGCGCCTCACCTACAACTACATCCGGCCCGGCGGCGTCGCCCAGGACGTGCCACCGGAGTTCGCCATCGCCTTGCGCGTCTTCTTGAAGGACATGCCCTCCCGTGTCGCTGAATACGAGGAGCTACTCGTCGAGAACGAGATCCTGATCGCCCGCAGCAAGCACATCGGCATTCTCAGCCGCGAGCAGGCCATCAACGCCTCCGCCTCTGGGCCCGTCTTGCGGGGCTCCGGCGTCTTGTGGGACATCCGCAAGGCCGACCCATACCTCATCTACGACCGCTACGACTTCGACGTGCCCGTGGGCGAGATCGGCGACTGCTGGGACCGCTTTTGGGTGCGCATGGAGGAGATCAAGGAGTCCCTCCGCATCCTTCACCAGTGCTTCGAGGAGTTCGTAGAGCTGCCCCCGGGCCCCTACCGCACGCCGGTCGACTGGGTCTTCCACCCACCGGCCGGTCGCGAGATCTACTCCCGCATCGAGTCGCCCCGCGGCGAGCTCGGCTACTACCTCGTCAGCGACGGGGGCGCCAACCCGTACCGGTTCCGCGTCCGCGGGCCCTCTCAGATCAACCTAACGGCCCTCAAGGACATGACAGTCGGCCATAAGGTCGCCGACGCGATCGCCATCCTCGGCAGCATCGACATCGTCATGGGCGAGGTCGACCGGTGAAGTGGGCACGCTCCCTCTCCCTCTGGGAGATCGCAGATGCGCCGTGGCGTAGGGTGAGGCTGAGGACAAACTCATGGCGTTCGGATCCCGCTCCCAAGCGCTTCTCACAGCGACAAGGCGCAAAGTCGGCCGCAATTCGGGGGGAGTACAGAGGGGGCTGCCCCCTCTGTCAGGGGTCTGGGGGTGTCCCCCAGTTTGTACCTTCCACGGGCGGGAGCGTGGGAAAAACAGCGTTCCAGACTCCCCCACTGCAAGGCAGGTTGCAGAATGCTCGACTTCTGGCATAGCACCTGGCTCTACAACCCGGCAGGGCTCGTGACAGCGCTCCTGTCAGCGCTGCCGACGGCCGCGCCGGACTGGCTGCGCACCCTCCTGGCCAGCCTCTTCGGCCTCATCGGCTTGCTCGCCTTCATCGTCCCTAGCCAGCTCGGCGTCGTCTGGATCGAGCGGAAGGTTATCGCCCGCATCCAGCAGCGCTACGGGCCGAACCGCGTCGGGCCGGTTGGCCTCCTCCAGCCCATCGCAGACGCCCTGAAGATCATGGCCAAAGAGGCCATCACGCCGGCCCAAGGCGATCGCCTCGTGTTCTGGGCCGCGCCCATCCTCTTCTTCCTGCCGGCCTTCCTGGTCTGGGCCATCGTCCCGTTCGGGCCAACCATGCTCTACAGCGACCTCAATATCGGCGTCCTCTACCTGGTCGCGGTAGGCTCTGTCTCTGTCATCCCGGTCTTCATGGCCGGCTGGTCATCCAACAACAAGTTCGCCCTGCTCGGAGCGATGCGCGCCGTCGCCCAGTCCATCTCCTATGAGGTGCCGATGGTGCTTTCCCTCGTAGGCATAATCCTGCTGGCCGGCTCGCTGCAGGTGAGCGCCATCGTGAGCGACCAGCTCAGTCGCGGCATCTGGTACGTCTTCCTCCAACCGCTCGGCTTCCTCATCTTCTTCATCGCCGCCTCCGCCGAGTTGAACCGCACCCCCAACGATATGATGGAGGCCGAGTCCGAGATCGTCGCCGGCTACCACACCGAGTACAGCGGCATGAAGTTCGGCCTCTTCTACGTCGCCGAGTACACCTCCCTGCTCGTCCTCTCCGCGCTCATGTCCGCTCTCTTCTTCGGCGCCTGGGGCCTCCCCTTCGTCGACCAGATCGTTCCACCCTGGCTCATCTTCATCGGCAAGCTCTACGCCTTCTTCCTTGTCTTCGTCTGGTTACGAGGCACCTTGCCACGCCTGCGCATCGACCAGCTGATGCACTTCGCCTGGAAGTACCTCCTGCCGCTTTCCCTGGTCAATCTCATGCTGGCAGCCGCCCAGGTCGTGCTCCTCGAAGGCGTGCTTCCGCCCTCGAGTCGGCTCGCCTCCTGGGTGCTGGCCGCCATCAACCTCGCCCTCGGCCTCTTCCTCCTCCTCGGCTGGGCGCGCCTCTTCAACCTCCCAGGCATCTCCCGACCGCTCACCAGGCGCGGAGCGCCCATCGAGCCTCTTCGCCGGGCTGGCGAGGCGCTGAGGAGCTAGCTGATGTACGGCCTTGGCCTCCTTAAGGGCATGTGGCTCACCTTACGCACCCTCGGGAAGACATACGCCAGGGAAACGCCGCCCTACACCTACCAGTGGCCCGAGGAGCAGAGCTACGTCTCGCCACGGGTGCGCGGCTACGGCTTCGTCTGGTGGGAGGACCGCTGCACCGGCTGCGCCACCTGCGCCAAGAGCTGCCCCCACGGCGTCATCGAGGTCATCACCCGCCCCGGGCCCGATGCCACCTACATGGTCGAGGAGTTCCGCATCGACATCGGCATCTGCATGTTCTGCGGCCTCTGCGTCGAGTCATGCCCCTACGACGCCCTCCGCTACACGAACGAGATCGCCGCGTCCTACTACGAGCGCGGCAAGATGGTGAAGGGCAAGTACCAGCTCGAGACGGCCACCGAGCGGTCCAGCGCCTACGGCCGCCCGTTCTACGAGGAGCAGTTGCGGGCAGAAGGAAAGGTCCGCCTGCCGCGCTGGGTGGAGCAGGCGCTGGCCGAGGAAGCCAGAGAGGCGACGCATGCCGCCCATACCCAGACGAGGACCGCTCCCTGATGCCGGACGCCCTCACGGTCGCCTTCTGGGTCCTGGCCACCATCGCCGTCGGCTCCGGACTCATGGTCGTCTGGCTCCGCGACCTCTTTCGCGCCGCCCTCTTTCTAGCGACCCTTTTCCTCAGCATCGCCGGCTTGTACGTCCTCCTCCAGGCCGACTTCCTGGCGGCCGCGCAGGTGCTTATCTACGTCGGTGCGGTCTCAGTGCTGCTCATCTTCGCCATCTTCCTGACCCACAACGTGCAGCAGGGGAACCCACCAAGCAGCCTGCGCCTCCCAGCGCTCGCCTTGGCAGCGCTCGTCTTCTTCGCCCTCGTGGGCGTTTTCCTGCTCACGCCCTGGTCGCTGTCGACCGACGCCCCACCCACAACAACCACAACCGCGCTCGCCGACGCCCTCTTCGGCCATTGGGTCCTCCCCTTCGAAGCCGCCTCCGTACTGCTCGTCGCCGCCCTCATCGGCGCCATCGCCCTCGCCAGAGAGGACTGACGCGCTTGCAAGACTTGCCCTCAGCCGCTTTCCCTGCCTCTGAGGGCGTCCAGAGGGGCAATCCCCCCCTGGTAGGGGCTTGGCCGTGTCCCCCAAGAACTTCCAGGGCTCGCCGATGGGAAGAACCCAGATACCCAATGACCCGCCACGTTTCGTCGCTCCTTCCGTTTCCTCCCGCCAAGGCTGTATGGAGGGCGTCCAAGCCGGAGAGGACCGGTCTCGTGACCGCCACGCCTTTGGCAACGCCGCGTTCGCCCGAGGGAGTTCAGAGGGGGCACTCCCCCTCTGACAGGGGCTTGGGGCCTGTCCTGAGCAGAGCCGAAGGAGTGTCCCCCAAAGCCTTCCAGGGCGGGCGGCTGGGAAGAAATCA
>DATDQG010000141.1:0-8658 GCA_035292365.1 Dehalococcoidia bacterium
CCGGGCCCGCTGCGCGTCCCACGCCAGCGCGCGAAACGGCTCGGGCCGAGATGGCGTCTTCTTCTTGTCCATGAGGCCTCCCTCTGCCTCGTTCACCGCTCCGCCGCCAACCGAAAGAACTCCGCCTTGTGCGCCTCCCGAAAGAAGTCCTCCCCGAAGGCATTGAGCATGCCCTCCACCTGGCTCGCGTGCGCCTCGATGGCCTTGAGCTTCAGATCGAGCAGATCGGGCGGCAGCGCGAAGTCGACCGCGAGCTCCTCCCGGGGTGTGATCGGCGGCGCGCCCGACGGGAATACGTTGAACTGGTTCATGCGCGGCACGAACGTCTCCGCCCATTCGCGCGTCATCGTCGCGTAGTAGAGCCTCGCCCCCGGCCTGGCGACGCGACGGAACGCGGCCGTCGTCCACGCCGAGACCGCCTTGTGGTCGGGATGGTCCGTCATCCCATCCGGGCCGAACGTGAACACCGAGTCTGGCTGGACTTGCTCCATGACCGCCTGCACCTTACGCACGCCCTCCTCGAAGTCGACCGAAGCGCAGGCGCCGTCGTGGTAGTCCAGCCAGATGTGCTCGGTCACGCCCAGGACCGCCAGCGAGCGCATCAGCTCCGCCTCACGCACCTCCCCCATCTGCGCCGAGGGCCAGCGCTCCTCGTCCCACGACCCCTCCTCGCCCCGCGTCGCCGTGACGCAGACTACGCGCGCCCCCTCTCGCACCGAGCGCGCCATCAGCCCGGCGGTCAGGTACGTCTCGTCGTCCGGGTGTGCCCAGACCCCCAGCACCGTGCCGAAGGAGTGTGTGTGTGACTTCATGGCGTCTGCTCCCATCGAGTCTTCCCGCGAGTCAGCTTCGCATCCAGTGCGGCCCGCCACATCCGTGCTGGCACGTAACTTCCCGGCGCCTCAACACGTAGATTGGATCCGCAGGCAGGCCGTTGACGGTCGTGACGAGGACGGTGAGAGCGACGGTCGCTCGCGGAGAGCCTAGGGGGAGCGCTGAGGGGGCAGAGCCCCCTCGGCTAGGTGCTAGGTATACCTAGTACCATGGGCGGGCGGGTGGGAATGAACCTGGATGCAAGGATCGCCCGACCCTAGAGGCCGATCTCGCCCGCGATCCCCTTCATCGCCTCCAGAGCGATACCGCAGAAGTCGGCCAGCGGGATGCCCAGCTCGCTCTCACAGGTCCGGATCATCTCGCGGTTGGCCCCGCGGGCGAAGGCCGGCTCGCGGAAGCGACGCAGCACCGACTCGAGCTCCAGCCCCGCCAGCTTCCGGTCCGGCCGCACCAGCGCCGCCGCGACGATGAGCCCCGTCAACTCGTCGGCGGCGTAGATGGCTTTGGCCATCAGCGTGTCGCGAGGCGCCTTGTCCGCGTGGCCCTGGATGGCGGCGATGATGAGCGGGTCGACGCCCAGCGGGCGCAGCCGCTCCGCCACCACCTCGGTGTGGCGCTCCTCCGACTTCTCCGTGACCTCATAGTCCGCGTCGTGGAGCAGCCCCACCAGCGCCCAGTCCTCCTCCGACCTCTCCGCCCGCGCGCCGAAATGGCGATAGAGGGCACGCATCACCGCCTCGCAGGCCAGGCCGTGATAGCGCAGGTTGCGGTTGGCGATGAGCTCGTTCAGCATGGCGATGGCTTCGTCGCGGGTCATGGCAGGACTTGGATCAGTCGGACTTTCTGACGCGGCGCCGGGCGATGTCGATAAGCAGCCTGAGCGCCGTGTTCACCGACTCCGAGTCCGGGAAAGCCTCCGCCACATCGGGAGACAGCACGACGATATTGCTCCCTTCAGCATACCGTTGCGCGTACTTTCCCCGAACGCCGCCGCTGAAGTCGTATTCTTGCAGCATCTCTGGCTCAGGCTGGCTATTCGCGGCGCTTGTCATAGTCACTCCTCTCACGCGCGGTGGCGGGCCGGGCGCTGATGATCCCGGATGGCGTCCCCACGCTCCGTGTGAACGACAACCAGCAGCCGCTCTCTGGACGACTCACCAATGGTAACGGAACGCTCCTCCTCGGTCGAGTGCACAGGGTCCTCAATGGTCAAAGAGAGCGGATCGCCGAACGAAGTCGCAGCCTCTTCAAACGAGACTCCGTGGGCCGCAACGTTCTGTCCCGCTTTGCGAGCATCCCATTCGAACGTGACCGCCATCAGCTGCGCGACTGGCGTAGGGGCGCGCCTAGCGGAGCTCGCGGCTGGCAATGGCTTCGTCGCGGGTCATGGCGTCAGGGTAGGGGGAATGGGTGGCGAGGGCAAGGGCGCATGACATCCTGGTGCAGTTGCGTTGCCAGAGAGTTAGCCGCGCGGGAGGTGAGCCCCTCCAGGCCCCAACGTTTCCCAGAAGGCGGTTTCGTCCTTATCCGGCTGGCCGAGGGGGTTATCGCGATCGTAACCCCATCGGGCGGGGTTATCGAGGATGTACTGCCGAATGCGGTTCAGATCGTCGTCGGTGCGGATGACGTGCTCGTAGTAGTTCCGTTGTCAGAGGCGGGCGCCTGGGGTACCAAAGTTGGCATTGAGGCGTCGGGATGAGAAGGACTTGAACGCGCGGACGATCTCAGGTAGACCGTGACGTCGCGTGCGCACAGACGGGGTAGGGGCAGGTCTCAGACCTGCCCCTACGTCAGCCAGAACGATGATCCCATGTACGTGATTGGGCATGATAACGAACGCGTCGAGCCGGACATGAGGGTAATGGTCAGGCAGTTCTTTCCAGACGTCGCAGACGATCTGTTTCGTTGGTTCGGGTTCGAGTAAGGGTCTGCGGTTGTCTGTACAGATGGTGATGAAATAGGCGCCGGCCTGCGCGTAATCGTAGCCACGCAGGCGGATAGAGCGGCGGCGGTGCGCGTCAGGGTTGTACCGCATCGCGACGGCGGGGTACGACGCGACGTGCCTTGTCGCAACGCTGCGGTCGCACCTGAATCAACGATTCAGGGGTAGGGGCGCACGGCCGTGCGCCCTGCGCCGAAACCAACCCCACTCTACAAAGGTGCTACAACAGGCAATGACTAATGTTTGCATTGCCCGTCAAAACACGGCTTGAAATGATCAAGGGTGGAACCAACCTCAGAATCGAGCATTCGAAGCGTCTCTTCAACTAAACTTCCGTCATCAAAGGCTACGTCAAGGGGGACATGGAGACTCACGTTCGTGTATTTCCCAGGGTCTGCATCCGCGCTAATGCTGGAGACTTCCACTAACGGCCCAGACCCGAACACAGCGTGGATGGTTCGATGTTTGTCAGGGTTAGAGAGGGCGGCAAGGACCTCCGTCCAGCGGCATTCATTGCATGGCTGAAAGATCCCGATTGCCTTCCTATGTTCTGGGCGGATCCCACCGAGCCAGAATCGTTTCGGTGAGCGCCATTTCGGGGGCGGATTAATGATTCGTTGCCAGTCATCTTGAGAGGACTCGATAGGGAACTGTGTGCCCTTTCGGATTTGGCTGCTGTCGAGAACGGCGAGCTGAAACGCCAGGTAGTCGAGTGCAGCACGGAGGTTGTATACGGTCTCCCCTACAAGGACTCCAATCCTACGTGGGAGGCGAACGATTGGCGGGTCTTGGGCTAGGTTAACGAATATGCCAGTTCCAACTGGGCTCGCCCATTGGAGATACGCATCACGAATGAGGGGCGAGGAGCCAACGACGTAGATTTCCCGTTCGAGGTTGTCGATGTGCTCCTTTGCCCGCTCAAGACGCGCAAAGGCGTCGGCCAGAGATTCCTTCACGGCTGAAACACCCCCCGAATGTCCAGTGCCCATCGCTTACGCTCCCCCCAGTCTCCCCTGCTGCGCGACCTCGCGCTCCAGCGGCGCTTGGGCGAAGGGGGAGCGGGTGGATGGCAGCTGGGGCCGGACGCCGGCGAGCAGTTGCTCGATGGTGATGATCTGGACGCGCGGGTAGTCCTTTTGCCAGAAGTCGGCGTGGTAGAAGCCCGCGGCGGCCGCCTCGGTGATCATGGGCTGGGTGGGGGGTTCCAGGGCGACCAGCACGCCTATCGGCTCCTTCTCGCGGTCGAGGACGCCGACAAGGTCGCGCACCATGGCGACGGTGACGTGTTCGCCACCTTTGACGGAGACGATGGCCCGCTTGTAGTCCTCTTTGGGCCCGGCGAAGAAGGGGATGACGCCGTCGATGCCCCGGTCGGCGCCCTTCTTTTTGCCGGCGACGGGCTGCGCGCCGAGGCGGTCGAGGGCCCACCACTGGAACTGGTACTTGTCATGGGCGGCGAGGTCGCGGGCGCCGGCCAGGTCCACGGGCTCGCCGATGACGGGGACCTCGAGGCCGGGGAAGGCGTCCTGCATGCGGCGGCGAATGAGGCTGATGGCGAGGTGGGTCACGTCGATGCCGAGCCAGCGGCGACCGAGCTTCTGGGCGGCGTGGACGGCGGTGCCGCAGCCGCAGAAGGGGTCCAGGACGACGTCGCCCGGGCTGGAGGAGGCGTTGACGATGCGCTCAAGCAGGGCGAGTGGCTTTTGGGTGGGGTAGCCGAGGCGCTCCTTGGCGACCGGATTAATCGCGTTTATGTCTGTCCAAACGTCGTCAATTTGCCGAGTTCCGCTGCTTTCCGAAAGATACTGCTTGTATGACCACTTAGCTCCCGGCTTGATCGGCGGAATTAGCCGATCCTCAACCTTCAGGCGCTCAAAGGTCTCCTGGGAATAGGTCTTCAAAAGGGTTTTTCGATAAGACCCTCGCCCATCTTGATCATCCCATTTGAATCGTTCCAGATACTGCTCCAAATAGGGAGTTGTCGGAGCATTCCAGACCCACGCATGCCCTTTGGAGTAATAGAGGAGCATGTCGTGAGAACGTGGCAGCTGCTGTGCACGCGCCTTACTGCTACCGGCGAAAGGCGTTCGTTTCCAGATGATCTCGTTCCTCAGAGCCATGGGCCCGAAGATTGCATCCATCAGCACGCGCAGATACGGCCCCGCAGTCGGGTCGCAGTGGAGGTAAATGGAGCCGGTGGGCTTGAGGACACGATGGAGCTCGACCAGGCGGACGGCCATCATGGAGAGGTAGGCGGTGACGTCGTTGTGACCGAGGCCGTCCACCATGGCGCGCAGCATGCGGGCGACCGTCTGCTGCGGCCCGCTCACCACCTCCTCGTAGGCGCGAGCGGCGACGGGGCCCCAGTGCCAGGTGTCCTCGAAGGCCTCGATCTGGGCCTCGCTGGCGGCGCCGCTGGACTCGCGGAAGAGGACGTTGTAGGAGCGGTTGGAGTTGAAGGGCGGGTCGAGGTAGATGAGGTCTATGGCGTCGCTGGGGATGTAGCGGCGCAGGATGTCGAGGTTGTCGCCGTAGTAGAGGAGGTTGGTGGAGAGGTCGGGCATGGGCTACCTCGTTCGTGTGCTCTTCACGTTGCCAACCCCTGCCAGATCCACAGCCGTTTGGTGGCCCAGCTTCTGTCTAGGAACTTCGGGTCGATCGTATCGTCGTAGTAGAAGACGCTCGTCTGCATTGGGATCGAGCGTAGTTTAGCATAAGTGTTCGCAATGGGACTCGTGGTCGTGTCACACGGGCTGACGAAGGGGCGGCGAGGAGACGGCGCGCCATACCTCGTAGGAGCGCACGGCCGTGCGCCCTTCCCCATCGCCGCATGTGGACGCCAAGGGATCCCAAGCCACGCGCGGGCAGCCTCTGCCACCCCCCCCCATCCTACCCACCCTCTCCCAGTACCCTGGTCCCATGACCACAAACGCCTCGCCATCTCTGCCCGCCCGTGCTACCGGCCTGCCAGACACGTTAGGACATGCTATGATTGACTCAGGAGACCTGCCATGGCCAACACGATCGAAGTCCCCATCTCCCTTCTGCGAAAGATAGCCCGTGCTGGCGAAGCCTTTAGCCAGCTTGAAGACGAGCTTGAGGATTATCTGCTGTCGCGGGACGACGAGTTCATCGCGCGCATGCGCGGCGCTCGTGCTGCTCATCTGGCGGGCCAGACCCGTCCCCTCGCTGACCTAAAGCAAGAGCTGTGTATCGAATAGAGACGACGCCCCAGTTCGATGATGATCTTCGTCGTCTCGACCGCACCATCGCCGCCCGCATAATCGAAAGAGCCGAATGGCTTGCTGAGCATCCGGACACCATCCGCGTCCCCTTGAAACACATGCCCCGCGACCTTCGGGGCCTTCACCGCGATAGGGTCGGCGACTACCGCATCCTGTTGTGGGTGAATCATCAGGAGCAAGTTCTCACCCTATACGGCGTGGCCCATCGTCGCGCCGTCTACCGTCGGCTCAGATAACGACGCAGGCCGTGCGCCTCGGCCCATTCTTGGATCCATTTCAAAGGATGTCCTGCTAGCCGCACGCGCAGGCAGCCTCTGCCATCTCCCTCTGTCGCCCACCTGCCTCTTCCGCTACCGTGGTTCCATGCTCGCTTCCAAGCGTGCCGAAAGGCCGCGGCGGTCGCCGCCCCGGCGCGGGCGCGCCACGGGGCAATACGAACGCCGTGAAGACCGGCCGCGGATTTTACCCTGAGCTAGCCGAAGGGCCGCTCGGCTCCGCTAGGCCCTTCTTGCCCGAGTTTACCCTGCGCTTGTCGAAGGGCCACGATCGCATTTTCCTCAACGCCTGTAGCCTCCTCATCCAGGCGGCCCGCCGCGAAAAACAATCGAATAACCGAGCAAACCCAGGCACGAAAAAGCGCTAAAAGTCGCCTTTCTGAAAACAATCAAACGATCAAAAACGCCCGCCCATCCGGAAGGATGGGCGGGCTCATTGTCCTATGTCCAAGGTCGGCCCGTCTGCGCTAGCCGCGCCTCGCCGTCCCTCAGCGACACGCCAGCATCGCCACCGGCCGCTGGCCGGTCACACCTCGCGGTACTGCCCTTCGACCGTGCCCTCCTTGGGAGGCTCGGCGGGGGGCTCGCCTGGCTGGCCGTCGGGGCTGGGAGCGCCGGGTGGGCCGGCCTGCTGGTAGACGGCGGCGCCCACGCGCTGCACCGCCTCGCTCAGGTCCTGGGCGGCGCGCTGGATGGCGGCCACATCGTCGGTCGGCAGGGCCGTACGCACGGCGGCGATCTTCCCCTCGACCTCGGCCTTGAGGTCGGCCGGGATCTTGTCCGCCTGGTCGCGCAGGAGGCGCTCGGCGGCGTAGGCGGCGGAGTCGGCGGAGTTGCGGGCCTCAGCGACGTTGCGCTTGCGGGCGTCGTCGGCGGCGAACATGTCGGCGTCGCGGCGCATCTTCTCCACGTCCTCTTTCGAGAGGCCGGAGGAGGCTTGGATGACTACTTTCTGCTCGCGGCCGGTGCCCTTGTCCTGGGCGCGCACGGAGAGGATGCCGTTGGCGTCGATGTCGAAGGTGACCTCGACCTGCGGCAGGCCGCGCGGCGCCGGCAGGACGCCGTCGAGGATGAAGCGGGCCAGCGACTTGTTGTCGGTCGCCATGGGGCGCTCGCCCTGGGTGACGTGGATCTCCACGCTGGTCTGGCCGTCGGCGGCGGTAGTGAAGACCTGCGACTTCGCGGTCGGGATGGTCGTGTTGCGCTCGATAATGGCCGTCGCGACGCCACCGAGGGTCTCGATAGCGAGCGTGAGGGGCGTCACGTCGAGCAGGAGGACGTCGCGGACCTCGCCCTTGAGGACAGCGCCCTGGATGGCGGCGCCGACGGCGACCACCTCGTCGGGGTTGACGCCCTTGTGGGGCTCCTTGCCGAAGAGGGCCTTCACCTGCTCCTGGACCAGGGGCATGCGGGTCATGCCGCCCACCAGGACGATCTCGTTCACCTTATCGGCCGACAGGCCGGCGTCGGCCAGCGCCTGGCGGCAGGGCGCGACCGTCTGCTCGACGAGGTCGCGGACGAGGCTCTCGAGCTTGGCGCGGCTGAGGGTGGTGGTGAGGTGCTTGGGGCCCGAGGCGTCGGCCGTGATGAAGGGGAGGTTGATCTCGGTGGAGAGGGTCGAGGAGAGCTCGATCTTCGCCTTCTCCGCGGCCTCCCGCAGGCGCTGGAGGGCCGCCATGTCCGCACGGAGGTCGATGCCCTGCTCGCGGCGGAACTCGTCGGCGAGCCACTCGACGATGCGCATGTCGAAGTCGTCGCCGCCGAGGTGAGTGTCGCCGTTGGTGGCCTTCACCTGGAAGGTGCCCTCGCCCAGCTCGAGGATGGAGATGTCGAAGGTGCCGCCGCCCAGGTCGTAGACGGCGATGAGCTCCTCCTGCTTCTTATCGAGGCCATAGGCGAGAGCGGCGGCGGTCGGCTCGTTGATGATGCGGAGCACCTTGAGCCCGGCGATCTCGCCGGCGTCCTTGGTCGCCTGGCGTTGGGCGTCGTTGAAGTAGGCGGGGGTCGTGATCACCGCCTCGGTGATGGGCTCGCCCAGGAAGGCCTCGGCGTCGGTCTTCAGCTTCTGCAGGACCATTGCCGAGATCTCAGGCGGGCTGTAGTCGCGACCGCTCATGGTCACCCAGGCGTCGCCGTTGGCGGCGCGGACCACGGCGTAGGGCACGCGCTTCGCGTCGGCCTGGGCCGAGAGGTCGTCGAACTTGCGGCCCATGAACCGCTTGATCGAGAAGACGGTGTTGGCCGGATTGGTCACGCCCTGACGCTTGGCGGTGGTGCCGACGAGGCGCTCGCCGGCGCGGCTGACCGCGACGACGGAGGGGGTGACGCGGCCACCCTCGGCGTTGGGGAGGACCTGCGGCTC
>DATDQG010000142.1:0-2043 GCA_035292365.1 Dehalococcoidia bacterium
TGAGCCGGCACGGGCCGAACATCAGGGTGCTGGGGCGGGCGGCGCCGGACGGCTTCTACATCTACGGCGATATCCCCACCGAGACGATCCGAGAGCTGGCCCACGAGGGGCTGACGCGGCTCCAGAGGGGCGAGTCCCACCTGGCGGTATCGCCCCTCTGCGGCACCAACCTGGCTGTAGCGGGCGTCCTGGCCGGCTTCGCGTCCCTGTTCGCAATGGGTGGACGGACGCGGCTGGAGGGGCTCCCCGGCGTCATCATGGCGGCGATGGTCGCCGTGCTCGCGGCGCAGCCTCTGGGCCGGCTGGCTCAGAAGCACTTCACCACGTCGCCTGAGCTGGACGGTGTTCGGATCGTATCGGTCGAGCGGATGGGCAGACGCTTCCCTCACCTCCATAAGGTGCGCACCGCGCCGGTGCGAGCCTAGCTACCGCGCGCCGGGCGCGGGAGCTAGAATCTGTTCGGGTGCCCCCGTAGCTCAAGTGGACAGAGCGGCTGCCTTCTAAGCAGTAGGTTCCAGGTTCGAGTCCTGGCGGGGGCGCCAGTTGGCAATTGGGCGCGAGACACGCATCAGTAACCCATGGCCGGGGCGTGCGTTAGGATATATGAGGCCACCATTTTGAGCGTGGGGCGCACCACGCCTCAGGTGAGCCGCAACCCCACACGCATTGACACTGGCAACTCGTAGCGTCTCGCGCAGGCGTTCGCCACGAAGTCGTCACATCAGCAAGGAGGACGCCGCGATGTACCCATATTCCCTTGAGGAATTGGCCTGGGCTGCCGCACGTGCCATCAAGGAGGAGGTGCGGCAAGCACGATCGGGCACAGTGGAGAAGGAGGCCGTGTCCAAGAGCGCGCCATGACGCAGGCTGTCTCGGGCGCGCACCACTCACAGCCGAACTGGCCGCATTGACACCCGCCCGGCCTGGGCGGACAATCGCGGCGGATGGGCCACCGGGGAGGGAATCATGCGTTTCCTCAGGCGTCTCTTGGGGTGGAGAGAGGAGCGGCCAGTCGAGCAGGAAGAAGCATTCGAGCCGGTTTGCCCACACGTGGCCCTCGTTCCCCGCTGGGACAGCGCAGGCGACATCGGCAAGTCGGAGAAGGTAAGTTCATTCGTCTGCGAGGGCTGTCAGGCAAGCTTTTCCCGTGAGGAAGGGGAACAACTGCGAGCAACGGAGGCTGAGCGGGTGCGCTTAGGTGAATCCGAACGCCCCGACAAGCAGTAGACCCACGGGCCTGATGCGGCGATCAAGCGTGCGATCCAAGTGGTGGGGGTGGGGACAGGAAGGCGAGTCGTACCACTTGGCGGACCCGGAGCGCTTCTGGTCCTACCTTCGCTACCGTCTGGGCGATACGGATCCGGCGCCACGGCTTGAGTCCCTCGCCAACGTCCCACTGACGCCCAGTCGCTTGTCCCAGGGCGTCGTCGCGGAGCTGTGCCGCGCTGCTGGCCAGGATAGCGTGTCCACTGAGGTCACCGACCGCGTCTGCTTCAGCCTCGGAAAAAGCTACAAGGACCTCGTCCGTATCCGTCGCGGCGAAGTGCCTCAACCGACCGATGTGGTCGTGCGGCCGCGGACGGAGGAGCAGGTCCTCGAACTCCTCAGAATTGCCGGGCGAGAGCGGCTGGCGGTCGTACCGTTCGGGGGTGGAACATCTGTTGTGGGTGGCGTCGAGCCGGCGGGCGAACGGCCTTCGATCACTCTCGACCTGAGCGAACTCAGCCGGCCGCTCGCCATCGACAAGCACTCGGCCACGGCCACGGTGCAGGCCGGCATTATGGGGCCGGACCTGGAGCGCTTTCTCAACCCCGCCGGCTTCACGCTCGGTCACTTCCCGCAATCCTTCATGTACTCGACCGTCGGCGGCTGGATCGCGACCCGTTCCGCCGGCCAGAACTCGACTCGCTACGGAACGATAGCGGAGCGGGTCCAGTCCCTGCGCTTAGCACACCCGGAAGGCATCCTCTCCACGCCGGATGTCCCCGCGGCGGCGGCCGGACCGGACCTCGTGCAGCTGGTCGCCGGCTCTGAGGGCACCCT
>DATDQG010000143.1:0-14827 GCA_035292365.1 Dehalococcoidia bacterium
GGCGCTCGACGGATCGCACTTCGCGGAGGCGGTCGTGCCGTACGTTCAGGAGGCGGCGCTGCACCTGGACATCCCAGTGCATCTCGTCCAGGTTCTGCCCACGCTCGCGCGGGTCTATCTCGGGACGCAGATCGAAGTCTACCCGCCGGACATCTTGGAGGAGGTGGAGGGGGCGGCGCACGCCTATCTCGGCAGGGTGGCGTCGCGCCTGAGGCGGAGCGGCGTCCGTGTGGAAACGCACGTGTTGCAGGGCGAGGCGGACAGCGTCATCATTAGGTTCGGCGATGAGAGGCAGGGGAGCCTGCTGGCCTTGACCACGCATGGGCGGTCCGGTCTTGGCCGCTGGATGCTGGGCAGCGTCGCCGACAAGGTCGTGCGCTCGAGCCATGACCCCGTGCTGGTCATTCATCCCACGCAGGGGGAAACGAGCTAGAATTTCATACTCATGAGGAGGCAAGGAATGGCCACGACCTACACCTACCAGCTCGCTGCCTATCCAAAGGAGTTGACGCTACGGGACGGCACGACGGTGGTGCTGAAGCCGATGACCGAGGATGATACGGAGGCGCTGCTGCAGTTCTTTCAGCAGGTGCCGCCTGATGATCGCTACTTCCTCAAAGAGGACGTCACCTCTCCCAAGGTGCTCCAGCGCTGGGCGGCGGAGCTCGACTATAACCGGGCGTTGCCCTTGCTGGCCTGGATAGACGGCAAGATTGTGGCCGACGGGACCTTGCATCGCAGCCGGAGCCTCGCCCGGCGCCACGTGGGGGAGGTCCGGATCGTCGTTCACCCGCAGTACCGGAACCAGGGCCTCGGGACGACAATGCTGCATGAGCTGGCACTGATCGCCAACGAACACGGGATAGAGCGACTGCTGTTTCAGGTGGTCGCGGAGCGGGAGGAGTCGGCGGTCAAGGCAGCTGAGCTGGTCGGCTTCATTAAAATCGCCGTGTTGCCCGGGCATGCGAAGGACCGGGATGGCCGCCCACGGGACATCGTCTTGATGGAGATGCCGCTGGGCAAGTGGCTCGAGTGGTCGTTCTTCTAGGGCAGTCGCCGGCACTGGCGAGCCGATAGCTTCGGCGCGGCTTCGGCATCAGCACCGTACGATGGGGACCGCCCGATCGGGCGGCCACGGGTCCCGTGTAGCCGCCGGTCGTGGCGTAAGGACGACCATGTTGACGCTGCTCCGGACTATCGCTATGAGAGCTGCAGCCTGTGAAGACAGCCCTTTCGACGGACGTACCCACAGACGCCCGTCCGAATCGCCCCAGGACCGCGGGTTGACCATGTGGATACAATGTCAGGCAAGCCGACCGTGCGCGGCTGAGGGCCCTGCATCGGGACCGCGTACGCCTGCGGCGCGATTGTGCACGATTACATAGCATGAGTCTCCAGGACATTCTGCCCCTTGGTCGTCGTCCGGCCGCTCCCTTTGGTCGCGACGCGGAACCTATTCGCGCCGAACTGTTCAGCATCGAACGCCTGGAGCAGTACGCCGAGAGCCTGGCCGCCAGCCAGCGCGTAACGGCGGACCCACGCAGAGGCATGCCGGTGGGGCCGCGACTGCGCGAGAACGGGCAGGTGCTGCTAGAGGCGTATCGGACTATCGCGGCGACGATTCGAGAAGAACGGGCGATCACGCCGGCCGCTGAGTGGCTGGTGGACAACTTCCACATCGTGGAGGAGCAGCTTCGCGAGATTTGGGACGACCTGCCTCCTCGTTTCTACCGCGAACTGCCGAAGCTTGCCGAGGGTGATCTGAGAGGGTACCCGCGTGTCTTCGGGCTGACGTGGGGTTACGTGGCGCACACCGATAGCCGGTTCGACCTGGAGACGTTGCGACGGTTTGTGCGCGCGTACCAGCGCGGGCAGGCCCTCAACATCGGTGAACTCTGGGCGGTGGCGATCACGCTTCGCGTCGTGCTGGTGGAGAACCTGCGGCGCTTGGCAGAGCGGATCGTCCGCGGGCGGCTGGCGCGACAGGAGGCAGACGCAGCGGTGGACAGCCTGCTCGGCCTAGGCGGCCGCGCCGCGGAGCCGACGGAGGCGATTCTACGGCGCTTCGAGCGGGCGCCTCTCGCCCCTGCCTTCGCGGCGCAGCTCGTGCAGCGACTGAGGGACTACGACCCGGCAGTGACGCCGATCCTCGCCTGGCTGTCCGCGCGGCTTGCCGCCCAACAGACGACGGCCGACGAGATCGTTCGGGTGGAGCACCAAGACCAGGAAGCAAGCAACGTGACGGTCCGTAACGTAATCACCAGCATGCGCCTGATCTCGGAGGTGGACTGGACAGAGTTCTTCGAAAGCGTGAGCCTCGTGGACGACGTGCTCCGGAGTGAAAGCGATTTCGAAGCCATGGACTTCGCCACGCGGGACAGGTACCGGCACGCCATCGAGGAGCTGTCGCGGGGCTCTCGGTCGTCTGAGCTTGAAGTCGCGCAACGGGCAATAGCACGGGCGAAGGAGGCACGCCAGCGTGAGGCGAAGGCCGACGATCCACTGGATGAGCGGGCGGCCGACCCGGGTTACTTTCTTGTCGCGAACGGGCGCGAGCCGTTTGAACAGGAGCTGGGCTACGCGGCGCCGATGACGACGGTGGTCCGGCGCGTCTATATTGCCGCCGCGACACCGGGTTACCTCGGGACCGTCCTGCTGGTCAGTGGCGTCATTCTGGCTCTACCCCTGCTCGACGCCGCGCATGCCGGGGCCGGGGTCGCTGGCGTTCTCTTTCTTGGTCTGATCGGGCTCTTCCCGGCTTCAGACCTGGCTATCGCTTTGGTGAACCGGTACGTGCTGGCGGTGGTGCCACCGCGGGTCCTGCCACGGCTCGATCTCCGCGACGGTGTGCCGTCCAACCTACGGACCATGGTTGTGGTTCCGACGTTGTTGGCGAACCGCTCGGACATTCAAGAGCAGATCGCGCGCTTGGAGGTCCACTATCTCGCCAACCCGGAGGGCGACCTGCGCTTCGCCGTCCTGTCGGACTGGACGGATGCGCCGTCGAAGTATATGCCCGACGACGACGAGCTGTTGACGGCGGCGGCTGATAGTGTGCAACGACTCAACGAGCGGCACGGTCCGGTGGCGGCCGGTGGGGAGCGCTTCTTCTTGTTGCACCGCCATCGCGTGTGGAACGCTGGTGAGGGACGATGGATAGGCTGGGAGCGGAAGCGAGGCAAGCTGCACGAGCTCAACCGCCTCCTACGAGGCGCCTCCGATACGACCTTCCTGCCGGTCGGTGGCGGGCTGCCCAAGGTGCCTTCCGACGTTCGGTTCGTCATCACCCTGGATGCGGACACGCGGCTCCCCTCGGGAGCTGCTTACGCGCTCGTGGGGACGATTGCTCATCCGCTCAACCGGCCACGCTTCGACCGTCGTTTGGGCCGCGTGACCGAGGGATACGGTGTGCTGCAGCCGCGGATAACGCCGACGCTGCCCGTGGACCACGAGAGCTCGTGGTACCAGCGCATCTTCTCAGGGCCAGGCGGGATCGACCCGTATGCTGCCGCAGTCTCCGACATTTATCAGGACCTGTATGGCGAGGGCTCGTACACGGGCAAAGGCATCTACGAGGTCGACGCGTTCGAAGCCGCGCTGGCGAACCGCGTGCCGGAGAATGCGCTGCTCAGCCACGATCTCTTTGAGGGCCTCTTCGCACGGGCCGGCCTGGTGACGGACGTCGAGCTGTTCGAAGAGTTCCCGTCCCACTACGAAGTGGCGGCGGCGCGGCAGCATCGATGGGCTCGCGGCGACTGGCAGTTGTTGCCCTGGATTCTCGGACGGGGACGGCTGGGAGGCGATGGCGCTGTCCCATCGTCGGTCCCGCTGATCGGCCGCTGGAAGATGCTCGACAACCTGAGACGAACGCTCTCGGCCCCGGCCGTGTTGGTGACGCTGCTGGGCGGCTGGACCCTGCCGTTTGCTTCACCAGGGCTTTGGACGCTCTTCGTTCTAGGGACGATTGCCATCCCGCCGTTCATTCCGTTCCTGGCGGGCCTGTGGCCCCGGCGGTCCGGCATTTCCAAGCGGAGCCACATCCGGGCGGTTGCCAGCGACTTTCTTCTGGCGTCGGCCCAGACATCGATCGCCGTGACGTTGATAGCGCACCAAGCATCGTTGATGACTGATGGCATCGCCCGGACATTGGTGCGGCTCTACCTGACGCGCCGGGGCCTGCTTCAGTGGGTGACGGCGGCACAGGCGAAAGCCGGCTCAAGCCTGGACCTGACCGGCTTTTACCGGCGCATGCGTGCTGCCCCGAGCATCGCGGGTGTGGCTAGCGTGCTCGTGGCGGTTGTGCGGCCCGAGGTCTTGTCGGCAGCGGCCCCGTTTCTCTTGCTCTGGGCAGCCTCGCCGGCGATAGCCCGTTGGATCAGCCTTCCGATACGCCCGATCGGCGCGCGGCTCGTTTCGGCGGAGGATGCGCGTGTCCTGCGCTCAGTCGCCCGGCGGACGTGGTTGTTCTTCGAAACCTTTGTGGGGATTGAGGACCACCACCTGCCGCCCGACAACTTTCAGGAGGAGCCGAGGACTGTCGTCGCGCATCGCACTTCGCCCACGAACCTTGGTCTCTACCTGCTCGCCACGGTCGCTGCCCGAGATTTCGGCTGGGTAGGCATCACGGAGGTCGTGCAGCGCCTGGCGGACACCCTGGGCACGCTAGGCAGCCTGGAACAGTCACACGGCCATCTGTACAACTGGTACGACACCCAGACGCTACGGCCGCTGGAGCCGAGATACGTTTCCTCAGTGGACAGCGGCAACCTAGCAGGCCACCTGGTGACGCTGCGACAGGCGTGTCTGGACATGATGGACAGCCCGCTCTTCGGGCTGCAGGTGCTCCTCGGTATGGACGACACGGTACTCACCTGCCTCGAGTCCGTTCGATCGGTCGTCGACGGGCGGCGCCGAACGGTCACACAGCAACACCTTGATGCGGCCCTTGTAGCCATGCGGGCCAAGCTTGAGCCGGTGCCAAGGAATCCATACGACTGGGCAAACAGGCTGGCAGAGCTGGACGCCGACGCTCGCACCATCGCGAACATCGCGCACACCCTGGGCGAGGAGTTGGGAGAAGGGGCGCGAAGCCAACTGACGCCGTGGGTAGAGGCGGTACGGAGGGGCATTGGTAGCCACTCTCGTGACCTGGACCTCCTGGCTCCTTGGGCGCGTCTATTGGTGAGCGACGCCGTCGGTGGGCCGGCGAGGACGGCGATGGCGCGTCTCTTCACGCCGTTTCCCACGCTCGCTGCCATGCCGGGCCGATGCCAAGCGGCCGTCCACGACCTTCGGGAGATCCTCCAGTCCGGCGAGGAGAGACCGCAGGGGCGGTCAGGCATCGAGGCGCTGATCAACGGGCTGGATAGGGGCACTGCAGCTGCCGCGGCCCTCGCGGACCGCCTGGCTACCTTGGGCGAGATGGCGAGGCAGCTTGTCGAGGCGATGCAGTTCGATTTCCTTTTCGACCGTACTAGGAAGCTGTTCTCGATCGGATATAGAGTCTCGGACTCAACGCTGGACCCCAGCTGCTACGATCTGCTCGCCTCCGAAGCCCGGCTGACGAGCTTCATCGCCATAGCCAAGGGCGATGCCCCGCCATCGCACTGGTTCCGTCTAGGTCGCGCGTTGACGCCCGTGAACCGAGGATCGGCGCTCGTCTCCTGGTCGGGCTCCATGTTTGAGTACCTGATGCCGCTGCTCGTGATGCGCTCGCCAACAGGCAGCTTGTTAGACCAGACGTATCGGATGGTCGTAGGGCGGCAGATCCAGTACGGCCAAGAGCGGCGCGTGCCGTGGGGAATTTCGGAATCGGCCTATAACGCACGGGACCTGGAGATGACGTACCAGTACTCGAACTTCGGCGTCCCCGGGCTGGGGCTGGACCGCGGGCTTAGCGAAGACCTAGTCGTGGCGCCGTACGCCACCGCGCTGGCGGCGATGGTAGACCCAGCGGCGGCGGCGCGGAACTGCGGCCGCCTGACGATGGCGCATGCGCAAGGGCCGTATGGCTTCTATGAAGCGCTGGACTACACAGGAAGACGGCTGCTAGAGGGAGAGCAGCTCGTGGTGGTGCGTTCGTATATGGCCCACCACCAGGGTATGTCCATCGTCGCGTTGGCGAATGCGCTCCTGGGCGGGATCATGCGGAACCGGTTTCATGCTGAACCGATGGTACAGTCCGCAGAGTTGCTCCTGCAGGAGCGGGTGCCGAGAGATGTGTTGGTGGCACGCCCGCGCGCCGAGGAGGTGAAGGCGGCGGCGCACGTTCGGGAGATCGTGCCGACCGCGGTCCGCCGCTTCCGGTCGCCGCACGACGCCACTCCGCGCGCGCACCTCCTTTCCAATGGCCGCTACGCCGTCATGATCACGACGGCGGGCTCAGGCTACAGCCGATGGGGCGCTCTCGCGGTGACGCGTTGGCGGGAGGATGTGACTAGAGACCAGTGGGGCACGTACGTCTACCTACGTGACACTCAGACCGGGGAGGTCTGGTCTGCCGCGTATCAACCAACCGGGGTGGAGCCGGAGTCGTACGATGTTGCGTTCTCTGAGCACCGCGTGGAGATCCTGCGGCGCGACAGCGGCGTCGCGACCGCCTTGGAGATCGTCGTGTCGCCGGAGGATGATGCGGAGCTCCGTCACGTCTCCCTCACCAACCTTGGCACACGGGTGCGGGAGATAGAGGTGACCTCGTACGCAGAGGTCGTTCTGGCGCCTCCGGCCGCTGAGGCGGCGCACCCGGCGTTCGCCAACCTCTTCGTGCAGACAGAGGGAGTGCCTGCTTTGGGGGCCGTGCTCGCCACGCGCCGGCGGAGAACGTTGGATGAACCGGAGGTGTGGCTCGCGCATGTGGCGGCGGTAGATGCTACCGCCGTGGGTGTAGGGCAGTATGAGACCGACCGAGGGCGGTTCCTCGGTCGTGGGCAGGGAGTGCGGACAGCGGTGGCGCTCGTCGATGGCCACCCCCTCTCCAACACAGCCGGGGCGGTCCTGGACCCGATTGTCAGCCTGCGACGGCGGGTCCGCATCGCGCCAGGGGCCACCGCCCGCATAACCTTCACGACGCTCATAGCGCCGTCGCGGGAGGCCGCGCTGGTGCTGGCTGACAAGTACCGGGACGCGGCGATCTTCGAGCGCGCGGCGACACTGGCGTGGACTCACGCCCAGGTGCAGCTGCACCATTTCGGCATCGGACCGGACGAGGCCCACGTGTACCAGCGTCTGGCCAACCGCGTGTTGTACGGAGACGCGACGTTGCGTGCGCCGGAGGCATTGCGTCGGGATGGGGCGGGCCAGTCCGCGCTATGGGCACACGGCATCTCGGGTGACCTCCCGCTGGTCGTGCTCCGCCTCGATGATCCCGAACAGCTGTTCCTGGTCCGCCAACTGGTCAGCGCGCACGAGTATTGGGAGACGAAGCAGCTCGCGGTGGACCTAGTCATCCTCAACGAGAAGCCTCCTTCCTACGACCAGGACACACAGGCGTCCTTGGAAACGATGGTGAGGGTGAGGCACGCCATGCTGCACCACGAGGGACATGCGCCGCATGGTAATGTGTACGTCCTCCGAGGCGACCTCGTGTCGGCAGAGGCACGTGACGCCCTTCTGAGGGCAGCGCGGGCGGTGCTTGTCAGCGGTCAGGGAGAGCTCGCCGACCAGATCGTTCGGGTGGAGCGCCTGGAACCAGTGCCACCGCCGCCGCGACGCCGGGAGGGCGTGACAGAGGCTCCTGCGGTCGTGTCGCCGGCGCGTTTCGAGCTCGAGTTTTTCAACGGGCTGGGTGGCTTCGCGGAGGAGGGGCGCGAGTACGTAACGCTGTTGCGTGACGGTCAGTGGACGCCTGGGCCGTGGATCAACGTCGTGGCTAATCCGCAACTGGGGTTCCAGGTCTCAGAGTCGGGATGCGGGTACACATGGTGCATCAATAGCCGCGAGAACCAGCTGACCCCCTGGTCGAATGACCCAGTCGGCGATTCGCCGGGCGAGGCGCTGTATATCCGTGACGAGGAGAGCGGGGAGGTGTGGAGTCCTACGCCCCTGCCCGTGCGCGAGGGCGCCTCGTTCTACGTGGCCCGGCATGGCCAGGGCTACAGCCGGTTCGAGCATGTCTCCCATGGGATTTCTCTCAACCTGGCGGTGTTTGTGCCACCTGAGGACCCGGTCAAGCTCTGGCGCCTAACGGTCGAGAATTTGTCGTTTCGGCCGCGGCGGCTCTCGCTGACGGCGTACGCGGAGTGGGTGCTCGGAGCGTCGCGGAGCGCCACTGGCCCCTTCGTCGTCACGGAGGTGGACCCGACGACCGGAGCGATCTTCGCACGGAACTCGTGGAACGAAGAGGCGCGCGGGCGCGTTGCGTTTGCGGATATGGGCGGGCGCCAGACGGCATGGACGGGGGACCGGACTGAGTTCATAGGCAGGAATGGGACGCTTGACTACCCAGCCGCGCTGGCGCGAGGGGAACGGCTGTCGGGTAGGGTAGGCAGCGGCCTCGATCCTTGTGCGGCGCTGCAGACCTTAGTCGAGCTGCGGCCGGGCGAGCGGATTGAGGTCGTCTTCATGTTGGGAGAGGGGGCAGATGCCGAGGAAGCGCGGTGGCTTATCGACCGTTACCGCACCGCTGACCTGAACGAGGTGCTGCAAGAGGTCGCGCAGCACTGGGACGACGTGTGTGGAGCAGTGGTGGTGAAGACGCCCGAGCGCGCCATGGACATCCTGCTCAATCGCTGGCTACTGTACCAGACCCTGTCCTGTCGGTTGTGGGCACGGTCGGGTTTCTATCAGGCGAGCGGGGCCTACGGCTTCCGCGACCAACTGCAGGACGTGCTGGCCCTCCTGGTGGCGCGGCCAGACATCGCGAGGGAGCACCTGCTGAGGGCGGCGGCCCGACAATTCATTGAGGGTGATGTCCAACACTGGTGGCACCCACCGTCTGGTCGCGGCGTTCGCACGCGGATCTCGGATGACTTGCTCTGGCTTCCTTATGCGGTGTTGGAGTACCTGCGCGTGACCCAGGACGTCTCGATTCTTGACGAGGCGGTCCCGTTCCTGGAGGGCCCTCTTCTCGCCGAGGACCAACACGAGTCGTACTTCCAGCCCACGGTGTCCGACCAAGCGGGGACGCTTTTCGAGCACTGCGCCCGAGCGATCGACCGGAGCCTGAGCACGGGGAGCCATGGCGTGCCGCTGATGGGAACCGGAGACTGGAACGACGGCATGAATAACGTTGGGCGAGCCGGCAAGGGCGAGAGCGTCTGGTTGGGGTGGTTCCTGCACGCCATCCTCGCCGATTTCTCGGGGCTCGCGGATTCGAGGGGGGAGCGGGCTCGCGCGGACCGCTGGCGAAAGCAGCTCGGCGTGCTGAAGGAGGGGTTGGAGGGAGCCTGGGACGGCGACTGGTACCGCCGGGCCTACTTCGACGACGGGACGCCGCTCGGGTCGGCCAGCAATGACGAGTGCCGGATCGACTCGATAGCCCAGTCGTGGGCGGTGCTCTCCGGCGCCGCTGACCCGGCGCGCGCGGAACGCGCAATGGAGTCGGTCGACCAACACCTGGTGCGGCGTGGGGACGGGCTCGTTCTGCTTTTCATGCCACCGCTCGACCGTACGGCCCTGGAGCCGGGCTACATCAAGGGCTATCCGCCCGGGATCCGGGAGAATGGCGGCCAGTACACGCACGCCGCGCTGTGGGCCGTGGCGGCCTTCGCGGCGCTCGGAGAGGGCGACCGGGCCGCGGAGCTCTTTTCGATGCTGAACCCCATCAACCAGGCGGGCACCGGCGTGGGGGTCCACCGGTACAAAGTGGAGCCCTACGTGGCGCCAGCCGACATCTACGCGGAGCCGGGGCACGTCGGGCGTGGCGGCTGGACTTGGTACACGGGCGCGGCGGGCTGGATGTACCGAGTGGGGATCGAGTGGATTCTGGGCCTGCGGCTTAGGGGCTCTACACTATTCATCGACCCGTGCATTCCAACAGCGTGGCCTGAGTTCGCGGCCACATTCCGCCATCGCTCGAGTCGGTACGAAATCAGCGTGGAAAACCCCCACGGGGTGGCGCGTGGGGTGGCCCATGCTGAGGTCGATGGGAAGCGCTTGGAGGGCATCGGCGCCGCGGTGCCGCTGGTGGATGACGGAGCGACGCACCAGGTGCGGGTTGTGTTGGGGTGAGGCTTTTCATCCCTGGAGGCGGGCCTCAGTGGACAGCGGCGCGCCTTTTTAGATAGCATAGGAACGCCCAGCAATGCGCTCCAGGCGCTCCGCTGTGGCGTTATTGGCAAGTGGCCGGCATTCGCCGCCGTGTCCGCGTTCGCCCTAGGCTACATACGCAGCACGCTGATGCCTCCGCAACTGAAGCACGTACGCATCCTTCTGGTGCAGCTCGTCTGTGTGTGCTTTGCCGCCACGGTCGTGGCGTCGGGCTGCTCGGGTTTGCCGGGCTTTCTGCTCCGCCTCACGCCGCCACCGCTGGTCTCTCAAGCGCCGGCTGGAACGGACGGTCTGAGCGACGCGGAGTACCAGAGCCTCCTCGATGGATGGCGCGAGGGCGACGCTCTGCGACAGGCGTACGTGGCTCGAGCAGACAGAGCGCCCCAAGGAGCCGCTGCTGCGGTGGACCTGGGCTACCGCGCCCCGCAACCGTCGCCGGGGGAGGCGGAGGCGACGATTGCCCGCTCAGACATCGCCGTGCCGGATGTGAGACGTTTGCCGTACGCGCAGGCGGTCGAGCAGCTCGCCGCGTTGGGGCTACGGGCGGCGCGACAGGAGGACGTGAGCCCCACAGTCGCAGCGGAGACCGTACTCAGACAGCAGCCGGTTGCGGGTGAGGAGGTACTGCCCGACGCCGTGGTCACCCTGGTGGTCAGCCTAGGTAATCGAGTGCGCATGCCGGCGCTAGTCGGCCTGAACGAGCGAGACGGTCTTCGGCTCATCGAGGCGGCTGGCCTGCGCGTGCCGTCGTGGGGCATCAACTACCAGGGTCACGGCACGGATATCCCAGATTCATCTTTGGAGGGGGTGTGCGTGGGCTGCATTCTCTCCACGCGCCCGCCCGCGGGGAGCCCCGTGCCCATCGGCAGCGATATTTACTTGGCCGTGCGGTCCGACTAGGGGGCCGCCAGAAGGACGGGCCCTTCGCATGGACAGGACGGCACGGGTGAACCTGGGACAGCGCGCGTACGCCTTCCTGCTGCACGCGCTGGCCTACTGGCCCACGTTCCACGGCCACACCCCGGTGAGCGAGGACGCGGCGGCGGCGCTGCTGGGCGTACCGGTCGGAGCGCTGCAGCGGCTCAAGGAGGGGGAGCTGGTCGCGCTGCACGACCTGAACCGCCGGCTGCGGAGAAGGATAGGTGCCCTGAGCGTGGGTCAGGGCGCGGATGTGGTGGACTACTACCTGCCAGCGGAGCTTTCAGAGCTCGACGAGACGGTTGAGGAGGATGGACCCGGCGCCTGAGCTTCAGGCGTGGGAACGGCTAGCGCCTTGCGGGGGGGCGTATGCAAGGTATAATGGGGATGCCGGCCGAGGTGGTGGAATAGGTAGACACGCCATCTTGAGGGGGTGGTGGGCGTAAGCCCGTAGGAGTTCAAATCTCCTCCTCGGCACCAATAGCGAGCGGAAGTAGTTCAGCGGTAGAACGCCTCCTTGCCAAGGAGGAGGTCGCGGGTTCGATCCCCGTCTTCCGCTCCAACGCTTTTAAGGGAAGCCGGCGGATCGACACGCTAGACGCAAGGTAGAGCGACCGCGATCGCCGTCGGCTCTTGTGTCGGTGACCAGGTCGGGTTGTCGGCGGATCAGAACTTGCTTCCCAAGTGCCCGTTGGCCTGCCCCCATCTCTGGTCCACTCATAATGGGAGTGCCACCGCTTCTGACTGCACCCGTTTTCCGGTCCATCCCAAAGGTTAGGGTTTCGCCTCAGTGGGCAGCCTCCGTTGGGCCAAGCCAGCCTCCGGCGTCTGCTGCCTCAGGGACCGATGGGGCCGCACCGTATTCTAGTCCATTCGCCACGCTTCGATGACCTGGCGGGCCTCCTTCAGCGACCCGAACCAAGTGCTGAGGCAGACACTCCTCTCGAGTGTCCGTTGAACGACTCGATGTACGGGTTAGCCCCGTTCTACGAACTGGCGGCTGGCGTCTCGGCAGACGCCACTCGGTCGCGCCCCTCGGCTTTGGCGCGGTAGAGCGCACGGTCAGCGGCGCGCAGGAGGGCTTCTCCCGCCGCGGCGTGTTCGGGAAACATGGCGATGCCCGCCGACACCGTAACGGTCCCCAGCGACTGGCCACGATGCCGCACATAGAGCTGTTTGATGCCGAGACGCAACGCCTCGACTCGCTGCCGGATAATGTCCAGCGGCATTTCGGGTAGGATGAGCGCAAACTCCTCGCCCCCGTAACGGCAGGCGATGTCGCTGCCCCGGAGCCGCGTATTCAGCAACGCCCCCAGCTCGCGCAGGAGCAAGTCGCCCGCGGCATGCCCGTAGGTGTCGTTAAAATGCTTGAAGTGGTCGAGGTCGAGCATGACCACACCCAGCGGCTGGTGACTTCGTTCGGCGCGCCGCATTTCGCGCTCCAGCGTCTCTTCCATGTAACGCCGGTTGAACAGCCCGGTGAGCGGATCACGGATGGATTGGTTGCGCAGTGCCTCGCGCAGTTTCAAATTCATCAGCGCGACCGCTACTTGCTCGGCCAGGGTCACGGCCAACCGTTCATTCAAAGACGCGGTGCTGTCTGCTGACGCCGCTGCAAGTGGATTGTGGCGCAGATGCACCACTCCCAACACTTCGCCCTGGGCTATCATCGGGACACACAGGTATTTGCCCGTAGAGAGGGGTGGCACATGCCCGCAGGACAGACCAGTGCGGGGGTCTTCGATCAGGTACACTCGTCCGCGCCGCAATGCCCAGCACTCTCCCGGCGAGAAGACGCGCTCGTTCGGATTCAGGGTGAGTTCGCCCCAGCTGGCCAGGGCTTCCAAATCGTCGCGGGACGCGCTGTAGACGAACAAAGCTCCCATCGTACCCGGGAACAAATGTTGCCCTGTGCGAGTGATGACGCCATAGGCTTCTTCCGCCGTGGCAGAGGCCTGCAGAAAATCGCTCATTTCTGCCAGCAGGCTAATCTGGCGGTTGCGTTGTTCCAGTTCAACGGTGCGTTCTCGGACGCGGAGCTCGAGTTGATCGTGCATGGCGCGCAGGGCCGTGTCGGCCTGCTCAAGTTCCTTGATGTTGCGCGCCAGCGGGCGGAACACGACGAAGAACAGCACGGGAAAGAGCAGGGCGCTCAAGACGCTCGCGTCTATAA
Organism: Dehalococcoidia bacterium; assembly: GCA_035292365.1. GTDB lineage: Bacteria > Chloroflexota > Dehalococcoidia > DATDQG01 > DATDQG01 > DATDQG01. The sequence continues at coordinate 13,298 of DATDQG010000143.1, forward strand.
CCGCCTCCACCGGCCCACTGAGTGCAAGGGGTGGTAGGGCAAGGAGAATGGCCATGATTCCGAATTCGACGGTGAATATTGAGAGCAGCAGAATCAACGCCAGACGCATCGGCGATTGATTCGTTGTGACCCGCTTGGGCTGACTCATCGCTCTATCTCGCTATGGCTTGACAGTCACCGTGAAGGGGCGTTAGGCCTCAGCTCTCGGCTGCTAGATCCCTTGATGGTTTTTTGTGGCGCATCTGGCGTCGCGTTCACCATGCGTCCAGGCGACGTGTGGTCTGTCAGGCGAGGGCGGCGTGCTCCTGGCACCCTCCGCCCGGTGATGTCCCGCGCGTTGATGATGATCCCACCGACTAGCGGGTTGCGTAGCTGATTGTTCCACGTACATTCAAGCAGACGCCAGGTGCCGCTCCGATGCCTCCAGCGGATGTTGATCCCTGTGTGAGCGCCAGGCTGCTCCCGTGTTGCCGCCCAGAACTTACGGACCGCGGAAGTCTCATCGGGATGTAGGAACTCACGCGCGTTCTTCCCGACGATCTCTCCTTGCCGCCATCCAAGCAGCGAATACACCGATGGGCTGACGTACCGTATCACGCCGTCGGGCGCCAGCACCGCCAGCACGTCGGGCGAGAACTGGGTGAGCGTCTCGAAGTACCGGCGCGCCTTCAGCGCCTCCTCCTCTGCTGACCTCACGTCGGTGAGGTCGGTCCACGAGCCGACGATCTCCTTGGGATGACCGGCCGCATCGCGCAGCACGCGCTGCTCGTCGCGGATGAAGAGGTACTGCCCACGCCTGTGCAGGAAACGGTACTCCAAAAGGAGTTGTCCTTCCGTGAATAGCCGCTGCTGGCTGGCCAGCACCCGTTCCTTGTCTTCGGGGTGAACGCGGTCAGTCCACCATGTGGGCCCCACCTCGTCCGCCTCATAGCCAGTTAGCTCCAGGAGCCTCTTGCTGACGCCGAGGGGCGCCAGCCTTGGCTCGAGCTCAAGCACAAACACCGAGGACGGGTTGTTGACAATGACGCGCTGTAGTCGCTCGTTGCTCGCGATGAGCTCAGCCTGCACTTGCCTCAGTTTGCTTGTGGCCATCTCCAACTTCTCCTCTGCGACGCTGCACAGCTGCGCGTCACGCTGTGGCTCAGCAGCTTGAGCCTTTCCGGACAAACTCGAGCCTCCTCGTCCTCGGCTACTTCCGTCCGCGTTTAGTCCGTGCACGCACCCGACGACACTATGTACGTTATAACGTTGCTTGTCAGACGGAACCTCGTCAATACAGAAAGGGTTAGTGAGTCGTCATAATCTGCCGACGTTCCGCACACAAGAGAGCCCCCGTGTCGGGTCCAGGACGCGTCGAATGGTGAGGAGTGGCCGAGAGGCGGGCGCTTCCACGGTGCGGAGGGAGCGGGCAAGCAGTCAGCGTGGGGCGCGGAATATGACTGTATAGTACTTCATGTTGTCCTGGCTCACTGCGCTGCCCACTCCAATTGACTCGTAGCTGGCATAGACCAGGTGGAGGTTGTGAGATGG
>DATDQG010000144.1:0-44826 GCA_035292365.1 Dehalococcoidia bacterium
GCCGCGACCCGTTCAGCCTCCAGCGCTGCACAGTAGAAAGGCTGCACAACAACAACGTGGGGCACAGCATGCTGTGCCCCACGTTGTTGTTGTGCAGCCTTTCTACTGTGCAGCGCTGGAGGCTGAACGGGTCGCGGCGACGGCCGCACCCTCCTCGCCATCCTTGAACTCCTCGGTCACGTACTTGTATGCCGAGAGGCCGGCTACGCAGCCGTCGCCAGCCGCCGAGACGAGCTGGCGCAGCGAGTTGACACGGATGTCGCCGGCCGCGAAGATGCCCGGCACGTTCGTCGCCATGAGGTCCGTCACGCGGATGTACCCGTGTTCGTCCTGCTCGACGAGGTCGCCGAGGATGGCGGCGGCGGGGTCGAAGCCGATGTAGATGAAGACGCCGGTGACGTCCAACACGCTCGGCTCGTTCGTCTTGACGTTGCGCACGCGGATACCGGTCACCTGGTTGGTGTCGCCCAGCACCTCCTCCACGACGCTGTTCCAAATGAACGACATGTTGGGCGTGGCGAAGGCGCGCTCCTGGAGCACCGGGGAGGCGCGGAGCTGGTCGCGGCGGTGGATGACCAGCACTTGCTTGGCGAGGCGGGTCAGATAGAGCCCTTCATCGATGGCCGCATCGCCGCCGCCGATGACGGCAACGATCTCGCCCCGGAAGAAAGCTCCGTCGCACACCGCGCAGTTGGAGACGCCGCGGGCCGCGTACTCCTCCTCACCCGGGACGCCCAGCTTGCGGTGCTCGCCGCCCGACGCCACGACGACCGCTTTCGCGAGGAAGTCGCCATCGATCGTCTGCACGACGCGGATCTGGCCGCGCAGCTCGATGCCGGTGACCTCTGTGGAGAGGGTCTGCAGGCCCTGTTTCGTCGCCTGCTCGTACATCCAGATGGCGAGATCGGGGCCCATCGCCCCGTCGGGGAAGCCGGGGTAGTTCTCGACCAGGCCCGTGAAGGCGATCTGGCCTCCCCAGACCGATTTCTCCAGCAGCAGTGCGTCCATCTTCGCCCTGCTGGCGTACAGACCGGCGGTGAGACCCGCGGCGCCGCCCCCGACGATAATGACGTCGTAGATGCGGTCGCTCTCCGGGCCCTGGCCGCCCGTCACGCCCAGATGGAGGGCCAAAAGGGACTAGGCTCCCTGCAGGATCGCTTCGATGTGGCGCTTGAGGGTCGTCTTCGGTTGTGCGCCCACCACCTGGGTTGCCACGGTGCCGTCGCGGAAAATCAACAGCGTTGGGATAGCCCTGACGCCATAACGGTTGGCGAGCTCGGGATAGGCGTCCACGTCCACCTTTGTGAAGCGCACCTTGCCCTCGTATTCGTCGGCAAGCTGGTCGAGGAGCGGGGCGATCATCTTGCACGGGCCGCACCACTCCGCCCAGAAGTCGACGAGGACAGGGACTTCGGCCTTCAAGACCTCGGCCTCGAAGGTGCTCGTCTCTACCGCGGATGGCTTCGCCATGGTCATCCTCCTTAGCAAAGCCGACGCCGGCTTCGCGCTCTCACTGTAGCAAACCACTATGAGGGCCGCAATTATTCCTTGCCCGTTGGAGTGGCCCGCAGTCCCTCCTGGATGGCCTGGACGACGCCTTGGTCGGCGGCGCGCTGGGCGGCGCGGATGGCGTTCTTTATGGCCCGCGCATCGCTGCGGCCGTGCGCCATGATGACGGTGCCCGCGACACCGAGCAGAGGGACGCCCCCGTATTCCGCGTAGTCGCTCAGACGCCGTACCCCTCGCAGCGCCGGTTGCAGGACCAGCGCCGCAGCGCGGTAGTGGAGCTGGCTCTCGACCGCCTCCCGGAGCAGTTGCAAGAGCGCCGCCGCCACTCCTTCCATCACCTTGAGGACAATGTTTCCGGTGAACCCGTCCGTCACCACGACGTCGACGACATCCTCCGCGAGGTGGCGTCCTTCGACGTTGCCGATGAACCGCAACGACGAGGCTGCCAGGAGCTCGTGCGCCTTCCTCGTTAGGGCGTTGCCCTTGGTCGGCTCCTCGCCGTTGCTCAAGAGACCGACGCGAGGGCTTGCGATCTCAACCACCCGTTCCATGTAGATAGCGCCCATCTGGGCGAACTGCAGGAGCTGAATCGGCTCGCAGTCGGCGTTCGCGCCGGCGTCGATGAGGAGGACGGGGCCGTGCGGGCTAGAGAACAGGGCGGCCAGCGCGGGGCGCTGAACGCCCGCGATGCGACCGAGCGTGAGGAGAGCGCCCGCCATGACGGCGCCGCTGTTGCCCGCCGAGACGAACGCGTCGCCTTCTCCTTCTTTCAGCAGCCGCAACCCGACGCTGAGCGAGGAGTCGGGCTTGTGGCGTAGGGCCTCCATGGGCGTCTCGCCCATGCCCACCACCTCTGGCGTGTGCACCACGCGTATGCCTTCCGGGGCGTCGAAACGGGACAAGAGAGGGCGCAGCGCGTCCTCGTGGCCGGTGAGCGTTATGGAGAGGCCGAACTCACGCGCGGCCTCCACCGCCCCCGCCACGACCGCCTCTGGTGCGTTGTCGCCGCCCATGGCGTCGACGATGATCGGCATAAGGCTCCAAGCTCAAGTTCAGGCGAGCTCGGCGTATTGTAGCGCCGTCCCTCCAGCGAGACAAAGCTCGCCAAGCATCGTGGCAACGAAGCGCAACGGGCCTCAGCGGGTGGAGGTACCTCCGTGCGAAGGCGATACAGCCAGACCAGACTGGAGCGCCAGGTACTGGTCGCGCCGCCACCGTGTTTCCGTGCTGCACCGGCGAGCGCAGGCGGAGCGCCATGAGCAGCCGGCTGCCGGGAAGGGTGGAGACCGACATCGCCAGGTTCCGGCGGTCCATCCAGAACCACGCGTAGTCGGTCCCGGCACTGGTCTGGATGACGACCTGGGGAGAGAACATCTTGGTCTACTGATCGGCCGGCGGCCGCAACTTCTCGGTCAACCAGCGGCGGAGGAGCGGTAGCAGAAACTCCGGATGCTCCGAGAGCCCGTGCGTGGCGCCTTCGATCAGCACAAGCTCTTTGGGCTTCTTCGCCCACGAGTAGATCTGCTCCGAGCAGTACGGGTCGAGGCGCTGGTCCGCGGTTCCATGCACGAGGAGGAGCGGGCGAGGCGCGATGTTCGCCACGTTGCGCGCGCCGTACGTCTGGCTGGCGAGGGCGGCCACCGCGACGACCGCCTCGCTCAGTGGCGCGGCGGCGATGGCCACCGCCCCACTGAAGGAGTGGCCCACGAGGGCGACGCGCTGGACCCCGACCTGGCGGAAGAAGAGCAGGGCTGCCAGCGTGTCCTGCACGCTGTCTTCCAGCTCGAAAGGGCGGCGGTAGCGCACCGCCAGGGACGATACGCCGTCCTCCCGCAGGTCCTTCGCGACGCTCCGGGCGATCGGGCTGAGGCGGTCCTCCGCCGAGAGCGATCCCGCCCACAGGACAGCCGTGTCGGCGCCTGTCGCACTCATGAGCAGGCAGCCGATCTCGCCGCGGTCGGTCCGAAGGAGAACTAGGTCTCCATCGTTGGTGGGCTTGATCTCGTACCCGGAGAGGCTGATCAACGCCGCTGGCCCTCACATCCCGAAGATGAGGGGAGGGTCCTCCTCGGCTATCCGCGCCCTGAAGCGTTGCTGGATGTCCCGCCAGGCCTCCTGCTGGCCGTCCTTGAGATAGACGACGTAGCCGTCCGGCTCACGGGAGTAAGCGATGCCCGCCTCCTCCAGGGCGTCCATGAATCCCATGCGCTGCTGCGGGGGGAGGGGGCACGAGAGGTACGTGGGCATGGATGCCTCTAGCCGGGAGCGCCGGCAAGGCGGAGAGCCAGGCCCGAGAAAGCCCTCGCGAAGCGGCCAACGAGGTCCAGGTCGACCGCCTCGGGCCAGCGGTCGGCTTCGAGGTGAAAGAGGGCGTGGCCGCCGGCGATCGCGACGACGCGCCCGCCACGTTCGTGAACGACGACGGATTCACCGCCAACGGCCGTGCCCAGCGGCGTCGCTGGGACGTCAGTAACACCTTCAGCGCCGAGCGCCTCGCGGACAAGCTGTTCAAGCGCTTCGTCGTGTGCGGAGAAACGCAGGCGTGCGTCTTGTGCGGCGCCGACGGAAGCGCCGAAGTGGAGCCAGACGGACGCCCGCCGCTCCAGGCCCGGACGCCCCGCCGTAAAGGCGTCCACGCCCATGAAGCCCAGCTCGTGCCCGCTGAAGGCGGCGAATTGGATATCCCGCTCGTGCTGGCTCTGGCTTAGCAGACGAATGCACTCGAGCCAGCAGGCGATCCCGCCACCGCGTTCTCCCGCGCAGTGCCACCAGCCGCTGCGAGGCGTGGTGATGACGAGGGGCGCGAGGGACGGAACGCTTCCCCTGAGCGTCGCGACGACGTTGAACGCCTCGGCTCCAGTCCGGCTGGCCGCGACCACCAGATGGCAGTCCGAGCCCCGTGCCGCGCGCTCCGTGAGCCAGTCGCGCACGTCGCTGCCCACCTGCAGCACGGGTGGCCCGAAGGGTTCTTTGAAGGCGGGGGCGTTTCGCGCCGCGAGGCCCGGGCGACCGCCGAGGGTGACGGCCACGATCGCCTGGTGCCTTCCGTCACGGCGCGCTTTCTCGAACTCCTGCACTTGACCGCCCGCGCCTACGGCCGCCAAGGCGACGGCGGCATTCGAGCCCAAAGGCCCCAGGCTGCCGCGGATGCCTTCAGGGTGGGTGAACGTGCCGTCGAAGAGCGGCAGGCCGACCACCCGCTCGCCGTCCACTTCCAGATAGCACGATTGCGGATCGATCCGGCTGACGGCGAAGGGCTCGAGCGTAGGCTCCAGGCCGCACTCGCGCACCTGCTGGGCGAGCCAACGGGCCGACCGAAGGTCAACGTCCGTGGCGGTGCGGTGCCAGCCCTGGGCGTCGTAGGCCTCTATGATGCGGGCGATGCGTTCCTCTTGCGATGTCACACCGGTCTCCAGAGTGGGGGATCTTAGGCCATCGTCTCGGTTCATCAGCAGACGGCGGTGTCCATGAGATAATCGTCTAACGTGATGATGAGCGTCAACCTAACGCGCGCGGCTTAGGCGCGCTACGAGGGCAGTCTGGCCCCCACGAAGCCGCGGGCGCCCCGCAGGAACTCCTCGGCGGCCATGGCCCGTCGGCCCTCCATCTGGACGCGTAGCAGGCCAAGGACGCCCTCGCCGGTCACGACGCCAACCGGCGCCGGCCCGCCCGGAGGAAGCGCCACGACGAGCCCCGGCTCCCCCGCCTGCGGCGGGAGCACGCTGGCCTGCAGCACTTTCAGCAGGCGTCCCTGCCAGGTCGTGGCGGCTTCGGGCCAGGGCTGCAGGGCGCGGACGCGCCGCTCGAGGACGGACGCCGGTTGCCGCCAGTCCAGTGTTCGGTCCTCGATAGTCAACTGCCTAGTGAGCGTCGCCTGCGCGTCGTCTTGGGGCCTGGGCGTGAGGCGCTCCGCGAACCAGTGGGGCAGGCTCATTATGAGCAGGTCCGCGGCGAGGAGCGCCAGCTTGGCGGTGAGAACAGCCGTCGTGTCGTCTGGCGCAACGGGCAGCGTTGCCTGGGCAATGATCGGGCCGGTGTCGAGGCCGGCATCGACCAGCATGAGCGTGACCCCGGTGATCTCGTCGCCGGCAAGTATGGCGCCGGCGACCGGCGCGGCGCCGCGGTGGCGCGGCAGGAGACTGGGGTGCAGGTTGAGCGCGCCGTGTGTTGGCAGGTCGAGCACCGCCTGCGGCAGGATCTGTCCGTAGGCCGCAACGATGAGGCAATCGGGCAGCAGTGCGCGTAGCTGCTCGATCGCCTCGGGGCGCCGGAGGCGCTCTGGCTGGTAGACGGGTAGGCCGTAGGCCAGCGCGAAACGCTTCACGGGTGAGGCGCTGGGCGCACGGCCGCGACCGGCGGGACGGTCGGGCTGGGTGTAGACGCCCACTACATCGTCGGGCCCTGCGAGGAGCCGCTCAAGGCTCGGCAGGGCGAACTCCGGCGTGCCGAGGAAGACGAGGCGCATGCGCCATCATCCTATACAGCCCACAGGGCCTACGCTACTATGGGGCCATGCCGTGGTCCGCAGTCGCCCTCGCGTTAGGCTTGACCGGCCTGCTCATGGGGTCGGGCTGTGCTCTCGCGACGCCGCTTTCCACCCCCACACCGCCTAGCCTTGGCCGCCCTACGGCGGCGCCGACGGCGGAGCGCCCGCCCCTGACGCCGGTCCTGCCTGCAGCCACGCCAACCACGGCCACGGAGGCCGAGAATCCCCCCGGACCCGACGGCCAGCCCACATTGGTGGTGGTCCGCCCGCAAGCGGGGCAGCGCGTTCGCTCGCCGCTGGCAGTGGAAGGGACGGCGATCACGTTCGAGGGCATCGTGAATGTTGCGCTGCGGGATAATCAGGGTCGTGCCCTGCAGGAAGGCGTCGCTTTCGCCACACGGGGCGCGCCCGAACGAGGCGACTTTGCCCTCTCGCTCACCTTCGCGCCGCCCGCCGCCGAGGCACCCGGCACGCTCGAGGTGTTCATCCGCAGCCCCCGCGATGGCAGCGTGATGCACCGCTTGCGCGTACCGGTCCTCGTGGCTCCTTGACGGCATGCGCATCGGCATCGACGCGCGCAGCCTCTACTACAGCGCCGGTGGCATCGGTCGCACCACGCGGCTGCTGATCGAGGCCCTGTGGCGCGCCAACGATGCGCATGAGGAGATGGTGCTCTTCCACAGTCGCAAACACCGCCCTTGGCAGGGGTCCGACTTCTCTCTTCGGGGGGGTGTGCGTCCCGTCCCACTCTGGACGCCGAGCCATCACCGCTGGGAGCAGTGGACCTTGCCCGTCGAGATGGCGCTCCACCGGCTGGACGTGCTCCACAGCCCCGACTTCATCCCACCGTTCCACGGCCTCTGGCCTGCGGTCATCACCGTGCACGACCTCGCCTTCCTGCGGAGCCCCGACCTCCTCACGGAGGAGAGCAGACGCTACTACGGGCAGGTACGTCGGGCCGTGCGCAGCGCTCAGGGTGTGGCGGCTGTCTCGGAGGCTACGAAGCGCGACATGGTCGAGCTCTTGGGCGTGGCGGCGGAGCGTGTCAGCGTCATCCACTGGGGTATGGAGCCACACTTCCAGACGCTGCCCGAAGAGGAAGTGCGCGCTTACATCGCTCAGCGAGGTCTACCGGAGCGCTTCATACTCTGGCTGGGCGTGATCGAGCCACGCAAGAACCTCGCGGCCCTCCTGCGCGCGCTGGCCGACCTGAAGCAGAGGGGGTGCGTACCGCTGCCGCTCGTGGTCGCCGGTGCAACGGGCTGGCTGGCCGAGGAGACATTGGACTTGATCAGCTCGCTGCACCTGGAGGAGCTGGTCCACCGTTTGGGCTCGTTCGAGCCAGCGGAACAGCCGCTGCTCTACAACGCTGCGCAAGCCTTCCTGTTCCCATCGCTGTACGAGGGATTCGGCCTGCCGCCCTTGGAGGCGATGGCCTGCGGGACGCCGGTCGCCGCGGCCAAGACGCCTGCCCTCTGCGAGGTCCTCGGCAGCGCCGCGCTTTTCGTCGATCCTGAGGACGTCAAGGGCTGGGCTGTGGCCATCCAGCGCCTCGTGGAGGACGAGCCGCTGCGGGAGCGGCTCCGCGCCGACGGCGTGGCGAGGGCGGCGCCCTTCCGCTGGGAGGACACGGCCCGCGCCTACCTCCAGTTGTACCGACAGGCGGCGGCGTGAGGCTCCTCTTCTGCACGCCCGACTTCCCCTCGCCGCCGACAAAAGGCACGGCGCTGCGCAACGAGGCCCTCTTACGGCATCTCGCCCACCGGCATGAGGTGCACTTGCTCTCGTTCGACTCGCCGGAAGCGGACGGGCCCGCCCTGGAGGAACACGGCGTACGGGTCGAGACGGTGCCGTTGCCCGAGCCGCGCGGTCTTTGGCTGCGCTTGCGCGGCCTCCGCTCGCCGCTCCCCGACCTCGCCCAACGACGGCTGAGTCCAGCCTTCGCTACTCGTTTGGCTGCTCGCCTCGACGAGCCGTGGGATGTCGTTCAGTTCGAGGGGCTGGAGATGGCGCCCTACTTGCAGCAGGCGCTGGAGAGACGGCGAGGTCCGCGACCGTGCCTGGTATTGGACGCTCACAACGCAGAGTACCGCCTACAGCAGCGCGCCTTGGCCGTGGACCGCGCACAGCCGCCGCGCTGGCTGGCCGCACTGTGGAGCCTGCTGCAACTAGGCCGCCTTCGCCGCTACGAAACGGCCGCCCTCCGCTGGGCAGATGCGGTCGTCGCTGTCTCAGGGGAGGACCGCACCGCACTGTTGGAGCTGGCACCTGATGCTGAAATCGCCGTTGTGCCCAATGGGATCGACGTTTCGTCGTACGAAATGCGACGGGAGCCTGAGGCGCCGCCGGTGCTGCTCTACACGGGCTCCTTCGATTACCGGCCGAACATCGACGCCGCCCAGTGGTTCGTCGGCAATATCCTCGCGCTGGTGCGTCGCGAGATAATCGACGCGCGTCTCTTTCTCGTGGGGCGCGACCCCGTGCCCGTCGTGCGAAGGCTCGCTGGCGAGAGCGTTGTCGTAACAGGGGCCGTGCCCGATGACCGGCCCTACTTCGCGCAGGCGTCGGTGTACGTCGTCCCGACGCGCATCGGCGCGGGCTTGCGCTTCAAGGTGCTGCAGGCGATGGCCGCCAGCGTGCCGATGGTGAGCACGAGCCTGGGTATGGAGGGCGTGCCGGCGGAGGCGGGCCGCCACTACTTGCCCGGGGACGACGCTGGGAGTTTCGCCCAGGCAATCGTCCGTCTGCTGCGAGAGCCGTCTCTCGGCGAGCGGTTGGCGAAAGCGGCCCGTGAGCTCGTGGCGGCCTTCGATTGGTCAGTCCTGGTCCCGAAACTGGACTCCCTCTACGGGCGTCTTGCTCTTGCGGGGACGAAGAGCACCATGAGGCGTTCGTAGGGGCGTTCAATTGAGCGCCGCTAGGCGACTCCGTTGGCTGGGGCTTGCGCTGGCGGCGCCGCTGGTCCTTATCGTCCTGGCAGCGGCGATGTGGGCGCCGCTCAGCCGTTGGCTAGAGGAGACCACCGGTGAGGCCACGGTCGATGAACAGGCGAGGGCCTTCGTCTGGCTGCTGCGGCGTCGCCCCATCGAGACGGCCGACTTTGTCCCGGCCGCCCACGCGGGCGTCGTGCCCTACGGCGTGAATACGTTCTTCGAGCAGGAGGTGGACGAAGAGAAGGTGCGGCGAAGCATGGCCCTCCTTCAAGCGGTCGGCGTCCGCTGGATCCGCCAAGAGTTCCCTTGGGACCGCATCGAGATCCCCGAGAAGGGCCGCTACGAGGACCCGTACGGCGGCGAGACGTGGACGACTTACGACCGGATCGTGCGGCTCGCGGGCGAGTATGGGTTGGAGATCCTGGCCCGGCCTGACCTGCCCCCGGTTTGGGCCCGGAGTAACCGCTCAGTGCCGCGCGGGATCCCTGATGATTGGGAGGACTACGGTGACTTCCTGACGGCCCTGGCCGAACGATACAGGGGCCAGATCCACTACTGGCAGATCTGGAACGAGCCCAACCTCCTCCACGAGTGGGGCGACGCGCCCGACCCACGTGAGTACGCTGCCTTTCTGCGCATGGCCCGCGAGCGGCTGAAGGCGGTCGACGCTGATGCGGTTATCGTCTCCGCCAGCCTGGCGCAGACCCTCGGGACCGAGGACGGCCTCAACGTCAGCGACCTCGACTACTTGGAGGCGCTGTACGAGGCAGGGGCGGCGCCGCTCTTCGACATCCTTGCGGCCAATGCGTACGGCCTCTGGACCGGCCCCGCTGATCCCCGGATCGACCGGGAGCACACGAACGTCGGTCGGCTCCTGCTGGTGCGCGAGATCATGGTCCGCCACGGCGACGCCGCCAAAGCCGTCTGGGTCTCGGAGCTGGGCTGGAACGCCGTCCCACCCGATTTTCCGGGCGGTCGTCCGCACGGCCAGGTCACCGAGGACCAGCAAGCCCGCTACACCGTGCAGCTCTACCGCATGGCCCAGGAGCGCTGGCCGTGGGTGGGCGCGATGTTCTACTGGCATTTTCGACGAGCGTACCCCGAGAACCGGGCCGAGAGCGATTACTACTTCCGTATGCTCGACGTGGACTTCACGCCCCTCCCCGTGTTCGAGGCGTACAGCGACCTCGCGATGTCGCCGCCGGTGCTTGGCGTCGGCGCTCACCTGCCCAGCCACTGGGCGCTGCGCTGGCAAGGCTGGAGGACCGATGGACAAGGACGGCGCGTCAGCGAGCGCGCCGGCGACCGGCTGAGCTTCCGCTTCTCTGGGACCGACCTAAGTCTGTTTGTCCGCGGGGCTGGAAGCCTACGTGTCGGCATGGACGGCGCGCCGCCGTACCTCGTCGACGCACAGCCCGCCGGCGAAGTGAGGCTTGCCCAGGGCCTCGCGCCTGGGGCGCATAGCGCTCTCATCGAGGCGAGAGGGCCGGGGCTTGCTATCGAACAGGTCGTCGTGCGCAGAGAGATGTCGCCGTTTTGGGTGCGGCGTTTTCTGGGGGTGGTCTTGGGCCTCGGCCTGTCAGCCCTCGTCGCCGCCGCAGCGGTCCGACGCTGAGCCGTCAAGACGATGTGGACGCGTGTCGGTGTCCTGCTCGCTGTCATGCTTGCCTTCGCCTTGGACCTCTACCGGCTTGATGGGCAGAGCCTTTGGTATGACGAGGGCGTAAGCGCCTTTATGGTGCACCGCGACGTCTCAGGCATCCTGGACGCCGCTGCCCGCGACATCCACCCGCCGCTGTACTATCTGCTGCTCCGCCTCTGGGCACCGTTCGCTGGCGCGAGCGAGTTCGCGCTGCGTTTCCCCTCGACCCTAGCCAGCGTCGCGAGCGTAGCCCTCCTCGCCCGACTGGCTGGCCGCCTCTGGGGCGGTGGCCCCGCTCTGTTTGCGGCGTTATTCCTCGCCATCGCGCCATTCGGCGTGGCCTACGCGCAAGAGGCGCGCATGTACGCGCTGGTGGCCACTCTCGTTCTGGCCTCGTTTGTTTGTTTTGAGAGGCTGCTCGGCAGCGAGGATTCCCTAGGTCATCCGCTTGCATCCCACCCACCCGCCCCGAAGGTTGTGGGGACACCCCAAGTCCTGCCAGAGGGGACTCTGCCCCCCCTGGACTCCCCCATTGCCACGACGGACACGAGCCAAGACCGGGCTAGATGGCGCTGGTGGGTAGCGTACCTTGTAGTCACCCTCGCGGCGCTCTATACGCAGTACTTCGCTGCCCTCGCGTTGGCGGCGCAGAACGGCGCCGCGCTGTTGGGCTACGGCCTGCCTGCCGGTCCGGACGGTCGCCGTCGATGGTGGGGTTGGTGGCGGCGCTGGCTGACGGCGCAGGCAATCATCGTGTCGCTCTATCTTCCCTGGCTCGTGTACGCCCGCGGGTCGCTGCTCGCCTGGCCGGCCCTCAACGAGCCCCTGTCGCCCCTCGAGCTAGGCCGGCGTCTGTTCCTCGTCTTCGCCTTCGGCCCCGCCTGGGACGCCACGGCGACCTCTCGCGCGATCTTGGCAGTCGGTATTCTCGCGATGCTGGGCCTCGTCGGCTGGGCGTGGGCCCCGACGGGCCGGCGGCGGCACGCCGCCCTCTTGGGGGGTGCGCTCTTTCTTGGCGTGCTGGCCTCGTTTTACGTGATCACTCTGCAGCGTCCTGCCTATAACCCCAAGTTCCTCCTGCTCGCCGAGCCGGGCTTCGCCTTGCTCTTGGCTTCGGGCCTCACGGCCGCCGTGGGCATGGTGCGCTTGGTCCTGGGCTGGCTTGCCGGACGGACGCTCGCGACCGCAGCAGGCGGAGTCATGGCGCTCCTTGGTCTCGCCGCCGCCGCGTACCCATCTGCCCGAGCCCTCGACGCCTACTATCACGACCCACGCTACGCGCGCGACGACTACCGCAGCCTCGTCGCCTATGTCGAGGCGCTGCAACGGCCCAGTGACCTGATCGTCCTGAACGCCCCCGGCCAGGCCGAGATCTTCGGCTACTACTATCACGGCGGTGCGCGCGTGCTGCCGCTGCCGGCGGACCGACCGGCCGACCGGCGCGCCACGGAAGCAGCGCTGGCGTCCGCGACCGCCGGCGCTCGCGCGGTGTGGGCGGTCCAGTGGGCCACCGACCAAAGCGACCCGGATGGGATCGTGAGCGGCTGGCTGGGGCAGCACCTCGCGCCGGCGGGCGGTCGCTGGTTTGGCTCCGTGTACCTGGCCTTGTACGCCTCTTTCGCTGGTGCCGCGGACGACGGTCGCGCGCTGGCTTTTGCCGAGGGCGTCGGTGCAGTCGTGAGGCGCTTGTCCCAACTCCCGGCGTATGGGCCGGGTGATTACGTCGAACTGGTCCTGCAGTGGCCGATGGCAGCGGCGCGTCCTCTCTCCGTCTTTGTCCACTTGATAGACGACGATGGGTACCCCTGGGGACAGCACGACGCGGCCCTTCCCATGCAGGGGGACGAGGACCGCCACGCCATATTCGTGCGACCCGGCACGCCGCCGGGCCGCTACGCTCTGATTGTGGGCCTCTACGACGCCGCTTCGGGCCAGCGGTTGCCGCTAGCTGACGGTGGCGACAGTGCGCGGCTGGCGACCGTCACGGTCGAGCGCTCAGCCTCGTTGCCACCCGTCGTATTCTTCCCGCAGCAACGGCGACAGGACAGACTCGGTCTGCTGCGGCTCTTGGGGTTCGACCTGACCAAAGCCGGCGAAGAGCGGCGGCGGCACTCGTTCCGCCAGGGTGAGACAGCCGAACTGACGCTCTACTGGCAATCCACCACGCAAGGTGTACAGTCGCCGGTGTTTCGTGGCGAAACGGCTCCTGAGGTAGTCTTACGTGGCGAAGCCGGCGAGACCATCGCCTTCATGCCGTCATCGCCGATACGCCGCTATCCACCGTCGGTCTGGACCCAGGGCGAGTTGGTGCGCGACCCACGCCGCTGGACCGTGGCGGCGCCGTCTGGGCCGTATCGCCTGCAAGTGCGCTGGTCCGCAGGCGGACCAGCGGTCGACCTCGGCGTGATTATGATTGAGGCCCCTTGATGGCGCGCGTCTCGTTGATCGCCACCGTGCGTAACGAGGCGACGGCGGTTGAGGCGCTGCTCGCCTCCATCGCCACCCAGTCGCGGCCTCCCGACGAAGTCGTGGTCTGCGACGGTGGCAGCAGCGACGGCACGCTGGCAATCCTGAGGGCATGGCTGCCGCGGCTGCCGCTGCGGGTGGTCGAGGCGCCTGGGGCCAACATCTCGCGGGGCCGCAACAGAGCCATCGCCGCAGCCAGCGGCCCCGTCATCGCGTCCACCGATGCAGGCGTGCGCCTGGAGCCGGGCTGGCTGGCGGCGCTGCTGGGCCCGTTCGACGACTGGGAGGACGGGGGTCATCTCGGTAGGCCGCCCGTAGCCTGCGGTTTCTTCGTATCCGCGCCGCAAAGCGTCTTCGAGCTAGCCCTGGCAGCGGTCACGCTGCCGTTAGTGACGGAGGTGCACCCGGAGCGTTTCCTGCCGTCCAGCCGCTCCGTCGCCTTCGCCAAGGAGGCCTGGTCGGCGGTGGGCGGCTACCCTGAGTGGCTCGACTACAGCGAGGACCTGGTCTTCGATCTGCAGCTGCGCGAGGCGGGCTACCCCTTCGTCTGGGTGCCGCAAGCGCTGGTCCATTTCCGGCCGCGCCCCGACCTAGGTGGCTTCGTTCGGCAGTATTACCATTACGGCCGTGGCGACGGCAAGGCAGACCTCTGGCGGCTGCGGCACGCGATCCGTTACGGCGCGTATTTCGCTGGCATGAAGGGCGCTGTCGTCGGCTTCTGGCAGCCCGTGATCTGGCTCGCGCTGGCAATCGTGGGCGTACCTTATCTCGTGCAGCCCTACCTACGGCTGTTGCGTTTGGATGGAGGCTGGACGGTTGGCCAGCGGCTCGCCGCGGCCGCGCTGGTCCCGCTGCTGCGGGCCGCGGGCGATGTCGCCAAGATGGCCGGCTACCCGGCCGGCGTCCTCTGGCGCCGGCGGGAGCGAGGAGGAAGAGGATGGAGGGGGGTTGGCCGCGAGTCTCCGCGGTCGCCGTAGGGGTGGCCCCGGGTCTGGTCGCTGGTATGTGATCGACTCCTACCCGGCTCGCACCTGGACCGTGTCGCCCCGGCGCGTGCCGAGGCGCGCCTCCGCGCTGCCATTCCTGACAGCGACCTCCAGGTAGCCGCTCGCGCCGATGAGCGCCATCAGGTCATCGGCCTCGGCGTAGTACCGCACGAACCCGCGCACCTCGACCCCCGACACTGTCACAACTGGCTGGCCCTCCGGCAGGTCCTCCGGCGCGAGGTTGCTGATGAGGTTGCCGAACCGGTCGATGTGCAGGATGTGCCCTTCCACGCCTGAAGGGATGGACCTCGGCTTGGGGAGCACGTATGCGCGAAGAATGCGAGTCGGCTCGCCGAAGAGGTTCAGCGGCACGCCGAGGGAGAGATGGGCCGCCACGGGCGAGAAGATGTCACGGCCGTGGAAGGTATGGCTGACCGGATGACGCCAGAAACGGGGCTGCGTCAGGACGACCGCCTCCGCCTCGGGCCTGAGGGTGCGCTCCTGTATAGCCAGCTCGACTCCGCCCGGCGCTGCCTCGGCGACTCGGTCCACGACATAGGAGAGCACGCCGTTGTCGGGCCCCACGAAAATGCCGAAGGGCGTCTTAAGGGCGACCGCCCTCCGTTCGCTGCCGACGGCGGGGTCCACGATGGCCACGTGTACAGTATCGGGCGCGAAGAACTCGTAGGCGGTATGGAGCAGAAACGCCCCTTCCAGGACGTTCTGCGGCTCAACCGCGTGGCTCAGGTCCACGATAGTGGCCTGGGCGTTGAGGCTGCCGATGACGCCCTTCATGATGCCGATGTAGATTTGCGCCGGGCCGAAATCCGTGAGAAGAGTGATGAAACGTGCCATCGTGATGCCTCGCTGGCGGGGATCAGGGGCTTCGGCGCTGAAACCAGAGCCGCTTCGTGGCGATGTGCCACTGGCCGACGTTCGCAAAGCGAGAGCTCGGCTCGAAAAGCAGGCCCAGCTCGATGCCCCGCACGCTCTTGTCGACGAAGTACGAGTAGACGGGGTAATAGAGGAGGAGGCTGGGCACGTCCTCCGCGAAGAGCTCCTGGAACTGGCGGTAGAGGTCGAGCCGGCGTGCCTCATCGGTGGTGAGGCGGGCCTGCTCGAGCAGGGCGTCGGCTTTGGCGCTGCTGTACGAGGCGACGTTGAAGCTGTCGACGCCGCGCTGCGACGAGTGCCAGACAGGGTAGGCGTCGGGGTCGTACCCGACGTCCAGGCCGAACAAGAGCGCCTGAAAGCGGCGTGGCACGACCGTGTCTTGTAACAGCGTCACCGGCGGCGCGGCCAGCACTTCGGCAGCCACGCCCAGCTCCCGCCACTGACGCGCTACCTCTTCGGCCACCAGGAGACGGGCCGGGTCGGTAGTTGTGGCGAGCTGGAACCGCAGGTCCTGCTGGCCCTTTCGTCGCACGCCACCTTCGGCGATTGACCAACCGGCTTCCTCCATGAGCTGTCGGGCGTGCTCCTGGTCGTAGGGGTAAGGAGAGATGCTGTTGTCGTAAGCCCAGGAGCCCACGGGGATCGGGCTGCCAGCCACGATGGCTTGTCCCGCCAGAGTCTCGCGCGCGATCCGCTCTCTGTCCAGGCCGTACAGCAGCGCTTGACGCACCGCTTTGTCTTGAAACAGCGGCAGTGTGAGGTTGAGGAAGAGGGCGGTGTACGAAGGACGCATGCCGCTGTACGTGCGCCATAGGGTGTTCGATCTCAGGGATGCAACCGTCTCAGGGTCCAGGACCGGATGGATGAGAACGCCCTGTATCTGGCGTTGTTGAAGCGCCGTCAAGGCCGTCGGCTGGTCGGGGTAGAAACGCAGGACGATGCGGTCCAAATAGGGCCGTCCGAAGTGGTAGCTCGGGTTGGCGACGAGGGTCATTCGGTCTGCGACTGCCTCAACAACGCGGAACGGCCCGGCGCCTACCGGCAGGCTCGTCCCCGTCCCGCTGTCAACACCGTTGATGTGTGCCGGCAGGATGCCGAGCGCTGTGTACCGCAGGAAGGGTGCAAATGGGTTGGCCAGGGTCATTTGCACCGTCAGTGGATCGACCTGGGAGACCGATACCATCTTCCATAACGCGGCGAGATCGGGGCTCCCTGCGAAATTGGGGGCCTGGATGAGCTTGATGGTGTAGACCACGTCAGCGGCGGAAAACGGGCTTCCGTCGTGCCACTGGACGCCAGGTCTCAAGTAGAAGCGGTACCGTCGTCCCTGCTCATCGATGTCCCAGCGCTCCGCAAGGTCCGGCAGGACCGCGCCTTCCGGTCCTAAGCGAGTGAGTCCGGCATAGACAAGCGCAGCGAGGTCGTTGTCGGCGTCGCTGAAGGGCGCGTATAAGGGGTTCGCGGCCATCGGGCTGCCCACGATGCCCTCGGTATAGCTGCCGCCGAAGTCTGGCTTAGTCTGGATGACGAAGGTGAGTGCGAGGTAGAGAAAGACACCGAGCGCACCCAGACTCGCCAACGCGGCAACAAGGCGATGCTGGTTCATCGGTTATGGCCTGGCGGAGACGGCGCTATTGGAGCCTCACCGCCAGCAGGGAGATGAGCACGAAGGCAGCGACGATGACCAGAGTGGCCTGGAAGAGGACGCGCTCGAGGCCCCGCTTGGTGCTGAACCGCGGCCCCTGGCTCTCGCCAAAGAAGCCGGAGAGGGTTGTCCCTTTCACCTGCAACATGAGGACCAGTATGAGCAGGAGGGCGATGAAGACCTGCAACCCGGTGAGCAGGTTGCTCACCGATGCCTCCCGTTGACGGAGGCAAGCGCCCGGGGAGCACGCCCGCGGCGCTCGGCGATTTGCACGAGCCGCGCTGCTAGCTTTCGCGGGTCGTGGCGGTAGGGATCGGTCGGGTCTACGACATCGGCCCACTGGAGTTCGACGTTGGCGGGCCAGTGCGAAGGATCGTGCGCGGGGCCGGTGCCTACGATAGGCGGCTGTGCCAGCACGACGTCAATCGGAGCGCCCCCGTGGTGCAGCACTGCCTGGAGGTGCTCCGTCACGGTGTACCCCTCCGTTTCTCCCGGCTCTTCCGCCACATTGCAGACGTAGACCTTCGTGGCGGTGGACGCCTGGATGGCCTGCCTGATCCCGCTCACTAGAAGGTTCGGGAGGATGCTCGTGTAGAGACTGCCGGGGCCAAGGACTATGAGATCGGCTTCCAGCAGCGCTTTGACGGCCTCGGGGTGGGCGGGCGCGTCCTCTGGCGTGAGATATACCCGGCGAATGCGGGCGCCCCGTCCCGGTTGCGGTATATTCGACTCGCCTTCTGCTGTGATGGCGTCCTCGTATTCCGCGCCAAGGGTCACATCGGCCAGCGTGGAGGGAAGGATCTGGCCACGGACGGCCAGGACCCGGCTCGACTCCTGGATAGCCCGCTCGAAATTGCCCGTGATGTTGGCCATCGCCACGATGAAGAGGTTGCCAAACGAATGGCCTTCGAGGCCATCCCCTTCGTCGAACCGGTACTGAAAGAGCTCCGTCATCAGCGGTTCAGCATCGGCGAGCGCGGCGATGCACTTCCGGAAGTCGCCAGGCGGGAGCACTCCGAGCTCTCGCCGTAGGCGGCCGGTGCTGCCGCCGTCGTCCGCCACCGTGACGATGGCGGTCAGATTGCCGGTGTGCTCCTTGAGGCCGCGTAGGACCGTGGAGAGGCCGTTGCCTCCGCCAATGGCCACGATTTTGGGGCCCCGCCTCAGGTAGCGCTGCTGGTAGAGGGTCGCCACCACGTTCTCTTCCCCGCCCCGTGTGAGCGCTGAGAGAACCGTAGTGTTGAGCTTCCAAAGCGCTACGCCGAGGGAACCAAATCCCAGGGAGAGGAACAGCACGCCGCGGAGATAGCGGGGCAGGAACTGCAGCGTGGCGTAGTACACGAAATCTGGGAAAACGTAGACCTCGTATATCTGCCGGAGGAAATAGCCAAGGCCGAGGGCGATGATAGTGATGCCAAGGAAGAAGAGCAGTATCCAGCGCTTCAGCCCCATGCCGGGCTGAAGGAGCATGCGAAGGGTGGGCCACGGCTCGCGCGCTTCGTGCCCGTTCAGACGACTAGGAGGCATGCAGTTGCTCCTTAAGCAGGGCGTTGACAAGAGCCGGGTTCGCCCGCCCGCGCGTTTCCTTCATCACTTGCCCCACCAGATAGGTGAAGGCCTGAGACTTGCCGGCTCGGTAGTCCGTCACGGCCTGCGGCGCCCCTTCGATAATACGGGCCACGGTGCTGGCGAGCTGGTCGCGGTCGCTGATTTGCAGAAGGCCCCGCTCCTCGACAATTCGCTTTGGGTCCTGCCCAGTGCTGAATACCTGAGCGAAGACCTCTCGGGCCGTGTTGAGGTTGATAGTGCTCGCTTCTACTAAGTCCTGCAATGCGTTGAGTTGGCTGGGCGTTACCGGCGACTGCTCGACGTCGAGGCCGGCCTCGTGGAGGAGATGGGCCAAGTCGCCCAGAAGCCAGTTGGCCACCGCCTTGGCGCGGTCGCGCAGGTCGCCGCCGGCAGAGGTGCTCAGGCAGGCCTCGAAGAAATCGGCTTGGGCGCGTGTGCTGGTGAGGAGGTCGGCGTCATAGGGCGGGAGGCCGTAGTCCGCCGCGAACCGCCGGCGGCGAGCCTCCGGCAGCTCCGGCAGCCGGGCCCGCACCTCACTCACCCACGTGGGTTCCAGGTGCATGGGTGGCAGGTCAGGCTCGGGGAAGTAGCGATAATCGTGCGCGGACTCTTTGCTCCGCTGGCTCACGGTGACGCCTCGGTCTTCAACCCAGCCACGCGTCTCCTGCGGTATGCGGCCCCCCTCGTCCAGAAGAGCGCCCTGGCGCTGCACCTCGTACTCGAGGGCACGGATGACCGAGCGGAACGAGTTGATGTTCTTGACCTCCACCTTGGCGCCGAGCTCGCTGCTGCCCACGGGGCGAATGCTGACGTTGGTGTCGAAACGCATGTTGCCCTTTTCCATGTCGGCCTCGCTGACGCCCAGGTAGCGCAGGATCTGGCGCAGCTTTAGGCCGTACGCCCGCGCTTCCGCAGGCGATCGCAGGTCTGGCTCGGACACGATTTCCATGAGGGGCACACCGGAGCGGTTCACGTCCACAAGCGCGTACTGGTCTCCCCAGGGGCTAACCCTGTGGAACAGCTTGGCGGTGTCTTCCTCCAGGTGGACCCGGTTGACCCCGATGCGCTTCACCTCTCCTTCTAGGTCGATCTCCAGCCAGCCGTTGGTGCAGAAGGGCGCGTCGTACTGCGAGATCTGGTAGCCCTTCATGAGATCTGGGTATGGGTAGTTCTTGCGGTCGAACTTGCTATGTTCGTTGATGGAGCAGTGGAGAGCGAGGCCGGTCATCACGGTGAACTCCACCGCCTGCCGGTTGATGACCGGCAGGGACCCCGGCAGGCCCAGGCAGACCGGGCAGACGTGCGTGTTCGGAGCGTCGCCGACATAGGCGGCATCGCAGCCGCAGAACATCTTCGTGCGCGTCAGGAGCTGCGAGTGCACCTCCAGCCCAATGACGGTCTCGTAGCGGGTTGCGATAGCCATGCTGAAGCCAGGCCTCCCGGCCCAGGATGTGGCCAGTATACGGCCTTTCGCCTCGACGCAACAGGGCCAATTGGGGACTGTGATGGTGGGGACTGTATGAGGAGTGGCTTGTCTTCCGGGGAAGGACAGCGCGGAGCAGGTCTCGGTCCTCCTCCGCGCGCCGCTCTTGGCCTCCGGGCGACGTAGGCTAGAACCTCATTGTCTCGACCTGATACGCCTTGGTATGAGCGCGATTTAGCGGCGGCAGTGACGCCATGGCGTGCTCCGCGCTCGCTGCCTCCACCACCACCCAGCCGGCGTGGAAGCCATATGGGCAGGAGCAGTAGTAGTCCTGGCCTTTGACCGGCCCGGGCACTCCGTAGACCTCGTATTCCTTGCCCAGCTCCTCACACTCCTCGGCCGTGTGCTCACAGTATAGTAGGAATTGTGACATGTTATGCTCCTTACTCGTAACTTGGGCGGCCTTCACGCAGTTGCGTTTCTGGGTTCATGTGCCAGCGGTGCCTCGAGCTCGGACTTCAGGCGCTGCAGCTCTCTCGCCGTCTCCTTCTTGATCTCGCCGGCCATCACTGGCTCCAGCAGGCGCCACAGTCCCTTCAAGAACATCGTTCCAGAGACGGTCACTTTCGTCCCTAGTCCCTGGTGTTCGAGCAGGAACTCGCCGCCGTATTCCACAGGCCCGCGGCTTGTGGTCCTGAACGCTGCCCTTCGGCTGCCCTCCACCTCGGTGATCTCGCAGGTGGTCGTCATGCGCCAGGGGCCAAGCCTTACGACCTCGTCGAACTTGCTGCCCTTCCGCAGCGGCCCCGGAGTCGCCAGCTTTGATGTGACAACGCCCGACTGCCACTTGGGCGCGTTTTCGAAGTCAATGAGGTAGGCGAAGACCTGCTCGACCGGCCTGTCGATCTCGGTGTTGGCCTGAAAACGGATCATTGTTCTGCTCCTTTCGAATGAAGAGGGCCCTGGTCCGTGCTCGTTGGGTGAAGCGCCTATGGCTCCGAGAGGACGCAGGTCCTGGCGAATTCCGAGACAACCGCGCCGTAGTTAGGCTCGAATCCGCGAGCCTCCTCGGCAATGACCACCCCTAAGGGCCTGAACTCCCGCGCGAGGACGCTGACGAGTGCTCCGACGCAGTTGCGGTCCGTGCCGCCGTCGGCGGAAGCCGCTCCCGCTGGGACGAGCAGGGCAAGCGCCAACGCCGCGCCGACGATCGCGGACCTGCCCAATCTGAACTGTGACATGGCTGCCTCCTTTCGAACTGGCCTGTGCCTAGGCGAAAGGTAGCCCACGGACCGCCACAGGACATGGGACGTTCGTCCTATTTGCGCCAAACAGAAAGGGGGCCGCCTGAAGGCGGCCCCCTTTGAGCCCGAACAGTCGCGCTCAGCGGAGCAAATCGTGCTCCACGGCGAAGAGCACGGCGCCTGCCCGGCTGCCCACGCCGATCTTGCTGTAGATGCTCTCGAGGTGATGACGGATGGTGTTCTCGCTCAGAAAGAGCGCCTCGGCGACCTGCCGCCGAGTGGAGCCCTGGGCAGCCGACCGCAGGACCTCCACCTCGCGGTCGGTGAGCCCGGCAGGCCACGCCTCGCGACGAGGCCTGAGGCGCTGTCCCGCTTCGCCCAGCTCCTCGAGCAAGGCCTGGACGACCTCAGGGTCGAGGTTGCTGCCCGCCTCCTGCCGGATCGCCTCGAGCGCCGCGCTCGCTTCGAGAGCAGGGCGGCCCGGCGAATCGTGCGTGAGGTCATCGAACAGGTCGGCAGCAGCGACCATCCGCGCGCCGAGGGGGATGTTGCGCCCCGAGAGGCCACGATAGTAGCCCTGACCGTCCATGCGTTCGTGATGCGCTCCAACAGAGAGGGCGCTCGACTGAAATGCCGGGACTTTGCCCAGGATACGCTCGCCGTGGTACGGATGGAGGCGCAGCCTCTCATGCTCGGCTTGGCTAAGGGCACGGTCGGGCTTCTGCAACGTGAAGGCGGGAACGGTCACGAGGCCCACGTCGTGCATGATTGCCGCGCGGCGGATGATAGGCAGCTCGGTTTCCGGGAGCTTCATTCCGGCGGAGATGCGGTCTGCCAGGGCGGCGACGCCCCGAGCGTGGCCGGCGAGGCGCGGCGACTTCAGCTCGACGAAGTCGGCGAAGGCCAGAGCGGCGTCGTCGAGTTGCGCCCCGTCGATGTACCGGTCTCTGGAGTCGGGCTCCATGGACAGCACCGTCTCCCAAACGCTCTGCTCTTCTTCCAGGGCCGCCCAGAAACTGGGTTTCTGCGAGAGGGAGAGGAACGCATCCACCACGAGCGGATCGAAGGACTTGCCTTTCCGCTCTGAGATCAACTTCCCGGCGGCCTTGCTACCGCCTGCCCGGTGGAGAATCTCGACGAGTGCCGCGACCGCCATGATGCGAGAAACGAGGGGAATCGTCTCTCCTCGAAGGCCGCGAGGCATTCCCTTGCCGTCCCACCTCTCCACGCAGGAAAGGAGGGCGTTCTGTACGCCTTGCGATAGCCGCAAGCGAGAGGCGATCCGTTGAGCCACCTCGCACTCCCCCGCTGCCCCGTCGCGCTCAAGCTCTCGGCTATGCACGAGGAAGTCCAGGATGCGTTTGGCGCGGGTGGCGAAAGATGCCCCAGAGGCGACGTGCTGGGCGACCCAGCTCAGCATCGCGAGTTCGTCGTCCTGGTTGCGCGTGACCAGGTCGGCGATGGCGGCCATCTCGTCGCCGGCGAGGAAGGTGGCCATCTGGCTCGAGCTGCAGGTGCAACCGCCGTCTTTCACAAGCCCAGCGTAGTACAGATCGTGTTTTTCCTGCGCCGGCAGCTCGATCTCCTCGGCAAGATGCATGCTGATGTAGCAGGCACGCAGGCCGTGCTCTGCGGGCAGTCCCATCGCGAGATCGGAGGCCAGCGAAAACGCGCCGAGCACCTCGGCCAATCGGGTGCGCTCCTGCGGCGCGATCCTTGAGCGGTCCATCATTGTCTTGGGCTAGCTAGTGGCAGGGGGCCGCCATTCTGTGGGAGACGGCTCTAAGGAGCGGAGGGCTACTCCTCCTCCTCCTCATCATCGTCATCTTCTTCCTCGATGAGGCGCTCGCGACGCGTCATCCGGGCCTCGGTGCCTTCCTCCTCCCTTTCTTCCTCAGCCTCTTCTGGCCACTCGCGCTCCCACTCAGGCTCGGCGGTTGCCCGCTCCTCGACGTCGCCGTAGCGCAGCAAGGAGCCTCTGATGTAAGAGCGGTAGGCCTCGTGCGTTCTCGTTGGGAAGGAGAGCTTCCCGGCGTGATCGGGGTGCTGGTACGTCTCCTTGATGATCACTGTAATGGAGCCTTTGTCCACACTGGTAACCGCAGCGGCGTACCGGTTGCCCCCCTCCATCAACGACAGAAGACGGAGGGTCAGGCGGGGCTCCACTTCGCCCAGGTACTCTTCTTGGCTGCTCTTTACCAGCAGACTACGGCCTTCCACTATCAGCAGGACGGGGTCTCCCGGCGCGACCTTCGCCAGCACGTCGGGTTGCGCGGGCTGTGTCAGCCTCGTAATGCCCGTCTTTCCGGTTTCCTCGAGGAAGAGGTCGGGAGCCAGGTGAGCGCGCGGTGTGCGCGTCGTCTCCACGTTGGCGGCCTGAGCAAGGCGCTCCAGGTTGCGTCGGGCGATGGTGTTGGAGCGGTCCAGGTCTGCGGCACGCTGGTAGGTATCGCGTGCCTCCGCCAGCCGGCCCAGCTCCATGAGCGCCTTCCCCAGGCGGTTCAGCGCCTCCACATCGTTCGGGAACTGCTCGAGGAGCTCTCTGTTGACGGCGACCGCGCGCTCCCATTGGCTCGCCAGCGCTAGCGAAACCGCTTCGTTTGCCAGCTGTCTTCGGTGTCTTTCTGTCGCCTCGGTACGACCTTGCGTCATGCTGCTCCTTCAGAGTGCCAGTTGCATGGCTCGCGAGTTCAGCGCGAAAGAGATTTCAGGCTACGGCGCTATGTTCGCAGATCGCCTGATGGTATCTGAGCACCACTACGTGAACGGTGCTCTGCTCATCCTTATTCCCAGCCGATGATCCACACACAAAGGCCGGCGAGGCCGATAGTGGCGACAACCAGCGCAGCGGTCTGACGCGGCAAGAGCCCCACGTCCTTGGCCGAGAAAAGCAGGATGGCAACCATCGCCGCCGCCAGAACAAGCCAGGCGATCATCTGCGGGTGTTTTCGGGCCGTTTCGCGCCAGTTCATCCATCACCCCCTTCTAACGGGGCAGTATCATACACCAATATTAACGCGCTTGGGCAACACCACCCTTGCCAAGACCGTTAAGAAATCGTTGGGATGCGTCCCAAATGAGCCTGCTTAGCGTGCGCGGCGGCTGCTGGGCGTCAAGAACCAGCCAACGGGTGGCCGAAGCCGCCGCTTGATCGAGGTACGATTGTCGCACGCGCTGTGTGAACTCCAGCGGCTGGGACTCGAAGCGACTCAGCCCGCGGGGCCTATGGCGCCCCGCGGCGATCCGCTGAAAGCCGATCTCAGGCGGCAGGTCCAGAAGCACGATGAGGTCGGGTTCAAGGCCGCTGGTCGCGAGGGCGATCGTGGCGGCGATGCGGTCGGCACTGATACCACGGCCCGCGCCCTGATAGGCCCAGGTCGATGGCGTGTAGCGGTCCGCCACGACCACGCCGCCTTGCGCGAGCCTGGGCCGCACCACATGGCTCATGAGCTGGGCACGAGCGGCGGCGATGAGCAGCAACTCAGCCTCCGCTGTTACCGGATAGCGCCGATCGACGATGAGTCGTCGGAGGATCCGCCCGAGCGGAGTGCCTCCCGGCTCTCGCGTCAGTAGAGCTTCGATGCCGCGGCGGCGGAGACGCAGCCGGAATGCTCGTGCTTGCGTCGATTTGCCAGCGCCATCCAGGCCCTCGAAGACAATGAAGCGGCCTATCGGGGGCAGGTGCTCAGGGGTCGTCGGACTCCTCCTGAGGGCGGGTCCGCTGGATGATGACAGACCGGTAGGGCTCGCGGCCGCGGCTGAAGGAATAGAGCTGGTACTCTTCGGCCAACTGGTGTTGCAGCCGCCGGACGTAGGCGTTCTGCGGGGCCAGTTCGAGGGCGCTGTCCTGCTCTAGCACCCGCTGAATCACCACCTCGGTTTCGTGAAGCGCCTGTTGCACAGGGTCCACGCTTCCGGCGCCTCGAAATGTCATCAGAAACTGCTCGAGCTGCGGCAAGGCGCTGCTCTTGACGACATAGACCGGCACTCCTGCGCCTTCGGCCGACCGGATGATGGGGGGCTTCCGCCGGTAGAACGCGCGGGAGGTGACCAGCACCTCCGCGTCTTGGAGGCTCTCCACGATGGCGATGGGGATGTGTAGCTCGTGGGCCGCGCGCTCCAGGCCGTTGCGATGGACGCCAAACGACAGGAGACGCAAGGCGTGGTCCTGTGAGCCTTCGGAAGGCTCGGCCCGCTCGCCGCGTCCCCGTGCGATGGTTCCCCGGCTGGGCATCGCTGCGGCCTTGCCGGCTTCCCGATGCACGTTCCCTTCCTCGTCCCGCCACCGGAGCTCGGGAGCCATGCGCCGGCCGCGGAGCAGCGCGTCCACTGTCTCGGCCACGTTGTCGTGCACGGCCACGCGGTCGAAACCCTGAATTTCGACGATGATATCGAACGTGGGAGGGGCTTTCCGCTCCAGCACCGTCTTTTGCGTGCCGCGACGCCGGGCTTCTTCGTCGCCGAGCGTCACCGCCTGAATGCCGCCGATCAGGTCGGACAGCGTGGGGTTGAGGACGAGATTGTCGAGAGTGTTGCCGTGGGCTGTCCCGACGAGCTGCACGCCGCGCTCGGCGATCGTGCGGGCGGCTACCGCCTCCAGCTCCGTCCCGATCTCGTCGATGACGATGACTTCGGGCATGTGGTTCTCGACGGCCTCGATCATGACTGCGTGTTGCAGGTTTGGCGAGCGCACCTGCATTCGGCGGGCTGAGCCGATGGCGGAGTGTGGGATATCGCCATCGCCCGCGATCTCGTTGGAGGTGTCGACGATGATGACCCGCTTGCGCGCGTCGTCCGCCAGCACACGCGCCACCTCGCGCAGAACAGTGGTCTTGCCGACGCCGGGCCGCCCGAGCAGCAGGAGGCTTTTGTCGGAGCGCACGAGGTCCTCGATGATATTGATGGTCCCGTAGACGGCGCGGCCGACACGACACGTGAGGCCGACGATACGGCCGCTGCGGCTGCGGAAGGCGGAGATGCGATGGAGCGTCCGCTCGATACCGGCGCGGTTGTCATCACCGAAGTGGCCGATGCGCGCCACGACGTACTCCAAGTCCGCGTGGCTGACCTCCTCCGTGCCGAGACGGATCTCGTGCCCTGGGAAGCGCGCCGATGGCAGCCGGCCCAGGTCCAGCACGACCTCCAGCAAGTCGGATAGCTCCTCGCTCTCCTCAAGAGCGGCCCTGAGATTTGGGGGCAGCGTCGCCAGAAGGGCGCCCAGATCGTCAGTGATGCGCAGCTGCATCCGACCTCAGGCGCGCACGGGCACCAAGCGTGCTTGCGGCACGCGGACGGCCAATGGTTTCACCAGGGAAACGTACGCAGCAACTGGGCTGAACGCGAGGTCTTCCAGCACGCCTCCAAGAGCCTGGTACTCTGGGACGAGGCAAAGGACGACCTGACACCGAAGCTGCTGGAGTCCGAAGCGCACGAGCTCCTCCGTCGGGGCGGCGGGTGTGGCCAGCAGGTCGAGAAAGCCGGTCCGTCCTTCCCTCTGGACCGACAACCACGCCTGAATCCCGTCTTGGATGAGCAGCCACTGCCTCGTCCGCCGACCGGCGACCCGTCGGTCTCGCGTTTCCTGCCATTCCTGTAGCGTTAGTCCCTCTGCCTGTCGAACCCATGCCGGAGCGAGGGATGTGTAAAGTCGGAAGAGGTCGGGGGCATCGTTGCGCCTTCGTGGACGAAGGCCGGGCGGCGCTTCAGCTTCGCTGATGGCGGGATGCAACGCCACAAACAGCGTCTCGCGCAGGTATGGCACGTACCCCGCCCGTCGAGCGGACGGCAGGAGGGGGCTTTCCTCGGGGAGGCGGAGGAAGACCTTTTGGACGCCCTGGAGCCCGGCCTCCCGCGAGAGGGACTCCAGCAGCGGCAGGGACACCTCTTCATGGTCTTCGCCGCCGAGCAGGAGCGCTTCGACCTCCCAAATGCTCGGCCCGGTCTTCTGGCGAGCCGCGAGGAAGCCACGGAGATCGTTGCCTTCGTAGCAAACCCAGGCCCGGCTATGTCCTTCGATGGGCAGCATCCGCTCGAGCAACGAGCCGATCAGCGCGGGGCCGGACGGGTCGCCGCTGAGCCTGCTCCGGGGCTTGGCGGCGTTCCACCAGCCCGCTCCGCCTGTACGGCTCATGAGGGCCAACAGGTCTGTGGGGCGCAGGGCCCGGACGGTCGTTCGAATCGTGGTGGGTAGCATCAAGAAGCGTCCGCGTTCACGAGGTCCAGAAAGTAGCGGTGCACGCGCAAGTCGCTGGTCAACTCTGGGTGAAACGCGATGACTACGAGCGAGCCCTGACGCGCCCCGACGATGGTCCCGTCGGGCAGGCGGGAGAGCACCTCTACGTCGGGCCCGATACTCTGAATGAGGGGCGCTCGGATAAAGACGGCGTGCAGGCGGCCGACCCCAGCGAACTGGACGTCGGTCTCGAAGGAGTCGACCTGGCGACCGAATGCGTTGCGTTCCACGCTGATATCCATAAGCCCGAGCGTTTCGTACGGAAGATCGGTCGCCTCGCGAGCCATGACGATCATTCCGGCACACGTTCCTAGGACCGGCATCCCTGCCCTCGCCCTTTCGCGGATCTTGGGCAACAGCCCGTACGCCGCCATGAGCTTGCTGATGGTCGTGCTCTCGCCGCCCGGGACGATGAGGCCTTCGATTCCGTCCAGGTCGCTGACCTGACGCACCTCCACCGGCTCCACGCCTAGGCGCCGAAGCGCGGCTATATGCTCGGCGAAGTCACCTTGCAGAGAAAGCACTCCGATGCGGCTCATCTATTCGGGCTATAGCTGCTACCCCAAGTGCTAGGAACGATCGCTTTCTTATATCGAAGCACGATCATCAGGGAGGTGTTCTCCCTCCACCAGCATGTCCAACTCTTCCGCAGTCAAGCCAGCTTGCTTTAGCACTGAAGACATCGTCTTTGGATCCTGATTGCCTCTCTTGAACGGTATCGTTACGTACCTAGTTGCACCTCGGAAGTATCCTCGCAGTCGTATGTGGCTTCCACGTTGCCGGATTTGCTCAAAGCCGATCCGCGACAACGCCCGCATGACTTCGTCAGTTGAGTAGCGTCGGGGCACGAACGACTAGCTCTTTGACGACAGGCATCGAATCAACCGGGACATAGATTCGCTCGAGTTCCGCCGTCGTCATGTCTTCGATGTGCAGTTCCACGGCTTCTTTGATCATCGCCAAGGCATGCTCTTCGTTGTCGCCCTGCGTTGTCACGTCATATTCAAGGCAGTGGGC
This sequence comes from Dehalococcoidia bacterium, assembly GCA_035292365.1. Classification (GTDB taxonomy): domain Bacteria; phylum Chloroflexota; class Dehalococcoidia; order DATDQG01; family DATDQG01; genus DATDQG01. The sequence continues at coordinate 28,047 of DATDQG010000144.1, forward strand.
GACCCATTGATCGCCTTCGGCGTCCCTGTAGATAATCACATGAACCTTCTGTTTAGGCATCATTACCATCCCCTCGCGGCCATCAGTTGTTCCGGCGCCAGCGAGCGCACATCTAGACCGGGCATAGGCTTTCCGAGACCCTTGGAGACCTCGGCGATGATCGCCGGGTCCTTGTAGTGCGTGACAGCGTCGACGATCGCCTTAGCACGGCGCCCCTGCTCTCGGATACGGATCTCGGGAGGCTCGTCCTCGCTCGCTTTGAAGATGCCAGAGCCGACGAACACGCCGTCCGCGCCAAGCTGCATCATCATGGCCGCATCCGCCGGCGTGGCGATGCCGCCGGCGGTGAACATGACCACCGGCATGCGCCCGAGTTCCTTGACCTCGCGCACGAGCTCGACCGGCGCCCCTAGGTTCTTGGCCTCGCTGTACAGCTCGTCATCGGACATATTCTGAAGTTTGCGGATTTCGTCCATCACCAGCCGCATGTGGCGGGTTGCCTCGACGATGTTCCCGGTGCCCGCCTCGCCTTTCGTGCGGATCATGGCCGCTCCCTCGGAGATGCGTCGGAGGGCCTCCCCGAGATCGCGGCAGCCGCAGACAAACGGCACGGTGAATTGGTGCTTATTGATGTGGTGGAGCTCGTCAGCGGGCGTGAGCACCTCGGACTCATCGACGTAGTCGACGCCGATCGCCTGGAGCACCTGGGCCTCGACGAAATGGCCGATCCTGGCCTTCGCCATCACTGGGATCGTCACGGTCTCCATGATCTGGAGGATCAGCGCCGGGTCGCTCATGCGAGCGACGCCTCCGGCGGATCTGATGTCGGCGGGGACGCGTTCCAGGGCCATGACGGCGCAAGCTCCCGCCTCCTCAGCGACACGGGCGTGCTCAGGGGTGACGACATCCATAATGACGCCGCCCTTTAGCATTTGCGCCAGCCCTCTTTTGAGTGCCCAGGTTCCCTTTTCCATGGTAACAACCTCCATGGCAACATTAGCCGGTGCAATTATTGTAGCATAGCGCCTTGATTTGAGGGCAAATGGGGCAGTTCGCCGCGATTGACAACCATTGTGACGCTCACTACAATCGCCGCCGATGTCTTGGGGGTTAGGGAGCGCACCGCAACGTCTACGACAAGCCTGGCTCTAGCACACGGCACCGGCATGGCACTCCTGCCTGGCCCGACCACACAGAAGGCGCTTGCCCTAGCGCTGGCTGTGACGTCGGGGCTCTGCGCTCAGGCCTGAGCAAGCTGCAGGCTCCGGGAGCGTCCTTGGCCTCAGAGCCGTCCGGAGTCGAGTCGCATCGCGGGCCACGCCCCGGCGATGTCATAGTCCGGCGCCCCCGGGTGCGCCGCCAGCGCCTGCGCCGGGTGCTGGGGATTCCGAGCCTATATGGGATAGGCTACGGCAACGTCGGCTCCTCCATTTACTACGCCCTCGGCATCACTGCCGTAGCGGCGCTGGGCGCCACCCCACTCGCCCTGGCGATTGCCGGCCTGTTCTTCGTGTTCACTGCTCTCACGTACGCCGAGGGGACTGCCATGCTGCGTGAAGCAGGCGGCGCGGCGGCTTTCGCGCGGCAGGCCTTCAATGAGCTCACGAGCTTCATTGCCGGCTGGGCCCTCATGCTGAGCTACGTGGTCACTATCAGCGTCGCGGCGCTCACGGTGGCTCCCTACCTCGGGTACTTCTACGAGCCGCTCAAGACCAACCCTGCCTGGACCACCAGCGTCGCTCTCGCCATCGTTGTCTGCATAGCCGCACTGAACTTCATCGGCGTGCGGGAGACCGGCTTTGTCAGCGTCTCTGCGGCCCTCTTTGACCTAACCGTGCAGGTGACCCTGGTGCTCCTCGGCCTTGTCCTGTTGTTCGACGTGGGCTTGATAGTCCGCCATGTCACCGATTTCTGGCCCGATACGCAGAGCCTTGCCTACGGCGTCTCCATCGCCATGGTGGCCTATATCGGCCTGGAAAGCGTATCTCAGGTAGCCGAGGAAACGCGCATCCCAGAGCGACGCGTGCCGCGAGCCATGCTGCTGGTCGTTGGCACGGTGATCGCCATGTATGCCGGGGTCAGCCTTGCCGCTCTTAGTGCTATGACCCCGACTGAGCTGGCTACGACCTGGGCGAGCGCGCCTGTGGCTGGCATCGCCGCCAGCATCCCCGTGCACTGGCTGCGCAACGTTCTCCAGCCGCTGGTGGCGGTGTTGGCTGCTATCATCCTCACGATTGCCGCCAATGCCGGCCTCATAGGCGCGTCGCGTCTCGCGTATTCGATGAGCCTTCATGACGATATCCCCACCTTCCTCGGCAGGTTGCACGGACGCTTCCGCACGCCTTACGTGGCGGTCCTACTATTCGCCGTTGCATCCGTGCTTGTCTTGCTCCCTGGGTACTGGTCGCCCCTGATCTTCCAGAACATGGGCGCCTTATACGGTTTCGGTGCGATGCTGGCCTTTAGCCTCGCCCATGCCAGCATCATCGTGCTGCGCTGGCGACGTCCAGACATCCCGCGCCCCTTCAAGCCCTGGGGCTCGGCGCGTATCGCCGGTCGTGAGTTGCCGCTGACAGCCGTCCTTGGGCTGCTGGCCACCGCAGCTGTCTGGGGTATCGTTGTCGTAAGTCAGCCCTACAGCCGGTGGGTCGGGCTTGCCTGGATCGCACTGGGCTTGGTGCTGTACGCAGCGTATCGCTGGCGGCGACACTTGCCCCTCGTCGCTACGAGACAACCGGTTTAATAGAAATACGGGCAGACCGGCGAGCGGCGGTTCCTCCCAAACGATGTAAACTTGAGGGGGGGCGTTCCTTGAAGATGACGATGCTCCATAAACCTAAGCGAATCCTGGTGCCGAGCAACGGGACGCCGGCGAGCGAGGAAGCAGTGCGGATCGCTTGCGACCTTGCGCGCCGGTACCACGCGACGGTGACGGTCGTTTACGTCATCGAGGTGAAGCGCGCCTTGCCCCTCACGGCGCTCATCGAGGTGGAGGCGCGCCGCGGCGAGGAGGTGCTGGGTCGCGCGGAGCGCGTCGCCGAGGAGGTTGACACCGAGGTGGAGACCGACCTCATCCAGGCGCGAGACGTGGGCCCGGCCATCATTGAGGAGGTTATCGAGCGCCACGCCGACCTGATCATCATGGGGGTAACCCACAAACGCCGTCTTGGCGAGTTCAATTTGGGCCGGACCGCGCCCTATGTCCTTCGCCACGCACCTTGCGCGGTCTGGCTCTACAGCGAACCTCCTCCAGGGGAGCGATCATGAACGCCATCATCATGGGGTGCAGCCGGACCGGCTCCATCCTGGCCGGGCTTCTGGCGAGCGAGGGTCATCAGGTCACGGTGCTCGATATGAACCCGAACGCTTTCCGCCTGCTGCCGCCTGACTTCGGCGGCGTTGTGGTGGTTGGCAATGGCATCGATGAAGACGTGCTGCGCCGGGCCGGCATCGAACAGGCCGACGCCTTCGCCGCCGTCACGCAAAACGAGAACCAGAACATCATGGCGGCACAGATTGCCCGCCACCGATTCAACGTCCAGCGAGTCGTTTGCCGCATTCACGACCCAAGTCGCGAGCAGCTCTATGAGTCCTTGGGCCTGCGCACCATCAATCCGGCCCGCGTCGGCGCGCAACTGGTCCACGAGGCACTCCTTCGCGAGCCAGCGACCGCACAGGCGGAGCCACCAAGGAGCGGATGATGTACAACATCATCGTGGGTGGCGGCAAAGTTGGCTACTTCCTGGCACGGGGACTGCTCGACCAGGGCCACGAGGTGCTGATCGTCGAAAGAGACCCGGCCAAGTGCGAGATGCTCACCGAAGAGTTCGGCAGCGTCGTCCTGCAGGGCGACGGCTGCGAGACGGCTGTGTTGGATGAAGCGGGTGCCGCCCGTGCTGAGAACTTCATCTCCGTGACAGGCGACGACGAGGTCAACCTGGTGGCCTGTCAGGTTGCCAAGCACCTCTTTCACGTCCCGCGGGCTATAGCCCGCATCAACAACCCGAAGAATGAACCTATCTTCCTGAAGATAGGTATTGATTTCACGGTCTCCTCCACCAACGTCATCCTGGAACACATCGAGGAGGAGCTGCCTGCCTATCCGCTGGTCCACCTCTTGCGACTACTAGACGGCACGGCCTACGGCATCGTGGAGGTCAAAGTGCCCCTCGGAGCGCAGGTGGTGGGTCGCCGGCTTCGCGACCTGCGGCTGCCCCATCCGAGCCAGGTCCTGCTGATCGTGAAAAGAGGCGGCATGCCGACGGTCCCCGCCCCGGACACGATGCTGGAAGCGGACGACGATCTCGTGGCGCTCACGAGCCCCGAAACGGCCGAGCAGCTACGAGCCGTCCTGACCGACGGTGCGACCCGCTCTTAGGAGGCTTCCGTGAGCAAGAGCGTCGCCTACCTTGGCCCGCCGGGCACCTTCTCGGAGGAGGCCGCGCTGGCATATATCCGGCGCAATGGCGCCCGGGAAGCTGCGGAGCTCCTGCCGTATCCGACCATCACCGCGGTGGCGCGGGCAGTGCAGAACGGCGCTGTCGCCGAAGGGGTTGTGCCCATCGAGAACAGCCTGGAGGGCTCGGTCGCCGAGACGCTGGACCTGCTCCTCGGCGCCGAGACGGCGCTGCATATCCGCGCTGAGATCGTGCTGCCGGTGGTTCATCTACTCCTTGTGAAGCCGGGCACCCAGCGCGAAGAGGTGCGCACAGTGTTCTCACACCCACAGGCGCTGGGACAGTGCCGGCGCTACCTGGATGAGCACTTCCCCAGCGCCGGCGTGGTCCCGACCACGAGCACCGCCGCCGCCGTCGCCGAGATGATGGGATTTCCTCTGCCGGCCGCGGCCATCGCGAACCGACGCGCCGCGGACCTGTACGGGGCCGCTGTCCTGGCCGATGGCATCCAGGACCACCCCGCCAACGAGACGCGCTTCGTGGTGCTCGCGACCGAGGACCACGCACCGACCGGCCACGACAAGACGTCGCTCGCCTTCACCTTCGATGAGGACCGGCCAGGGCTGCTTGTCAGCGTCCTCCGCGAGTTCGCCGACCGGCAGATCAACCTGGACAAGGTCGAGTCACGCCCCATGAAGGAGGCGCTGGGCCGCTACTACTTCCTGGTCGACCTGGAGGGGCACCGCCTCAGCTCGCCCGTCGCGGCGGCCCTCGAGAGCATCGCGCGCCACAGCGCCCAACTGAAGGTCTTTGGGTCGTACCCCCAGCACGCGGGCTGAGGCGCCGCAGTCGCTCTCACGCTCCCGCAGCCCCTTCCAATGGCATTCTGAGGGAGCGCAGCGACCGAATCTCCTACGTTCTCTCCAACATCTTCGCCCGCAGCGCCAACGTCTTCTCCCCTTCAATATCATTGCCCTGAAGGTATGGCGTGAGCGAGTTCCCTCTCCCTTGATGGGAGAGGGTTAGGGTGAGGGTGAGAGCGTGCCTCTGCGCTTTCATCCTGTTCGCGTGAGGGCTGCAAGTCCCTCATGGATGATTCTGAGGGAGCCCGCCTGTCGTTAGGCACGCCAGGCGACCGAAGAATCTCCTACGTTCCCTCCAACACCTTCGATCGCATCGCTGACGCCCGCTCCAGCGACGGCGCCATCTTCATCTCGCGGAACTCGGCTATGGCGAAGTCGAGGTGATCAAGGGCCTCGGCGCGTTCTTCGGGGTAGTGCTCGAGGAGCAACTCGGCGAGCTGGAGCCGGGTGAGGGCGATCTCAGGACGGAAGCGGATCTTCGTTGCCACGTCCAGTGCCTGCGCGTAGTACCCTCGCGCCTCCTCCGGCTTGCCTAGTAACGCCGCGGCCGCTCCTAGGTGCCGCCCGAAGCAGGTCATATTGTGGCTATGTGTCCCCGCCAGGTGGGCTAGACTAGACAGTCGCGCCGCGAACGCCTCGACCAGGGCGCGCTCCTCCAGCAATACGGCCGCCTCCAGCAAGTACAACAGCATGAAGGCTGGGGTTTCGTCCTCCTCTCCCAGCGCACCTTCTAGCTTCTCCACTACCTGACCCAGCGCTGTCCTGGCCTCCTCAGCCCGTCCGAGGTGCGCCAGAGTCAACACTCGCTTCGCGGCAAGGTACAGTGCCTCCGGGGCGACCGCCAGCCGCCCGGGCTCGCCCAGAGCGGCCAGAGCCTCCTCAAAACGCCCAAGATAAAGCCTCGGCCGCCAGACCAGGCTGTCGGCAATTACCCTCCCCATCACGGCCATTCCGTAGTCGGCGCCCCGCGACTCCAGAGCATCTCCCAACTCTACGGCCCGCTCGAACTCGCCGGCCAATAGCCGCGCCGCCACCTCACCCCACAGGGAATACAGCCGGGCAAAAGGGTCCCGTGTGCGTGCAGCTAGATCGCTCACCTGGTGCCACAGTGCCTCCGCCCGGTCGCGGTCTCCCCAGCCCAGGAACGTATCCCCGCCAACCGCCAGCACCGAGCACAGCGTTCTGGTATTGACTCCTTCCTTTGGCCGGGCTGCTAGTTCCTCCACCAGGTGCCGCCTCTCAGCCTGGTGTTGCGGCGCACCATCGAAGCTGATGAACAGCCAGGCGGCCAGGAAGAGGGGGTCGGCCTGATCGAGCCGACGTGCGAGACTCAGGGCACGTTCCCGCTGAGCACGCCACGCTCGAAAACGGCCAGGGTTGTGCTCGAAGGCAGCCAGGGCGTAGTCCGCATACACCCTGTCCACCGTCCCCTCAGCCGCGTAGCGGTCTGCGCATTGCGCCCACTGCGCCCACTCGGGCGTGCCCCACATTACGCTGCCACCGTAGCGGTACATGGCCATGATTGCCACTCGGCAGGCGCGCGCCCCCCTTTCAGGATCTGATGCTGTGCCCGCCTTGGAGTCCCCCGGGGCCTCAGCAAGAGCCAGAGCCTGGGTTGCCACCTCCACGGCCCGCCGCGGCTCCCCAGCAGGCATTAGCGCTTCGCCAAGCTGCAAGAGCAGGTCACATTTCTGACTTGCATCCTCCAATTGAGCCCGCTCTTGGGCAGCCAGGGCGGCTTCCAGATTGGAGACGGCATCCGCGTAGGCGAAGAGGGCTTGCGCGGCCCCGGCGGCGCGCACGCAGTAAGCGATGGTCTTGTTCGCGTCCGCCGAATTGCCGGCTAGGCGGAAGTGGCCCGCTAGTTCCGATACGTACGGCGCAAGGTTGCGGGCGTAGATCGCCTCCATGGTCTGCGCAATGCGCAGATGGATGTTCTGTCGTCGGGGCTGAGTGAGGCTGTTCACCAGCGTCTGACGGACCAGCTCGTGGGCGAAGGTCAGGCCAGCTGTCGTAGACTCGAGGAGATGGGCCCTTTCCGCCTCATCCAACGCATCCAGTAACGCCTCATTCCCCAGGTCCGACACAACGCGCAATAGCTCGTAATCGAAGCTGCGGCCGATTAACGCGGCCAGGGACAGGGTCCGACGGCACCGCTCGCTTACCCGCTCCAGACGGCGGCTAATGACCAGCCTGACGCTTGGCGGCACATCGGATTCAGCGATGTGGAGGTCAACACGCCAGCGTCCTGACGTGTCAAGGAGCCGCCCCTCTTCCTGAAGGTATTCGAACACCTCACGCACGAAGAACGGGTTGCCCTCCGTTTCGGCGTAGACTGCCTCGATGAGGGAGGCGGGAGGTTCGGGCCCTCCCAACTTAGCGAGTAACGCACCGACTTCCTCGTGAACCAAGCGCTCGATGTCTAGACGGAGGACTGACCCTTGCCGCGCTATTTGCTCGAGCGTTCGAGCCAGAGATCGTGAAGTCTCCAGTTCGGTGTCTCGATACGTCACTGCGATAAGCACCCGAATATCGGCCAGTTGGCGCGCAATGTGCTCCAACAGTGAGAGGGTAGAGTCATCCGCCCAATGCAGGTCCTCGAGACAGAGCAGGAGCCCACGCGGGCTGGAGCGGGCGATGTCCCCTAGAACTTGAGCTACCCCTTCAAACAAGCGGTAGCGGTCGCCTTCCGGCCCGAGGGACGGTCGCGGTGCCGCCCGCTGCACTCGGTCGCGGAGCTCTGGTATCAGCAGCGCGATCTCTGGCGCCGCCTCAACGATTTCTGCATGCAGCTTTGTATTGGGCGTCGCGCGGACGATACCCGATATCGCTTCCTCGAACGGCAGATAGGGAGGCATGCCCTCGGAGTCGTAGGCGTGGCCGATGAGCACCTGCCAGCCATTGTTCTGAGCGTGCTCGGCAGCCTCCAAGAGCAGCCGCGTCTTGCCGACGCCTGGCTCGCCCGCCAGCAGCACAACTCCACCCCCGCCATCCTCGGCGTCGAGGCGTTGTCTCAGAGTAGCGAGCTCTGACTCCCTTCCCACTAAGGCCACTCGCCTACCACTCTGAAGCGCCGTCAGGAACACGGGCGCGGTCACGGCATCAGACAAGGTCGCCGGAGTGACCAACGGCTCGTCCTCATCCACTGCTGGCTCCCAGAGGACTTCAACGGCGCTAACTGGCTCACTCAACCCCTTCAACGGCAGTGGACCAAGGTCGCGGAACTTGAAGCCGCCCCGGTTGCCAATCAATCCTCGCACTATGGACGAAACGTAAATGCCGTCGCTCGCCGCGATGTCGCACAGGCGCCGAGCGATCACGACAGAGGCGCCAAAGTAGTCATCATCCGTGCGGATGGGTTCGCCCGCGTGGAGACCAACCCGTACTCTCAGGGGAGGATGGCTCTCGCGACGGTTGTGCCGGTTGGTCGCCTGCTGCATGGCCACGGCCGCCGCGACTGCGCTGAGAGCGCTGGGGAAAGCGACCATCAGGCCATCGCCGAGGCTCTTCACTTCCGTTCCGCCGTGGGCAGCAACGGCGTGCCGGAGGAGCTCGAAGTGCGTGCGCCATAAGCTCTGGGCGGCGTCGTCACCGAGGCGCTCGAGGATCTCGGTCGAGCCGGAGAGGTCGGTGAAGAGAAAGGTGACCGTTGTTGCGGTCGTCATTCGCGCCATTTGGGAGGTCGTCCGAGTCTATGAAGTGGGGTAATAATGAGCTGGCCCAAGTCTTAGAGCGTGAGGATGTTGGAATGCGTGAGGCGGGCGAGCGCCTGAGCCTCGCGCAGGAAACGGGCCGACACCTGCTGACTCGCGATGAACTGCGGCAGGATGGTCTTGATGGCCACGATGCGGCCAAGCCGTGTGTCCCGCGCTCGGTAGACGGCGCCCATGCCGTCTTGTCCGAGCGTGCCCAGCACCTCGTAGCGGCCGGCGATGATGGTGGGAGGGACAGCGTCGGCGATGGCGGCAGCCTCCGTTGCCTTTCGCGGTTTTGCCTACGTAAGTGCGGTAATCCTCCCGCCTAGCCGAACGATTGTCAACCCGCGGAGCGGGCCCGTCCAACCGAACTCAGCGAACTGCGGTGGCTTGCCCCTACCCCCTCGCCGCCTCTTTGAAGGCCAGCGTCTCGGTCGGCCAGCCCTCGCTCGCCGCGCGGACGATCAGGTCGCGCACGGGCAGGGGCCGCAGGTCCAGCGAGGCTAGGGCGTCGAGGGGCAGCAGAACCGCCTGGTCGTCGCTGGGGCCGAACGCGCCACCCACCACCTCGGCCAGATAATAGCGCTGCGCTTGCGGTCCCCTCTGCACAGTGGCCAATAATCTGCCGACCTGCACGGTGAGGCCTGTCTCCTCCTGGAACTCACGTACGACGGTCTCCTCGGGCCGCTCGCCGTTCTCCACCCGGCCGCCGGGGATCAGGAAGTAGTGTTCCCCGCCCGCCCAGCGGCGTTCGATGGCGACGAGCTGACCGCCGTGAAAGACGACCGCGCCCGCGCGGAGAGATGAAGGGGGCTTGCGGCTAAGCCGGCTCCTCGCCGTCTCCATAGAACCAGGTGGGGGCCGCGAGGCGTTCGCTGCCCGGGATAAACTTGAGCCATTCCTGATGGCGCGGCAGGTAGTCGTGGAACAGGAAGACGTACGTCGACTGAGGAGGCCGCGGCGGTCGCAACAGCCGCATGCGCGCCTCCGCCGGTGTGCGTCCCGCCTTGCGGTGATTGCACGTCTTGCAGGCGCTGACCAGGTTCTCCCACGAGTGCCCTCCGCCAAGACGACGGGGGGTCACGTGGTCCAGGGTCAGGTCTCTCACGCGGTGCCCGCAGTACTGGCACGTGAAGTCATCGCGGGCGAACACCTCGCGCCGGTTCAGTCGCACCTGCGGGCGGGGTCGATGGATAATGTAGACGAGGCGGATAACCGATGGGAATGGATATACCATGGCGACGGTGTGGAAGGCGCCGGCCCCTTCCTCGAGGACCTCCGCCTTTCCCCGCGATACCAGTACGACTGCCCGTCGCGCGTTGCAGACATGAAGCGGCTCGTAGTTATGGTTCAGCACCAGCACTGGTGCATGTGTTAGCCGGACCGGCCCATCCTCCATAGGCGTAGCCTCTTCCAACCTACCGAGCCTCAAGTCGCGAGCAGGTCGCGGGCGGCGTCGAAGTCCGCCGGCAACAGGCCGAAGACCACTGGAGCATACTTTAACAGGGCCGGCGCCAAGAGGGAAGCGCGGAGCGTCTGCTGCACCTCGTCCGAAGGCAGGCGCAACAACAGGACCAGCGCAATCTCGACGATCAGGATCCCCTTTGCCAGGCCGAAGGCGGCCCCGCCCAGCTTGTCGAGCCACCCGAGGAACAGCAGGCCTACGATGCGCTGCAGCACGGCCGCCACGACGTGTGCTGCCACGGTGATCGCCAGGAAGATGCCGGCGAAGGCCGTGATCCCGCCCAGAACATCACCAAAGCGCTCGAAAAGACCCCACTGCTCCGCTATTGCCGCGTAATAGCGGCCTCCAAGCACCACTCCCACGATCAGGCCTATCAAGGACAGCACCTCACGCAGCAGTCCTGCGAGCATGCTGGTGACGACGAACCAGCCCAGCACTACCAGGATGGCAATGTCTGGCCAGGTCACGGGTCACGCCGCTGCCGCTTTCTGGATGGAGGCAGGGGCCAGGGCCACTGCGAGCACCTGATCCATCTGCTCGACAAACACGAACGTCATGTCGCGCCGCACATCCTTGGGCACGTCCAGCAGGTCCTTCTCGTTCTTCTTGGGCAAGATGAAGGTGCGAATGCCGGCTCGGTGCGCGGCCAGCACCTTCTCGCGCACGCCGCCGATCGGCAGCACGCGGCCGCGCAGCGTGATCTCGCCAGTCATGGCCACGTCGCGGCGTGTGGCTCGTCTCGTGAGAGCCGAAATGAGGGCGGTCGCCATCGTGATGCCCGCGGACGGCCCCTCCTTGGGCACCGCCCCTTCCGGCGCATGCACGTGGACGTCGGTCTTCTCGAAGAACTTCGGTTTGATGCCCAGCTCAGCCCCCTTGGACCGCGCGTAGGAGAGGCCCGCCTGCGCGGACTCCCGCATCACCTCGCCGAGACGCCCGGTGAGGATGAGCTGTCCCTTCCCCTCCATCAACGTGACCTCAATGCCCATGAGATCGCCGCCGGTCTCGGTCCAGGCGACGCCGGTGGCCACGCCGATCTCGTCCTGCTCCTCGGCAGCGCCCCAGTAGAAGCGGCGCGGTCCGAGGAACTTTGGCACTCCGTTGGCGGTGATGCGCTTCGTGGCGCGTTCTGTCTGCGCCAGGGAGCGGGCGATCTTCCGGCAGATGTGGCCGATCTCGCGCTCCAGGTTGCGCACGCCGGCTTCGCGCGTGTACTCCCTGATGATGCGTCGCAAGGCGCCATCCGCGAACCGGAGACCCTCCGGCTTGAGGCCGTGTTCCTCGAGCTGTCGCGGCACGAGGAAGGCCCGCGCGATGCCGAGCTTCTCTTCTTCCACGTAGCCTGACAGCTCGATCACCTCCATGCGGTCTCGGAGCGCCGGGAGGACCGTGTCCATGCGGTTGGCCGTGGTGATGAAGAAGACCTTGGAGAGGTCGTAAGGGACGTCCAGGTAGTGGTCGCTGAAGGCGAAGTTCTGCTCCGGGTCCAGCACCTCAAGCAGCGCCGCCGACGGGTCGCCGCGGAAGTCGAGGCCGACCTTATCGATCTCGTCGAGCATGAAGACGGGGTTGACCGTGCCCGCATTCCGCATCGCTGTGATGATGCGACCGGGTAGTGCCCCGACGTAGGTCCGACGGTGGCCGCGGATCTCCGCCTCGTCGCGAATGCCGCCAAGGCTCATGCGCACGAACTTGCGCCCCAGGGCTTGGGCGATGGAGCGCCCCAAGCTCGTCTTGCCGACGCCCGGCGCGCCGACGAAGCAGAGGATCGGGCTGCGCATGCGACCGCCGGTGAGCTTGCGCACCGCGAGGAACTCCAGGATGCGCTCCTTCACCTTGCTCAGCCCGTAGTGGTTCGCATCGAGGGTTCGTGCCCCTTCCTTGAGGTCGAGGTTGTCCTCCGTCTCGGTGGCCCAGGGCAGGCTGACGAGCCAGTCGACGTAGGTGCGGATGACGCCCGTCTCCGGCGACTGCGGCGGCATCTGCGAGAGGCGGTCCAGTTCCTGCTGCGCCTTGGTGCTCGCCGCCTCCGGCATGCCGCTTGCCTCGATCTTCTCGCGCAGCTCGGCTAGCTCTCGCGTTTGCGGGTCCGACTCGCCGAGCTCGCGCTGGAGCGCCTTGATCTGCTCGCGCAGGTAGTACTCGCGCTGCGACTTATCGACCTCCGACTGCACCTGCGTCTGGATCTTGCGCTGCAGCTCCAAAAGGTCCAGCTCCTTGGCCAGGAGCACCGAGACCTGCTGCAGGCGTTCCATCGGGTCGAGCAGTTCGAGCAAGGCCTGTTGTTGCGGAATCTCCAGGCCCAGCGTGGAAGCGATGAAGTCGGCCAAGCCGCCCGGCTGCTCCATATTCACTGCTGCGACGTAGGCATCGTCGGAGAGCCGATTGGAGAGCTGAACCGTCCGCTCGAACTGGCTGAGGACGGCACGGCTGAGCGCCTCGACCTCACGGCCGTCGGCCGCCTCAGGCTCCTCGATGGGGACTGCCGTCACTTTGACGTAGGGCTCGGTCTCGAGGATGCCAGTGATGCGGATCCGCCGCTGGCCCTGTGCCCATGCCTGCCGGTTGCCGTCGGGCAGGGTGATGAGACGGCTGACGTTGGCCTCTGTCCCGATAGAGTACAGGTTATCGAGGCTGATCTCGCCCTGCGCGCGCTGCGTCACGACCGCAACGGTCGTATTGTGCAGCATGGCGTCTTCGACGGCCCGGAGGCTCGCCACCCTGCCGAGGAAGAGGGGGCTGACCAGTCGCGGGAAGAGCACGGCACGCCGGCGTGCCACTAGGGCCAGGATCAGAACCTCTGGCTCGTCGTCGGTGGTCTGCTCTGGGAGATCAATGATTTCGGTCGTGCTCATTCAGCGCTTCCTTATCTCTCGTGACGGTTGCACGAGACTTTCTTCTTATTATAGAACACTCAGAGCCATCAGCGGGCCCCTTTTGTCCCCAGATTGGTGGCTCTGAGCCCTCCGAGGGGTGTTCCCGGTGGTTTCTTGGCGATTCCTCTTGCTTGTGAGTAACAGAGCGGCCAGTGATGTTGGGAGTGCGAACCTACCAGCCCGTTGACCCGCCTCCTCCGCCACCGGAGCCGCCAAAGCCGCTAGAGCCTCCTCCTCCGCCGAAGCCGCCACCTACGGCGCCCCACCAACCGCCGCCCGGACTGGACCCACCAACCCCGTAAGCCCTGCCGAAGGTCTCGTCGACGTCGGCGGTAGCCTCTTTGTAGGCTGTCTCAGCGGCCTCTTCCGCCAGCGCTGCTTCCGCAATCTGGGCCGCAGGGTCTGTCCGCGTGAGGGCTTGGGCCAAGAGCTGACGCGCGCGGAGCACGTACGCCTTCGGGGATTCTCCGGCGTCGCGCTGGTGGTCCTCGATGTACTCTTCCGCCTTCGACACGGCCGCACGAGCACTCCTGACCGCGCTGGCGGCTCGGGCCCGTAGGCGATCCGCCGCTTCGTGCTCGGTTTGCGCCTCCGCCAGCACCTTGTCTGCGGCAGCATTAGTCTCCTTGGCCATTCTGACGACCTTGAGGTAATCGGGCGTGACCTCGAGCAGCGCAGCCCGAGCCTGCTCTAGCGTAGCTTGCGCGAGGCGCAAGTCGTCTTCGAGGCTCTCACGGATGTCGTCATCGTACTCGTGGACGTACTCCCAGGCCTTCGTGATATCCGCCTGCGCGGCTTGGATCTCCGGCTCGCTATCGCGTCGCGCCGCTTCAAGACTGCCTTTCAGAGCGCTAATGGACCGCATCAACGACTCCGCCTCGTCGAGGTAATCATTGGCCTGCCCTATGGCCTCCTCTGCCTGCTGCCACTCTTGTCGCTCCATGGTCGATGCCGCGTTGGCCGCCTCCAGCAGCGCCAGTGACCGATTGACCCTGTTCGTCGCCTCGGTGCCGTTTCCGCGAATGGACTCCCAGCTCGACTCGGCGTGGGCGGCGCTGATCTCGTCGAAGAGCGCTTTGCCCGCGACGATGGCGGACTTGACCTGCTCGATCCTGACCACGAGCGCGGGGATTGCCCTCTCCAGTTGCTCCTTACGCTTCGGGAGCGATTCCGCCAGCGCGACCGCCTCGCGGATATTGCGCTCTGCCTGGATCACCAGGCCTTCGGCCTCAGGCAGCTCTCGCCGCTCCAGGCCCGCCATGGCCCGCCTCAGGCCCTCCTCCCCCTTCGCAAGGATGGCGTCGGGGTCGGCTGGCTTGAAGCCTCGTTCCGCCAGCGCGGCCGTTCGCTTTTCGCCTTCTTCCAGACTGGCTCGAGCGGAGGCTATCGTGGTCGGCAAGTCCCGAATCAGCCCTTCCAACTTCGTGACCTGCTGGTTGAGATCGTTGACACGGTCGCTCACCTGTTGGAGCACGTCCAGAACGTCTTGCGTGTACGCCCGCTCGATGGCGTCGTACTCGGCAAGGCTGAGCCCGCCGCGGTCCGGGTTGGTCGTCGCGCTCTCGAGGTCTCCATGGGCCAGTGTGGCCCTGTTCATGAGCGCATGAGCCTCGGCGAACCGGCTGCGCAGCAGTGCGGCCCCGTCCTCGGAGATTTTGCCGTCAAGGCTGCGGATTCCCAGGTCGAGCGCCTGCAGGGCTTGGTTCAGCTCGACGATCCGCGGGATGGCGCGCTGTTTGGCCAGCCGCGCCCGCTGCTGCGCAGCGCGGCGCGCCGCCTGCGCGTTCACGACGGTCCGGAGGAAACTAGATAAGAAGTACAACCCAACTCCCACAGCCACTAGTCCCACGACGAGCGTCAGCACCCGCCAGAGGCCGGTCAGGTCGGTGGCCTGGGATGGTGGGGGATGGAGTTGGAGGTCCACGAGCCGCTGGATCTCACGCAGACCGCTGACGAACCCGCCGGCGAAGTCGCCATCGCGGAAGCGCGGGTTCATGAAGTCCGTCTGGATCCGCGTCCAGTTTGCTCCCAGGGTGCGCTCCCACTGGCTGCCGTAGTACAGGCCGGTCCTGCGCTCCTGGACAGCTACCATCAATACGATGAGGTTGTTCTTCCGGCCGCCGTCGGGCGCTTTCCACGACGGACAGCCCTGCTCCATTTGCAGTGCATAGCTGTCGAGGGTCGCTGAGGACCCGTAGGTCTGGATCGTTCGGACGCGTACGTCGCCCCCGGCCGCGACGAGCCTCTGCGCCTCCGTCTCCACTTCCGACACCCTGCTGCCGAAGGCGCCGGCGTCGTCGAGGACCAGCTCGTCGCAGGGACCTGCTGCCCGTGCCGTTGCGACCGGTCCCGCCAACACGGCGAGGAGCGCCAGGGTCGCGATGGCTGTTTTCTGGTAGCGATTCATTCGTCGTGGTCTGGTCGACGCTTCTGGCCCGCTCTTAGGCGCTGCTCAGCCGTGGACGGGTCGAGACGCCCCTTCATGCACGAGATTCACAAACTCATGATAGTCCCTAATGTAGTCGCCCTCGTCGTAATAATCGTTGGCGAGGACCAGGATCACGCAGTCGTCTGAGAAATTGGTCATCGTGTGCCACAGCTTGGGGCCGAGGCGGATGCCGTAGTAGGGGCTGCTGAGCGAGATCGTTTGCCTCGTGTACCCGTCGTCCAACGCCAGGTCAAAGCTCCCATGAACGCAAAAGATGAGTTGTTCCAGTTTCTTGTGGGCGTGCTTACCGCGTACCGCCGCCGCGTTCTCGAGGTCGGTGATGTAGTAAACACGCTTGATCTCAAACGGAACGGTCCTGTCGCCCTCGGCGATCACCAGCTTCCCATCCTTGCCGTCATCAAAGAACTGCAAAAGTACGACGCCGGAATTCACGACTTGGATTGCCGGTGATTCCATCCGATTCGCTCCTGACGCCAGAATAGAGGTAACTTTCCAGCCAGTGGCTCGGTGTGCCAACTAAGGAACGGTGCCGAGCCGCTCCCAGGCCTCTCGTTCCACGACGCGGTAGACCTCCTGCAGCGACAGCCGCCTCTCGACGGCGATCCGCCGGCAGTCGTCGTACTCTGGGGCGATCTGAAGGACCGCTTCGCCGCGACGCTTCACCTTCACCCCGACAGGCCCGAGGCTCGACTCGAAGCGGAGCGCTTCTCGCTGCGCCTCGTGGCGCGACACCGGCTGCACCCGCAGGCCCAGGGTGCTGGTCTCGCGCAGCAGCACGTCCGCGACGGCCCCTTCGAGCGCAGTCCGGGCAAGCACGCTGAGCATCGTGGCCGGTCGGTTCTTCTTCATCTGGATGGGCGTGAACCAGACGTCGAGGGCGCCGGCCGCGAAGAGCTGCTCCATCACGTAGCCGTAGTGCTCTGGGTTCATGTCGTCGATGTTCGTCTCAAAAAGGAGCAGGCCGTCGGCGGGCGTCGCCTCCTTCTCGCCAAGCCAGAGGCGGAGCGCGTTCGGGAGCCCCGGCACGTCGCGGGA
>DATDQG010000145.1:0-9699 GCA_035292365.1 Dehalococcoidia bacterium
AACTGGGCGTCCTGGGTGGCGAGAGGTAGTCCCTGTCGTATAGCGAGTTCCAGGTAACAGGCATCGTAGGCAGTCAAGCCATACTCGCGCCCAACAAGCACCATCTGCAGTTCACTTGGGTCAGTGTCGGTGTCCACCGTAATGGGCATCGTGCTCAGAAACTCGAGGAATCGCCCGGTTTGGGCCTCAGTTATTCGTCTGCGGCGCTCGGCGACTAGCAAAGCGTTTGCTACCTCGAAGGGCCAAATAACGGGCACAAGGGCGTCGTTTTCGTCGAGGTGCCGGCGGATGTCTCGAGTAAAAGCATTCGCTTCATCGGCAAAGCACCATGCCATGGTCACGGAGTTGTCCAAAACGAACGGCACTAGCGCCGTCCTTCCTCGATCAGCTCACGGATCGTTATGCCACCTAAAGTAATGTTTTGTTGCGCTTGCCACTCCTCAAACTCCTCGATCACTTTCTTAAGGTCGCGCAGCTTCTTCTTGGGATAGGGAACCAACTGCGCTACAGGCACTCCATGCTTGGTGATGGTGACTGTGTTGCCCATTGCCACCTCGTCCAACAGCTGAGGCAGCTTTGTCTTAGCCTCGTAGGCGCCTACCGTTCGCCCAAACATCACGATCACTCCTCCGCTTGGCGACTAGTCTAAGGCTAGTCTAAGCCATCCCCGCCGACCAACTCAATCGGAATGTGCTCGCAAAAACTCCCCCACCGCCCGGTTGAAGGCCTCAGGCTGCTCCATGTTCGAGAGATGGGCGGCGTTGGGGATCGTGACCAGGCGTGCTCGTGGGATGCGCTCCGCCATCAGTTGTGAGTCGGTCGGCGGCGTGAGGGTGTCCTCGGCCCCAACGATGACCAGCGTAGGCACACTGATCTGTGGCAGCAGCGGCTGCGAGTCGGGCCGCTCGGCAAGCGCCATCAGGTCGGCGGCGATGCCGGCCACAGGCGTGCTCTCCAGGATGGCGCGCACCTTTGCCACGAGAACAGGGTTCCCCTCGACAGCAGACGTGGTCAACAGGCGGGGAAGGATGCCATCGGCGATGGCCTTGGCTCCTTGCTGATGCGCCGTCTGTGCGGCGTTGAAGCGGTTCTGCTTCGCCTCCGGCGAATCTGGCTGGGCGCGGGTGTCGGCGAGGATGAGGCCGCGCACGCGCTCCGGGTACTTTCGGTAGAAGGCGAACGTGACGTAGCCGCCCATGGAGAATCCGCAGATCACAGCGCGGTCGATGCCTAGGTGGTCGAGCAGGCCCTTCAGGTCGTCGGCGAACAGGTCCATCGTGGCGAACCAGAGCGGCGCGCTCGATTCGCCGTGGCCCCTCAGGTCGACGGCGATGGCCCGCGCCCGCTGCGAAAGCGCGGTCCGTTGCGGCTCCCACATCGTTCGGTTGAGCGGATAGCCGTGCACAAAGAGCACCGGCGTGCCCTGGCCGGCCTCCGTGTAGGCGATGGTGATGCCGTTGATGGTCGCGGTGGGCATGAAGCCTCCCTTCAGGTGATACGCTCCGCGTGTTCGGCAGGCGGGTCTTCGACAAGACTAGGCACTCGCGCCACCCGCGTCAACGAACACCGCGGCAACATGGCGGTGTCCTGTGAGCCTGGCTCGTCACCGTCGCTCACCACAGAGAGCACGGAGGGCACAGGCATCATCACCAGTTCTCCGTAATCTCGGTGGGCTGGGGTGAATCCTGCACCGCTCGCCTTGACAGCAGTTTTTCCGTTTGTGATAATCCGCACGGTTCACAGGCAGGGCTGGAAGAACCGCTGGGTGTGCCAGGCCTTGCAGGAGGCGAAATGCAGCCTGGGTGGGCGAGCGCCTTCCGCTTCCTGGGGCTCGGGTGGGTGGTAGTCTTTGCCATAGTCCTGCCCTTGATTGGGGGGCTTTGGCTGGACCGGCGTCTTCACACGACCCCGCTGTTCACACTTCTCGGGGTCGCGCTCGGCCTGGCGGCTGCGGCCCGGGCCATATATGAGATGATGAAGGCCATACGTCCCGTGCCACGAAACGGAAACCGAAGCACAGCGAGGCGGAGCGGCCCCTAGATGCGGAACCGCGCCGTCCTAATCGCCCTGGGCATCATCGCCCTCATCGTCGTCGGGCGGCTCTTTTTCCCAGGCCCGGCGCCGCATGTCTCGCTGAAGGCCGAGCCGGTGCTACACCTTGGCGGCCTCGCCATCGAGAACACGACCGTCGCCGCCTGGGCGAGCATCGCGGTCATTCTCCTTGTCTTCTGGCGGGCTTCGCGCACCGCCAGCCTCATCCCTAGCGGACGTAGCTGGCAGAACGCACTGGAGATCGTGCTGGACATGTTCTTGAACCTGTGCAACAACGTCGCCGGCCCCCGCAACGCCCGCCGCTTCTTTCCGCTGGTCGTCACCATCTTCCTCTTCATCTTCGTCAGCAACTACCTTGGTCTGTTGCCCGGCTACCACACGATCGGCTGGGTCGAAGAAGGAGAGCACGGCTCCGTATGGAGCGAGGTTCATCTTGGCCCGCTCAACGTTGCCATTCTTCCGTTCAACGCCCAGCAGGTCGAGGGGCTCGACGCCCACGCGCCGGAGGGAGCCACCATCGGCACGTTGGCCCCTTGGCTGCGCAGCGCCAACACCAGCCTCAACACGACGCTAGCCATCGCGCTCGTAGCCATGGCCTTCATCGAGTTCTGGGGGTTGCGCGCCCTCGGCTTCGGCTACCTCGGCAAGTTCATCAACGTGCGCCGCCTCCTGAGAGGCGACATCATGAACGGGCTCATCGATTTGTTCGTCGGCCTTCTAGACATCATCAGCGAGCTCGCCCGCTTGATCAGCCTCTCCTTTCGGTTATTCGGCAACATCTTCGCGGGCGAGGTGCTTTTGAGCGTGATGACCTACCTAGTCTCGTGGGTGCTCATTGTGCTGTTCTTGGGCCTCGAGCTGCTGGTTGGCGTCATCCAGGCCCTGGTGTTCGCCCTACTGGCCCTCGTTTTCGCCACTGTCGCCGTCACCGCCCATGGCGAGGAGGGCCACGAAGCGCAACCGACCCATCATTAATCCCCAAATTCCAGCCCAATAAGGGAAAGGAGCACCGCATCTATGACAGACGAAGGTTTGAAGCTGCTCGCCGCGGCCCTCGCGATCGGTCTCGGCTCGCTCGGCCCCGGCCTTGGAATCGGCATGCTGGTGAGCAAGGCCATGGAGGCGCTTGGGCGTAACCCGGAGGCCCAGGGCGCGCTCTTCACCAACTTTATCCTTGGCCTGGCCTTCGCCGAAGCCATCGCCATTTATGCGCTGGTCGTGGCGCTCATCATCAAGTTTGTATAGCTCCGCGACACCACCCTCGTTGGAAGGAGCGTCCTGTGGAGGCCCTAGGGATTAATCTGCCGGGCCTCGTGGCCCAAATCGTCAACTTCGCGCTGCTCCTTTTCCTGCTCTGGCGCTTCGCGCTGCCGCCGCTGCTCCGGCTGCTCGATGAACGCGCACAACGAGTGCGCGAGAGCATGGAGCGGGCCGAGGCGCTGCAGCGCCAGACCCAGCAGTCGGAACAGGAAGTGCGCGAGCGACTCCAGTCCGCCCAGCGCGAGGCGCAGGCGATCGTCAATCAGGCCGCGCAGGCCGGTCAACGCCTCCAGGAGGAGGCGCGCGCCGAGGCCACCCGCCAGTCGGTCATCGCCATGGCCCGCGCCCAGGATGAGATTCGAGCCGAGCGAGACGCGGCGATCGCCGCCTTGAGGCAAGAGTTCGCCGACCTGACCATTCGGGCCGCTCAGCGCGTCATCCAGCGCGAGATAGACCCCGCAAGGCATCGTCAACTCATTGAGGAAGTGCTGGAAGAGAGCGGCCCAGCGCTGAGGGGCTAGCGTGCCGTCGCCACGGGGCGCCCGTCGCTACGCCCAGGCCGTTTTCGAGCTCGCCCAGGAGCAGGGCCGGTTGGATGAGTGGTCCCGCGACCTGGCCGGTCTGGCCGGCGCCGCCCAGGAGCCTTCTTTTGCGACGCTGCTCGAGACGAACAGAATGCCGCTTGACCAGCGGCTCGCCGTGGTCGAACGCGTGTTGCCCGGCCTGCAGCCGCAGGCGCTGAACCTCGTCGCGCTGCTGGCCTCGCGAAACAGGGTGCGCCTGCTTGGCCCCATTGCGGAGGCCTATCAGGACCTGCTCGATGTTGCCCAGGGCATTGAGGAGGCCGAAGTCGTCACCGCTGTCACCCTTGAGCCGAGCGATGTCGAAGGGCTGCGCGCGCGTCTCGAGCAGGTGCGGGGGCGGCGAATCAGGCTCGCCCATCGGCAGGACGCCGCCCTGCTCGGCGGCATGGTCCTGCGCTTCGGCGACCATTTGGTGGACGGCAGCCTGCGCACGCGTCTCGAGCACATGCGCCGCGCTCTTGCGGGCGCGTGACCGATGCGGAAAAGCAATCCCCTCTCCCTCTGGGAGAGGGTTAGGGTGAAGGAGTAATCTTGCTCCTTGGCCGGAACTGTGGCCAGAGTGAAGGGAATCAGGTCCTCAGGAGGATGAACCATGGCCCTACGAGCCGATGAAATCGCCGCCGTTATCCGGCAGCAGATCGAGAGTTTCGGCGCGCCTATCCGAGCGATTGACGTCGGTACCGTCATTCAGGCTGGAGACGGCATCGCCCGCGTGAGCGGTCTGAGCGGTGTCCGCTACAGCGAGCTCGTGGAGTTCGCCAACGGCGTGGCAGGGCTCGCGCTCAACCTCGAAGAGGAGAGCGTCGGCGTCGTCATTCTCGGCGACTACAGCGACATCCGCGAGGGCGACGAGGTGCGCTCCACTGGGCGGGTCATGGAAGTGCCGGTCGGCGACGCCTTCATCGGCCGTGTCGTGAATCCCCTTGGCCAACCGATTGACGGCAAAGGCCCCATCCACGCCACCGGTAGCCGTCCGATGGAACGCATCGCTCCCAACGTCGTGCTGCGCCAGTCCGTCGACACGCCGGTGCAGACCGGCATCAAGGCCATCGACGCCATGACCCCTATCGGCCGTGGCCAGCGCGAGTTGATTATCGGCGACCGCTCCACCGGGAAGTCGGCAATCGCCGTGGACACGATTATCAACCAGAAGGGCGGCGACCTCATCTGCATCTACGTCGCCATCGGCCAGAAGGCGAACAAGGTGGCGCAGGTGGTCGCCACGCTGGAGAGCCACGGCGCGATGCAGCACACCGTTGTGGTCAGCGCGTCGGCCTCTGAGTCGGCGGCCCTGCAGTACCTTGCTCCTTACGCCGGCTGCGCCATCGGCGAGGAGTTCATGGAGCAGGGCCGCGACGCTCTCATCGTCTACGACGACCTCTCCAAGCACGCCTGGGCCTATCGCGAGATCTCGCTTCTGCTGCGCCGGCCGCCGGGTCGTGAGGCGTACCCGGGTGATGTCTTCTACCTGCACAGCCGCCTGCTCGAGCGAGCGGCGCGGCTCTCGATGGAGTACGGCGGCGGCTCGTTGACCGCCCTGCCCATCATCGAGACGCAGGCCGGCGACGTCTCCGCCTACATCCCGACGAACGTGATCTCCATCACCGATGGCCAGATCTATCTCGAGAGCGACCTGTTCAACGCCGGCATCCGTCCCGGCGTCAACGTCGGCATCTCGGTGTCCCGGGTGGGCGGCGCCGCCCAAACGCGCGCCATGAAGCAGGTGGCCGGCCGCCTGAAGCTGGACATGGCCCAGTTCCGCGAGCTCGCCGCCTTCGCCCAGTTCGGCGCCAGCGAGCTCGACGCCGCGACACGCCGGCAGCTCGAGCGGGGCCTGCGCTTACAGGAGATGCTCAAACAGCCCCAGTTCCAGCCTGTCTCCCTCGAGCACCAGGTCGCCATCCTCTACGTCGGCGTCAATGGTCATTTCGATGACATACCGGTGGAACGGGTTCAGGCCGCCGAGGCCGCCTTCCACCGCTTCCTGTCCGGCAGCCACCCAGAGGTGCTGCACGACATCGCCAGCCAAAAGCGCCTCACGGAGGAGAACGAGGAGCAGCTCAAAGCGGCGATCGACGAGTTCAAGCGCGCCGTTGTTTACTAACATGCAAGCCCGACTCCTGCGGTCTTGGGGGAGTCCAGAGGGGGCAGCCCCCGCTGGCGGGGGCCTGGGGGTGTCCCCCAGATTGATGCCTCTCAGGGCGGGAGGGTGGGAAGAAAGACGCCTCACGCTGCTTGACGTGAAGGGAGGGGAGGGAGGAGTGCTTCCCTCTCTGGATGCGGGAGAGCAAGAAGAGGGTATGTTGAATGCCTAGCCTGCGCCAGATAAGACGTCGCATCCGCAGCGTCCAGAGCACCGCCAAGATCACCCGCGCCATGGAGATGGTCGCGGCGGCGAAGCTGCGCCGAACCCAGCAGCGCGCCCTGCAGAGCCGTCCCTACGCGGAGAAGATGACGGAACTCCTGGGCCACCTGTCCGCCCAGCGACCTGAGGGCGACGAGACGCTCCCGCTCCTGCAGCGACGACCGGTACGGACGATCGGCTTCGTCCACATCACGCCCGATCGCGGTCTCTGCGGCGCCCTGAACGGCAACGTCAACCGCAGCGCCGCCTCCTTCCTCCTCAGCGAGGGGCTCCCCAGCGAGGTCATCGCCGTCGGCCGCAAGGGCCGCGACTTCATGATCCGCACGCGCCAGCGCCTCATCGCCGACTTCAGCGATCTCGGCGACCGGCCGGGCCTCCTCGACATCTCGCCGATCGCCCACCTAATCATCGACGAGTATGAGCAGGGAAAGGTCGACGTCGTCTATCTCTCGTATGCCCGATTCCTTTCCACCGCCAGCCAGCGCCCAGTCGTGGAGCAGTTGCTCCCGGTGGAGCCGGCCCCTTGGGAGGGTGGTGCTCAGGCCGGCTACATCTACGAGCCCGATCCGTTGGGCGTCCTCGCGACGCTGCTGCCCCGCTTCGTGGAGATGGAGATCTACCACGCGCTGCTCGAGAGCGTCGCCAGCGAACAGTCCGCGCGCATGGTCGCCATGCACAACGCCTCCGAGAACGCCAACGATATGATTCGCGAGCTGACCCTGGTCTACAACAAGGCCCGCCAGGAGAGCATCACCAATGAGCTCCTCGACATCACCGGCGGCACTGCGGCGCTGACGGGGTAGCGCACAACCTCTGTCCGCCTCGGCGGAAGCCCTGGCTCGAACGACAAGCGTGCGTGCCGCACAGGCGGCACGGCATCACGCGGCCCCGATCGGCGCGGCGTTGGACAGGGAGCTGGTGTTGCTCCGTTCGCCGATGAGCGCCGCCCAAGCCATGATGGTTCCCGATTGGCCTGCCGTGTCCAGTTCGTACGTGAAAACACGCCGTTGGCCCGACCCAATCCCTTCCAAATGAATCCACTGCAGCTCGCTGCCCGCAAGCTTGGCTGCTGGCGATGAGCTGACGAGGCGCATGCCAGGCGGTACGGGCGCGCGGACATCGGCCAAAGAGATGGCGTCGTCACTCAGGTTGTACAGCCAGAGCCTCACGACCGCTCTCGTGTCGTCTTGCTGCACGGTCGCACGCAAGGATGGCGCCCCTACGCTCGGGAGGGCCACGCCCGGGCCGACAAGGTAGGTGGCGGCCACGCGCGTCTCGCCCGTGGCCGTGCCACGGACCTCGTGTCCCTTGCCTTCAGGGTCGGCGTAGGTCTGACCCGCGGCTAGCGTCGTCTCTGCGCTCCCCGCCCGCACCCTCATTTCGCCCTGGAGGACCGTGAGCACGGCAGGGCCGCCCAGAGACTTGAGCGGCCAGGTCTCCGCACCTGGGAAGTCCACGACAAGCTGAACCAGCTCGAATGCCGGCCCTGGGCCGGTCACAGGGCTATTTGTGGAAAAGGCTGTGCGTCCAGACACCGACGGGGCGGGGGCATCCGGATTGGCAACCGTTGCTGGCATACCGGCCGGCACGAGGAACGTCGCCAATTGCCGAGCACCGGCTGAGGAGCTGCGATTGATCTGGTAGTGATATTGCCCGTCTGGCACACGAAACGACTGCCCTTCCGCCAGGTCATGCTCCTTGCCACCGGTGGCGATCGCCATATAGCCATCGATCGTGGCGGAGAAGCAGCCGAGGCCATTGTGCATGTGTTCCCGGAAACGGCCTCCTGGCAAGAGGTCGTTGATGACCTGAAAGACGCTGTAGGCGCCTGCCGGTGGGTTGGTCACTGGAAACCTCGACAGACGGACGACGACTGGACTCGCCTTAGCTGCGGCCTCGACCGTCGTGGGGGCGCGGCCCGCGATCAGCCCAGCGCTGATCAGCGCCGCTCCTCGCATCACCTGGCGTCGGGACAGTTGCCGGCCCAAGACCTGCCACTGTGGTTCGTGTTGCATGCGTTGCCTCCTTGTATTCTGCGCTACACGGTGTACCCGCCTGAAGCCGCGTTGGGTCCTGACCTCGCCGGGGGCCCGCCGGGCGCTCCAGTGATCGCCCATCGCGTCCGGCGAATCACCCCGGCGCAATGAGACTAAGGCCTGGAAGAGAAGGGCGACTTCCGGAGAAATGCGTATCTTTAGAGTGGGCTTGAACACAGCCGCCGCTGCCTATGGCAGTAACTATGTAGAAAAACGCCCGGGGCGGACCCCGAGCGTTCTCGGCGCGTAAGGGGCTGTGTGCTAGATCAGACCGCTGTCTCGGGCGTAGGCCGCGACCTGCACCCGATTGTGCGTGCCGGTCTTGAGGTAGATGTTGGCAATATGCCGCTCGACGGTGCGGATGCTCAGTACCAGCTCCTCGGCTATCTCGCGGCTGCTTTTTCCCTGGGCAACAAGGCGGAGGATCTCGACCTGGCGGGAGGTAAGGCCGTCGCGATAACGAGCGGCGCTACGCCAAGCAGCGCCGAGTCGCTGTCGCGCCGCCTCAACGCGGTCGGTCCAGCGCGGGTCGGCGCCGAGGCGGCGATAGGTCTCGATGGCGGCATCGAAGCTCTCTACCGCCTGCGGCCGGTAACGACGGCCCAGCGGGGCGAGAAGCCGACCGCGGAGGTGATGGGCATCCGCCTCGTCCCAAGGAAGTGCGTAGCGTCGGAACACGGCCAGCGCTCGCTTGAATCGGGCCTCGCCTTCATCAAAACGCGATCGGGCGTAGGCGACGGCTGCCTCGGCGAGATCGACTCGTCCGGCACGCCCGCGCCAGTCTTCACCAGAGGCCATGATCTCTCGGCAGTAATGCAGGACCGAGTCGGCCTCTTCGAGGCGGCCCAGCTCGGCGAGATGGATCGCCAGCTCGGGCCCGGAGCGCATCTGCAGCGCGGCGCTGGGGCCTGCCCTGGCGACCGAGAAGGTCTCCAGCAGCAGGTCGACGGAAGAGGAGTCGCCTCTTAGGGAGCGAAGGCGCGCGAGGCCAATGCTCGCGTTGGCCCTGTCGGCAACGTGCTCGCGGCTCTCGGCGGTTTGCCGCATTCTGCCCCATGCGTCTTCGGCCTCATTCCACCTCCCCAGCAGCAAAGCCGTGTCAGGGCTGACGAGAATCCGGTTCTCAGCGAGTATCTTGCCGGATTCCTCTAAGCGCCCTGCCACGGCCAGGGCTTGGGCGATATCGTAAAGAATGCCCCGCCGGCGGACCGGCGCCTCGACCTCCCGCCGCTGGTCTACTTCCCTGGAAGCGTACGCCATAGATTCCGATGGGTCGAGCAAGTCCAGGAGACGGTTGCCAGTCCAGCTCGCTGCTACCTGGGCAGGGTAGGTCTGGTTGATCTCATCGGCCCGCTGCCAGGCCTGCTCGAGGAGGTCGAAACCTTCCCGTAGGCGGCCGAGG
>DATDQG010000146.1:0-3278 GCA_035292365.1 Dehalococcoidia bacterium
GGCGAGCTCCAGTCCTACGTGATGTCCGGCATGACGCCGTACCAAGCGCTCAAGGCCGCCACCGTCAACCCCGCCGAAGCGCTGAACCTCGACGCCGGCTGCATCGAGCCAGGCAAGCTCGCCGACCTCGTCATCGTCGACGGCAATCCACTCGAGGACATCGCCGCTGCGCACAAGGTCAAGCGCGTCATCGCCAACGGCCGTCTGTACGAGCTGGAGGAGCTAGTCACGGGCCGAGCGCCGGCGAAGGGAGCCCCGACGGCCGCCTCGCGTTAACACGCCCTTTGGGGCGACCGCGTCCGCAACTCAAGTCGCAGTGCTATCTCGCTACACTGTTTGGCCATTCCTCGCGGCGCCCGCGGCAACCCAATCGCCAAAGCGGCAACCCGCCGGCCTGCAACATCTTGCTGCTTCGGTCGCAGCGCTATCCGAGTTATCTTTTCAAGTGACTAATGTGTTGAACTAAACCGCTTCGCGGTGGAGTTTCTCGTTTCCAGCAACTAGCTCCGGACTACCTTCTTGCGACATTCAAAGGAGGGAATCCATGGGAGTGTTCCGCGATGCGATGTGCGAAGCGATGGCGTTACGAGGCTTCGCGCCGAAGACTCGATCGATCTACCTGAGCTGGACGCGGCGGCTGGTTCAGTTCTGTCGCATGGCACCCGACCGGATCAGCCCGGAGCAGGCGCGGGGCTACCTGCTGCACCTGACGCAGGAGCGGCAGGTCGCGTTCTCGACGTACAACCAGGCTCTCCACGCGCTGCGGTTCTTCTTCACTGAGGTGTTGCGGCGGGAGTGGCAGCTCGAGGAGATCCGCTACCAGAGACCGCCCCGCCGGCTGCCGGTGGTGATGAACAACGAGGAGGTGATACGTCTCCTGGAGGGGGCGCAGTCGCTTCGGGACCGGGCCCTTTTGGAGACGGCGTACGCGACCGGCATGCGCGTGAGCGAAGTGACGCGGCTCCTGATCACCGACATCGACTCTCGGCGGATGATGATCCGGGTGGATCAGGGGAAGGGCCGGAAGGATCGTTACGTGATGCTATCGCCGACGCTGCTCGAGACCTTGCGGCGGTACTGGCGCGCCTCGAAGCCGAGAGTGTTCCTGTTTACGGGCGTGGACGAGAAGAGGCCGCTGTGTGTTTCAGCGGCGCAGAAGGCCTTCGATAGGGCCAGGCTGCAGGCGGGGATCAAGAAGCCGGTCTCGTTCCACACGCTCCGGCACAGCTTCGCGACACACTTGATCGAGAGCGGCACCAGCGTGCGTACGATCCAGGCCCTACTTGGTCACCGCAGCCTGCAGACCACGGAGCGCTACACGCACCTGGCGCAGAACTACCTTCACCAGACACGAAGCCCCCTCGATCGACTGCGGAAGGAGGCGCCGGCACCCGTGTAGCCCGTGGCGCACTGCGAGGAGGGGAAAGAGCCTCGCAAGCAGCGCCCGGAGCTGGCCCAGATCCTCGCCACGCACGCGTCGGACCTCAGCGACCTCAGCCCTGACCAGGCCCGGGTGGTGTCCGCGCTCAGCGCGTGCCGCACTGCGGTCCTGGGCGGCCATCTCCAGAGATGCGATCGCTGCGGGCGAGAGCAACCCGTCTACAACTCTTGTCGCAACCGGCACTGCCCCAAGTGCCAGAGCCTGGAACAGGCCCTGTGGGTGGAGGCCCAGGCCGAGGACTTGCTGCCCGTCGCCTACTTCCACCTGGTCTTCACCCTCCCGCACGCTCTGAACCCGCTGTTTCTGAGGGCGCCGCAGCTCAGCTATGCCCTCCTGTTCGAGGCCAGCGCGGCCACGCTCCGCGACGTGTGCCGGCGGCGCCTGGGGGCCACTCCGGGCATAACCGCCGTGCTGCACACTTGGACCCAGCTCCTGCTCTACCACCCTCACATCCACTGCATCGCCAGCGGCGGAGGCCTGAGCGCGGACGGCGCGTGGATCCCCTCGTACCCCAATTTCTTCCTTCCCGTGCACGTCCTAGCCGAGGTCTTCCGGGGCAAGCTCCTCGCGGCCTTCGAGCTCGCCATCGCCGCTGGGCGTTTGCGCATCTCCGAACACGCAGGCAGGGCCATGCTGCGGCAGGCCGCCGCCAAAGACTTCGTGGTCTATTCAAAACCTCCCTTCGCCGGGCCAGAGCAGGTGCTCCGCTACCTCGGGCGCTACACACATCGCATCGCGATCGGGAACGAACGCTTGTGCGCTCACCGCAAAGGCAAGGTCACCTTCAGCTACAGGGATCGCAAAAATGGCGGGCGCAAGAAGCGCACGACACTCAGCGGGTCTGAATTCACGCGCCGCTTCCTGCTCCACGTCGTCCCCAGACGCTTCGTGCGAGTGCGCCACTACGGCCTGCTGGCGAACGGAGTGAAGAAGAGCCGCCTCGCGCTCGCGCGAAACCAACTCGACGCGCCAGCACCTCCTTGCCCGTCGGCAACCAAGGACGAGACGTGGCAGGACACCTTTCAGCGTCTGGTGGGGAAAGACCCGCGTCAGTGCCCCGACTGCCTCAGCGGCCGTCTGGTGGTCGTTGCCGAGATTCCTCGTACGTCCATACCGGTGAGGACCACCTCGCCCTCGAGATCGCCATGATCACAATGGCCACGTCCGACCATCCTGCCGAGGGCTCTGCGTGGCCACTCCGCGCTCCACGTCTGCCTCGCGCAGCCTTCAGTGCCACCAGCACCATTCTTTCTAAGACCGCGCCGACGCCAGTCCTCACACCCGGCCACCTGCGGTCCTCAACACGGCTCGATCCGGCAGGCAGCCCGCCGAAATCGACGTCCGCGGTGCCAACCCCTCTGCGTACAATCCCCATACTGTGGATATCCGCGGTTTAGTCCAACTGGGCCGTTCACGTACTCGCGACAGCAGCCCCGATGGCCCACCACCCCGCGTTCGCGACTCCGTGAACAACCCTGTACGTTAGGCGCACCCAGATCAGTCAGGAGGCAGCGATGAAGAGTGCAGTGAGAGTAGCGCTCGTGCTCCTATCGCCGCTCGTCCTGCTGAGCGTGGCTCAGGCGCAGGCCATCCCGGACCTCGTGTGCCGAGGGGACGAGGTTGTGTCCATCGATCATTCGCGTCTCACGACCTCGAAGTACGCCAGCACAGACATCTACCGGTTCAGCGGTGGAAAGCTGTACATCTCGTCGAAGGAGCGCGAGGAGTATCTGTACAGCGACGTTCGTGAAGTTGAGCCGGGCCGGTACACGTCCGCCCACAAGACGATTCATTTCGGAGTCGTGGGGGATCAGCGGTTCCGCAACGCCACTGCCGT
>DATDQG010000147.1:0-11261 GCA_035292365.1 Dehalococcoidia bacterium
TCTCGACTGGATCGGTGGCCGCAGGCAGCTCAATAGTATCAGAGGCGGAGAGGCCCTAGCGCGGTCATCGCCCTCCCCACCATCCTTCCCCTGCTATACTTACCTCGTGCCCCCCGAATCCGACCCCCTCTCAGACCTCAACCCCGCCCAGCGCCAGGCCGTCCTCATCCCCAGCGGCCCCTTGCTCATCGTCGCCGGGCCGGGCAGCGGCAAGACCCGCGTCCTCACCCACCGCATCATCCACCTCATCCGCCTGGGCATCCCTCCCCAGCGCATCCTCGCCGTCACCTTCACCAACAAGGCCGCCCGCGAGATGCGCACCCGCGTCGAGCGCGCCCTCGGCGAGGACGCCGCCGGCCTCACCCTCGGCACCTTTCACGCCGTCGCCGCCCGCTTCCTCCGCGTTCACGGCGCCGCCATCGGCCTCGACCCCCAGTTCGTCATCTTCGATGATGAAGACCAGCTCGCCCTCATGAAGCGGGCGGTGCAGGACCTGGGCCTGGACCCACGGCGCTTCTCACCCCGCGCCCTCCTCAGCGCCGTCTCCTCCGCCAAGAGCGAGCTGCTGACCGCCGAGGCCCTCGCCGGCCGCGCCCGCCAGTACTGGGACGAGGTCGTCGCCCGCGCCTACGAGCGCTATCAGGAGCTTCTTGGCGAGAACCACGCCCTCGACTTCGACGACCTGCTCATGCAGATGGTCGCGCTGCTGCGCCAGGCCGAGGCCGTGCGCCAGCGCCTCCAGGAACGCTTCCTGCATGTCCTGATCGACGAGTTCCAGGACACCAACCCCGCCCAGTACGTGATGGCCCGCCTCCTCGCAGAAGGGCACGGCAACCTCACCGTCGTCGGCGATCCCGACCAGTCCATCTACTCCTGGCGCGCCGCCGACATCCGCAACCTCCTCAACTTCGAGCACGACTACCCCGACGCCACGGTCGTCTTCCTGGAGCAGAACTACCGCTCGACCCAGGCGATCCTCCAGCTCGCGCAGCGGGTGATTTCCAGCAACCGTCAGCGCAAGCCGATCGCCCTGTGGACCGAGAACAGCTCCGGCCTGCCAGCCACGCTCATCGAGGCCTACGACGAGGTCGAGGAGGCGGAGGCGGTCGCCCGCGAGCTACTGGCCCTCCGAGAACAGGGCTTCTCGTTACGCGACTGCGCCGTCATGTACCGCACCAACGCCCAGTCCCGCCCTGTTGAGGAGGCGATGGTCCGCTGGGGCATCCCCTACCAGCTCGTCGGCGGCACCCGCTTCTACCAGCGCCGCGAGGTGAAGGACGCGATAGCCTACCTGCGCGTCCTGGCCAACCCCTGGGATAGCGCCGGCCTGGAGCGCGTCCTAAACGTGCCACCCCGAGGCCTCGGCCAGCGCACCGCAGCCGAGCTGCGACGCTATGCGCGCCAGCAGGGCCTCACCCCGCTCCAGGTCGCCATGATGGCCGAAGAACAAGAGGGCCTCTCGGTCGCCGGACGGGCGCGCAACGCCCTGGTCGCCTTCGGCCGCCTCATGGCCGAGCTCGCCGTCGAAGTGGAGGCCCACTCGCCGCACGATCTGCTCGACCTCGTCCTGATGCGCGTCGGCTACCGCGACTACCTCCAGGACCACTTCCCCGACGCCGACGACCGCTGGGAGAACCTGAGCGAGCTGCACACGGTAGCTTCCGGCTACGCCTCCCTGCCCCCGCGCGAGGCCCTCACCTCGTTCCTGGAGGAGGTCGCCCTCATGTCGGACGTCGACGAGCTGCGCGATGAGGGCGAGGGCGTCACCCTCATCACCCTGCACGCCGCCAAGGGCCTCGAGTACCCCGTCGTCTTCATCGTCGGCCTCGAGGAGGGCCTGCTGCCCCACTCCCGCACCCTCGATGACCCTTCGCAGATCGAGGAGGAGCGACGCCTCGCCTATGTCGGCATCACCCGCGCCAAGCAGCGCCTCTACCTGCTGCGGGCGCTCCGCCGCAGCTACGCCGGCGCTCCCACCGGCCTCGGCCCCTCCCGCTTCCTGCGCGACATCCCGCGCGAGCTCCTCGTCCTCGGCGGACGCGGCCGCCCTGCTCCCCAGACGTCCTCTGTCGTTGCGAGCGAAGCGAAGCAGTCTCCCACCTCTATGCGGCGCCTCCCACCTCCACAAGAGCTGACCCCGGCCCCGACCCTTTACGCCGCCGGCGACCGCGTCCAGCACCGCGTCTTCGGCGAAGGCGTCGTCGTCTCCTGCACCCCCAAGGACAACGACGCCGAGGTCGTCGTCGCCTTCGTCAACCTCGGCGTCAAGCGCCTGCTGGCCAGCCTGGCGGGATTGGAGAGGGTGCCGTCTCGCTCTGGGTAGAGCGATGATGCAAGTAAGGGGCTAAAGTATCGCTGCCGCGCGAATCTATTGGCCGAAATACCCAGCCCTGCGCAACCTTTCGATGTCCCGCCACCGCTGCAGCTCGTGAGAAAACAGGGCAGTTTCTCGCGTGCTAAGGCTTCCTATTCCGTCTGGAAGCAGCACCTCGAATACGGGGCTTCCCCCGGCCGGTGTGGGCTCCACGCCAGGACTTTCGCGCGTGAGCTCTGCTCTAAGATCGAAGATCCTGGTTCCCACCCTATTCTGAGGAACGCCTACAGCCTGACGCTTGCCAGTGGGCGGATGAGCCTGCACCCACGTGCCGTCCGTCTCAATGCGCATTTCCACCCGGGTACCAAAACCGTCCGCTACTTCCATCCAGTACCTGTACGGAACAACAGATGGTCCGAGGAGGGGAGACAGCGCCCAGAGTTGAAAGAGCCCACCCACGGTCTGCAAACCTAGCTGAGCGCTTGCACCATAAAGAATGCTTGCTGCAACCACAGCCCGGCGAAGCAAACCAGAAAGGTCGAAGTTGCCGAATTCTGCCAACGCGTAAACGAACTCTGGGCCCAGGACACGACTATATGGCTCGTCCTGGCCGATAAGGTAGGCCCCGAAGGCTTTGCGTTCGATGAAGACGTTAGCACCGCCAAGAGCTGGTACATATCTCGCGTCCACGACATAGGGTAGAGCCATCATTCGATCCGGCACTTCCGGAAGAGCGTCCAACTCTTGTGGTACATGAAACATCGCAAGTAATTGTACCGGGTGCTCCTGACACTGTTTGTGACCGAGGACTCTAACATGATGATCGATGGCACCTACCACGAATTGCGCAACCAGATCGTGGTCCAAGAGCCAGGCGTACCCTTTGTCGTTGACCTCCTGTTGAGCGGTTGCCACCAATGTTCTGGACGGACAGACATTGCCCGCAAACCCGATTACTCCATGGCTTCCGAGCGAGTATGCCTTTCTTGCCACGTCTTGATAGACAGTCCAGGCAGGGTACTCGAGGGTTACCCTCGAGTCGGCCACCATCGCCCCCCAGCCAGGCGTCGCGAACGCTGCAATTATCGTCACAAAGTCACCTCGAAACGTTTACGGAGCCGTTGCTTCAGTTCGCACTTGATATGCCTACCATAACCGTACGCGGTCTCACAAACAGATGCAACTTTGGTATGCTTTGGCGCCCGCTTCTCCGGTCAGCTGTCCCTGCGTTACTCGCCATTCAGAAGAACGCTCCCGAGAGCGTCCGCTTCAACTGGGAAGCTGCCCACCTCCACTCCTCCACACCCTGGGGAAAACACGCCGCCATCTTCCCGTTCCGCGGCCCCCATCCAGCCCCTATAATGAGTAGGGGCGCGAGTCGAGCGCTCAGACAGACGCGAAACGAAGGGTCCGTCCGTTCGACGACCTAAACGACCACAGTAGCAACCAAGGAGTGAGATAACCAACATGACACCAACTTTGCCGCCAGGCGCTGCCTGGTGAAAGTCATCTTTCTCGCCGATGTGCCCCAGGTTGCCCGCGCCGGTGAGCTGCGCGACGTCTCCGACGGCTACGCCCGCAACTACCTCATCCCGCGCGGCCTAGCCGCCCTCGCCACAGCCGCCGCCGTCCATGAGCGTGAGGAGCAGCGAAGCGCCACGGAGCGCCTCCGGGCCAAGACCATCGAGGAGGCGCAGGCCCTCGCCGGCCGCCTCACCGGCACGACCGTCACAGTGAAGGCCCGCGCCGGCAAGCAGGGGCGGCTCTTCGGCTCCGTCACGCCCGCCGACGTCGCTACGGCCCTCAAAGCCGAGCTCGGACAGGACATCGACCGCCGCCGCATCGAGTTTGCCGAGCCGATCCACGCCGTGGGCACCTTCACGGCCACCGTCCGCCTCGGCGCGGACCTCAGCCCGACCGTCACCGTCGTCGTCGAGCCCGCCTAGACCGAAGGATGGTCCTGGAGCTCGAACGCCTACCGCCTCACGACATCGAGGCTGAAGAGGCCGTTATCGGCTCGCTCCTCGTCGAGGGGGAGGCGCTCGACCGCATCGAGGAGTTCCTCCAGCCCGAGGACTTCTTCCGCGAGAGCCTCCGTTGGTGCTACGAGGCCTGCCTCGCCCTCACCGACCGGCGCGAGGCCATCAACAGCATCACCGTCGCCCACGAGCTGGAGCGCCTCGGCCATATACAGGAGCTCGGCGGCAGCGGCGAGCTGCACCGGCTTATCGCCCAGGTCCCCACCTCGCTCCACATCGAGTATTACGCTCGCATCGTCGCGCGCACCGCCATGATGCGGCGCCTCATCAGCGCCGCCGGCCGGATAGCCGCCATCGGCTACCGCGACCCGCCCGACGCTGACGAGGCGGTCGATGAGGCTGAGGAGCTGCTCTTTGGTCTGCGCCAGAACACTGACACGCACGACTTCGTCCATATCCGCGATGTCCTCAGCGAGATTCTTGAGGCCCAAACCAAGATCCGGTCGGGCGCCCTCCCAAGCATCTACACGGACTTCCGCGACCTCGACCGGTTGCTTGGCGGCCTGCA
This sequence comes from Dehalococcoidia bacterium, assembly GCA_035292365.1. Lineage (GTDB taxonomy): Bacteria > Chloroflexota > Dehalococcoidia > DATDQG01 > DATDQG01 > DATDQG01. The sequence continues at coordinate 4,862 of DATDQG010000147.1, forward strand.
ACGCTCCGACCTGATAATCCTTGCTGCCCGGACAGGGGTTGGCAAGACGAGTCTCGCGCTGAACATCGCTCGCAACGCCGCGCTCCCGCGTCCAAGCAGCAACCGCCCTGGTGCCCATGTCGCGATCTTCTCGCTAGAGATGTCCAGGGAAGAGCTGGGGCAGCGCCTGCTATCCTCTGAGGCAGGGGTTGACTCGCAACAGATACGACTGGTCAACATGAATGACGAAGAGGAGCACAGGGTCCAGGAGGCGATGGGTAAGCTAGCTGAAACGGTCATCTACATAGACGACTCCCCAATCCTGCGTCCGAACATCCTACGCAGCAAGGCGCGGCGGCTTCACAGTCGGTATGGTGTTGATCTTATCATTGTCGACTATCTCCAGCTACTCCAGGGATCGGGCCGCTATGATAATCGAGTCCAAGAGGTAGCCGACATCTCCCGCTCGCTGAAGAGCATCGCGCGCGAGCTCAACGTTCCAGTATTGGCTTGTGCTCAATTAAGCCGAGCCACCGAGATGCGTTCGCCTCCTTTACCTCATCTGGCCGACCTGCGGGAGAGCGGCAGCATCGAGCAGGACGCTGACGTCGTCTTGTTCATTTACCGCGATGACGCCAACTACACGCGAGAGGAGTGGGAGCGGCGCAATCCTACCCAGCCCTACCCGAAGGGGATCGCCCAAGTCATCGTCGCGAAGCACCGCAACGGTCCCACCGGCCAGGTGAGCCTCTATTTCTTTGAAAGGACCGCTAAGTTCGGCGACCTTGGCGGCATCAGTGGCTAAGGTCCAAACCACCGCCGCCTTCGCGGGCTTTCCGGCGAGCGGCAAGGCGGTGCTCGTGCCCGAGCCGTTCTTCCGCGACCTGCTGCCCGCTATCACGGATTTGGACGAGCTGCGGGCGACGCTCCTCCTCTTCTGGGCCTTGCACCAGCGGCGAGGCGTGCCACGCACCGTCTCAGAAGGGGAGCTTCGCCGCAGCGGCGAGGCGCTCCATCTGCTCGATGTGCAAGCCCTGGAGCGGGGCCTGGCTAGTGCAGTCGCCCGCGGCACCTTCCTCCGCGCGCTCGCGCAGGACGAGGAGCGACACTATCTACTCAACACCCCAACAGAGCGACGTGCCCTGGCGATCCAAGGCGCACAGTGGCGCGAAGCGACGGTGACGGCCACCCCTTCGCCAGAGCGCAACGTCTTTCAGATCTACGAGGAGAACATCGGGCCGCTCACGCCGATGCTGGCCGAGGAGCTCCGCGACGCCGAGCAGCGCTATCCCCTCCCCTGGCTGGAGGACGCCTTTCGCGAGGCCGTCAGCCTCAACCGCCGCAACTGGCGCTACATACGCCGCATCCTCGAGCGCTGGGAGCAACAGGGGCGCACCGAGCAAGAGAGCGATCAACAGACAGCACCCCGTCGCACCCGTAGCCGCTATGACCACCTCATCCAGCGCTGATACAGTCCCCTCTCCCTCTGGGCGATCGAAGACGCACCTTGGCGTGGGGCTAGGATGATGGCGTCGTATACCTTATGAACACCTCATTCGACGCTGAAACTACTACTCCTCAAGGCGTTCCATCTACCGATTGCCCTTACTGCGATGGCCTCGGATTCTTACGCCGTGATTTACCCCTAACCCACCCAGAGTTTGGTATGGCAGTGCCTTGCCAATGCACTTTGAATTCTTTCCAACAAGAGCGGATAGCGCTCCTGCGGCGCGTTAGTGGGCTGCAGGCTCTCAACCACCTCACCTTTGCCACGCTCGAACCCGAGGGGCGCAGCCCCGAACCGGGACAGCGCGCCCGCTATGCACGTGCCATCGCGATGGCTCGCGCCTTCGCCGAAGACCCTCAGGCGTGGCTCGTCATCAGCGGTGCCAGCGGCAGCGGCAAGACCCACCTCGCCGTGGCCATCGCCCATCATTGCATTGAGTCCGACCATCAAGCCTTATACATCAGCACACCCGACCTGCTCGACCACCTCCGTGCTGCCTTCGCCCCACACAGCGATGTCGGCTACGACGAGCTGTTCGAGCACGTCCGATCAGTGCCGCTCCTGGTCCTCGACGACCTAGGCGTCCATAGCACCACGCCCTGGGCACAAGAGAAGCTCTTCCAGGTCCTCAACCAGCGCTTCCTCGTGCGCCTACCCACGGTCGTGGTCTGCGCCGTGCCCTTCGAGTCGCTGGAGGACCGCTTTCGCACCCGCCTCACCGACCAGACCCTCGTCGCCGCCTGCGTCCTCGAGGGCGGGCAGTCAGCCCTGCCCTCGGCCTTCGGCGGCCTCGACCTGGAGCACCTCCGCCAGATGCGCTTCGACACCTTCGACGCGCGCGGCCTTGGCCTCACATCAGAGGAACGCGACAACCTCCATCGCGTCGTTCGCATGGCGAAGGACTACGCCGAGCGGCCCGAGGGGTGGCTCGTCCTGCGCGGCACCAACGGCTGTGGCAAGACCCACCTGGCCGTCGCCATCGCCCACGCCTTCATGGCCCGTGGCGAGGCCGCCGTCTTCGCCTTCGTCCCCGACCTGTTCGACCACCTGCGCTCAGCCTTCAATCCCGACAGCCGCCTCCAGTACGACCTCCTCTTCGAGCGCGTGCGCACCGCCCCCTTCCTCGTCCTGGATGACCTCGACACCCGCGCCGCGACGCCCTGGGCCCAGGAGAAGCTCTATCAGCTCCTCAATTACCGCTACAACGCCCACCTGCCAACCGTTATCACCACCGCCCTCCCCTTCGACGCCCTCGAAGGGCGCCTCGTCTCCCGCCTCCTCGACCGGCGCCTGAGCGTCCCCCTCGAGATCCTCGCCCCCGACTACCGCACCGACCGCGCGCCCACCACGCCAGCCCCACCACAACGTCAGCGCCGGCGCTAGTCGGCTGGACATTCCCTTCCGCGTATAGGATTATTTGCCCATTCGCTGAGTCTCTTGCACTACGAAAGGGCCCGCCATGCCTTGCCCCTCCTGTGGGCACGAGAACCGAGACGCCGCTCGCTTTTGCGAGCAGTGCGGCACTACCCTGGCCTCTGCCTGTCCCAACTGCGGCGCTGAACTGCGCCCATCCGCGCGCTTCTGCGACTCCTGCGGCCACCGCCTGACTTCGGGAACCACCGAGAACGCCGAGACGACGCGTAGGGGCGTTCAACTGAACGCCCTTTCTGATCCCTCTTCGCCCTCCGCGTCCTCTGCGGCGAGTCCAGAAGCCCATAACGTTCGTCGTGAGCCTGTCGAAGGACGCACTGCGGACCCCACCTCCTTCGCCTCCGACCGCTACACCGTCAAGCGCTTCCTGGGCGAAGGTGGCAAGAAGCGCGTCTACCTCGCCCACGACACCCTGCTCGACCGCGACGTCGCCTTCGCCCTCATCAAGACCGAGGGCTTGGTCTCACGGTTTCGACTATCCGCTCAGGCACCGCCAGCTCTACCGTGATCGCCCCAGATCCAACGGCGATCCGTGCTCCCAGACATTCGAGAACGAACCGTTTGTCCTGATCGCCAGCGGTTTCCAGTCGCGCCCTGAGCGTGACGTAAAGCCCACGCACTGTCTCGGCATCCAACGCCTTGCGTTCAGCCTCCCCCAGCTCTCGCCCCTGCCGCTCCATCTCCTCCTTCAACCAGGCCTCGTGCGCGCGATAGCCTGCAACGACCCTCCGGTAAGTTTCCTCGTCCGTCATCTCTCGCACGTATTCGTCGTATGCCCGCTGCCGGTAGAACGCGTATTGCGCCAGCTGTTTCTCCAGTCGGCCCATCGTGTCACGGATCGCCTCCGCGGTGTGTTGCTGACTCGCCCCATAGCCCTCCACCTCTGCCAGGAAAAGCTCAGGCTGCTCAAGAAAACCTTTGACCGCGGCCCAGACCGCCTGTTCAAGGGCAGGTCCGGGCAAGACGCGTGATTGACAGCGTGGTCGGCCAAGCTCACGGTTCCGTCCCGTACAGCGATAGGCGTAAGGGGTGCGCTGGCTGCGCTGCGTCGTCCCCGTGTAATGGTTGCCGTCGATCTCGCAAAAGATCATCCCACGGAGGAGGTACTCGTGAGACCGACGACCACCCAGCAGCTTGTTTTGCGCCCGTCGGGCTTGGACGACGTCGAACTCCTCGTGAGTCACTGCCGGCCGGACGACAAGGTTTGGGAGTACTACGTGCTCCCCGGCCGGCCTCGAACGTGTCGTCGATTTGCCGTATGTTGACCCTCTTCGAGTCTTCGGCAGCGCCGCCTCATGCCGCAGTGCCGTGTAAAGCCCAGCGTAGGCTGGGTTCGTCGCGATGCGGAAAATCGCCCGCGAGGTCCAGCCAGGCCTACCGCTTGGGGACGGGACGCCGGCCTTCGTGAGGATCGCGGCAATGCGTCGGTCCGGCTTGCCCTCCAGGAGCATGCGCCAGATACCCTGGACCACCGGGTATCGGTCGTCCGGGATGAACTGGGTGCCGTTCCAGCGATAGCCGAAGAACGGCTTCGGCACTGCAGGCACCCCACGAAGGGCTGCGCGTGCGCGCAGGCCATCGCGCGCACCGGATTGCGCACGCAAGACCGAAGTCTCCTTGCCAAAAGCGAGTCCCAGTTCGAGGAACTGACCCTCCACGCCATCAAGGAGCGGCGGTCCGTGGGCAACCAGCACCTCCACGTGGCGCTCGCGGCACTCAGCGAGGAAGATGAGCCGCTGAAGGCCCTGCGCCTGAAGCCGGTCCCGGTTGAGCACGCCCAACGCGGTGATTTCTCCGTTGGCGATCCACCCACGAAGCCGTTGGAACTCCGGGCAAGCCATGAGGTCCAGGCTGCTCCAGTCCACCTTGATCACGTACTCGGGCGGCACGCTAAAACCGCGAGCTTCCAGGACCTGGCGGACCACTGACTCTTGGGTGTCTGGACTCAATTCACTTTGGTCCGGCCCGCTGACCCGGCACCAGATAGCGGCGATCTTGGCTCCGTCCGACATGCTTCCCTCCGTGTGCTCAGGCGCTAGTAAGCCCTGGTGGGGCACAACCGGCATCGTCCGGGTAGGAGTCGTCGCAACAGCAGCACCTCGACCTCTTCGTCGATCTGCTCAAACGCTTCTCGCTGCAGCCTTAATGCTCCGCTCCACCTGACGATTATCTCGCCCGTGGTGATCTCGTCAACGAGCTGAGAATGTTCCTTCCTCATCCGTTCTCTGGTCGCTTCGCCGCATTGACGGGGGTACAGCCCATAGCTCCCCCAGCCCTCATCGTGATAGTGCATGTGTTCAAGTTGCTTCGCCGCCAGCGCCCTGAGGGTCTCGGCACGAGCCTCCTCGTCGCCATCGGCGTCGGTTGAGCGGGAGAGCGCTGAGGAGACAGTGTCAGCAGCGAAGAGCAGGCTGTCCCTCCAACCCAAGCCGTCAACCACGTCGGGAGTTTGCGAGGATAAGCTGTCGACTCCGCTGGCCACGCCCTGCCGGAGCGTCTCCCTGATATCCCTGATCTCGCGGGCGCGATCCTCCCACCTCTTGCAGGCACGCCAGAGCGGAGCGTCTGCCATATGGCTGCGTAGCGCGTCGAGAAGCATATCTGTGTGCCGATCCCAACCGGTGAGGAGCGCTTCGCGCTCGTTCTTTTGAGCCGCAGCTCGAAGCTGTTTTGCCGCTTGCAGCATATCGTCGAAGTGCCGTTGGTAGGCCTCTCGCAGCAGACCCTCCCACACGGTCTGCTCCTGGCGTTCTTGGCGTGCCGCCTCAATGCCCTTCGACACGGTGCTCGGCGCTCGGCGGGCTGCTTTGGCGATTTCCTCCATACCCTTCCCTTCCTCGTAGTCCCTCAACCATGACCGCTCCTCGAGCATCGACCGCTTCTTTCCTCGGGGCATCAGCTCTTGCTCCTTTTTGAAAGGGATTTTCCCCATGCTTGTATATCAGAATATACAAGCATCGTCAACTAGTATGGTGCGATTATAAGTTAGCTCAAGAACGATAATACAATGTATAAGCCTTGCTTAGGCGTCGTGCAATGCGATAATGCCTGCGTGAGTTGTCAGCGCACAACGATCCGCCTCGTGTCCGCCGGTACTGACCGGGCATGGCGGAGGCTGTGGGCATGGCTTCTCCTGAGGCAGGTGCCGTCGACCGACGACGAAATAACTGAAAAGGGCCAGGCAGCGGCTGACCGGAACCAGAAAGGCGAACAGTGAGCAACCAGTGGATGCCCCTCTATGTCCGAATTGCCGGATCCATGCCCGTGTCTACTCATCGGGGGCGAGAGCGTTGGTGTTGCCCGCAGTGCGACGCCTACCTGGGACTCGTTCGGGGTGACTCGTCAACTGCGCATACTCAAGGCAACCGACTGAACCGCCCCGGGAAAAGTGGAGGCTCCAAGCTGTGAGAGGATGGAGCAATGACACGACCGGGGAGGTATCCAGTGGAGATCAGGGAGCGGGCGGTGCGCCTGGTGTTGGAG
>DATDQG010000148.1:0-4803 GCA_035292365.1 Dehalococcoidia bacterium
GAGCTTGGTCAGAATGTTGCTAACGTGCGTCTCGACGGTCCGCTCGCCCACGACCAGCGCCTCGCCGATGTCGCGGTTGGAGAGGCCGCGCGCGACGAGCGTCGCCACCTCGCGCTCCCGCTCGGTGAGCCCGCCGAACGCGTCCTTGGCCGTTTGGCGCGGCGATCGCACGATGACGGGCAGCAAGGCCGCAGCGGCTCGAAGGAAGCCTTCCCGAAGCTCTTCAGGGACACTCCCCCCGAGTTCCTCGACAATGGCTCGCCCTGTCACAAACTCCTGCTGCGCTTCCCCGCGCCGCCTCTGGACCTGATACAGGTTGGCCAGCGCGACGTGCGCACGCCAGAGCAAGGGCCGGGCTCCCTGGCTTGCTGCTCCCTCTTGGGCAGCCCGGAGCGTCGCTTCTGCCTCCGCTCCTCGACCCAACATCGCCAATGCATCGCCCCGCAGCTTCAGCAGGCCAGGGCTGCTCCGCGCTGCCGAGACGTTTGGGTCCGAGGCGATGAGGCGATCAAGGACGTCCAGTGCTGCGACTGCATCGTTGCGGGCCAGCAGGAGCTCCGCCCAAGCGCGCTGGCAGAGCTTCTGCCCGATGGTCTGGGGCCACGAGCCAGTCGACAGGACCGCATCGAGCACCGCCTCCGCGGACGCCAAGGCCCTCTGCTGGATGTGCGTGGAGGCGAGCAGGCCCGCGGCGCAGTCTGTCCAGTGTCCCGACGCCGTTTCGCGCGCGAGAGAGAGCGCCTGCTCCAAATGCTCTTTCGCTTGTGGCAGAGCAAGAAGATCGAGATAGAGCGCACCGAGGCCGAAATGCGCGGCGGCCATCCATTGGCGATGCTCGATGTCCTCCGCGATGGCGAGACCCTCCTTCGCCGCGGCCAGCGCGCGCCCATAGTCACCTTGTGCGCCCAAACAGAAGCCCAGGTTCCACAGGGCGTACGATTCGGCGCTACGCCAGCCGATCTCCCGCGCCATTCGCAATGCCACCTCCGCATGCTGGGCGGAATCGACCAGGCGGGCCGCCGGGGCCGCTATGTCCGTGTTGTAGACGCCGCCGGCCAGCGTCAGCGTCGCCAGGCAAGAGATGATCCCCTGACGGTCGTCGAGTTGGCGGTAGAGCGCCACAGCTTGCTCATAGTATGCGGTGGCCTGTATGAGATTGGCGCCCACGATGTTCGTTATGCCCAAGAGGTCGAGGGTCTGAGCGGTGCCGCGCTGGTCGTGCAATTCTTCGAAGATGGACAACGCCTCTTGGTGATGGCCCAGCGCCTCCTGCGGCTGCTCGACGTTGAGGTGCCAATTACCCACGCGGTTCAAGCTTTGGGCAATGGCAGACTGGTCGCCCATTTCCCTGGCGAACGCCAGCGCCTGCTCGAAGAAGCGGCCGGTCTCGGTATAGTCACGGCCGGCCCACAGCATGCCGAGGTCGAGAAGCGCCTGCCACTCGACTTGGCGGTCGCCGCCAGCGCGGGCCTGCGCCAGCGCTGCCTCGTGGTCCGCAAGAGCGCCTTCGAAATCGCCGAGCGTTTCGCATACGATGGCCCGGGCGCGGTAGAGCGCGGGGGATGGCTTCATCGCTAGACGCTCGGCCGCGTGCACGGCACGCGTGAAGTGCTCCAGGGCCGCGTGTGGGGCGTAGAGGGCCTGCGCCTTCTCCCCGGCCCGCTGGGCGTATGCCAGCGCTTTTTCCCACGCCTCCGCCTCGTAGAAATGGTAGGCCAGGTCAGCCAGGTGCCCGTCTAGCGCACCCTCGTACAGTCGTTCCAGCGTCCCGGCGATGGACCGGTGCAGCGGGCGACGCTCCCGCGCCAAGAGGCCCACGTAGACGGCCTGCCGGGTGAGCGCATGGCGGAAGGCGAATTGCTCGACCGACTCTTCAACGATCAACTGCGCGCCGATCAGCTCTTTCACTCGCCGCAGAAGCTCGGCTTCTTCAGCGTGCGACATCTCTTGCAGTAGCGCGAAGTCAAACCGTTGACCGGCGACGGCCGCGAGCGACAGGAGGTCTCGAGCCCCCGCGCTCAGCTGCTCCGAACGCCGCTGCACGGCGTCCTGAACGCTTCGAGGTATGTGAAGCTCGCTCATGGGCTTACGGCTCCAGGTGCCGTCCGCGTAGAAAATGTCGCCAGCCGACGTCAATGATTTCAGCACTTCCTCGACGAAGAAAGGGTTGCCATCGGTCAGAGCGTGCAGCGCCTCAACGAACTCCAGCCGCGCCGGGCGCTGCATCTCGAAGATGGCGCGCAGCATCCCTTCCACTTCGCTCAAGGAGAGCCTCGGCAGCGATAGCTCAACGGCGAGCCGCTCGCGGTCAAGCTGGGCCAGAAAGTGCCGCAAGCTGGGGCGCACCTCGTCGCTCCGGTACGTCAAGAGCAGGAGTAGCGGCAGGCCTGCGATGCGGCGTGCGAGATGGAGCAGGAATTCGAGGCTGATGTCGTCGCTCCAGTGCAGGTCCTCGATGATGACCACGAGCGGGCCGGCGGCAGCGCGACCGACAACAATCTGAGTGAGCGCCTCGAAGAGGCGTCGCTTCTCTTGCTCCGGCTCGAGGGCAGGCGAAGGGCGCACGTCCTGTAGAAGGGCCGCGAGCTCTGGGACCAGCTTGACGAGCTCAGGTCCAGTCGGACCCAAGTCACGTATGATTTCGTCTTTGGCGCGAGAGGCGAACCGACCACGCAGCAGGGATAGAAGCGGCGCATAGGGAAGCGCGTGGTCGGGCTCGAAACAGCGTCCTTCGAGCGTAGTAAAGCCCCCGTCCGCGGCACGTGCTTTCGTCTCCGCGACCAAACGGGACTTACCGATGCCCGCCTCTCCCGCCAGCAGCACGGCCTGCCCATGGCCAGCGCCGGCTTGCGCCAGCACGCTGTTCAACGCCTCTAGCTGCGTTGCGCGGCCGATGAGGACGGGACAGATGACTTGCGGCTCGACAGGGCTTACCATCATGCACACTTAATAGCGAAGTAGCTGGAAACGTGCGCTTCCAGAAGTGGAGCACATCTTGCTTCTGCCTGGCGGCCTTTGTCAATCGTCCAGATTCGGCACGCAACACGCACAGTCCGGGCCTCGACGCTGGTTCTATCGCGTGTGGGCAGTTCGGGAAAGCACCAAAAGGGGGAGCTGGCCTGCTACCAGCTCCCCCCTTTGATGCTTCCGCTATCCGGGGCGACGAGCCCCTACTGCCTGGCGTAGTTAGTCGCGCCCCACCAATCGACTATGACGACTTGCTCATTCCCAACGACCCAGGCGTCGTGTCCGGAGGGAAGCGCGGTGATCTCTCCCGGGCCGGCCTCAAACTCCGAGCCATCAGACATGGCGATATGCAGCCGACCAGAAACATGGTATTGGAAGTGGGGCGCCTCGCACCACTCCGTGCCGGCGATTGGCTTCACATGCAATGACCACCGCCAGCCCGGCTCCAACGTGAGCCGCCCAACCGTTCCGCCTCCCATGGTGACCAGCTCAAGCTTCCCCTTTTCAAAAGTGCGCGTCTCATCTGGCGATCGAAGATCTCGGTGCTCCGCTTCTGTCATGGTTTTCCTCCGCTAAGTCGTTGCCGCCGTCCTTAGACTACAGCCCTCCGTGGAAGGATTTGACCTGCTCTGGGGTGACCTTGCCCACTTCGACGAGTTGCGCCCTGCTCCTGAGAAGCATCGGCATGGTGTTCCGGGCCGCCGGCTCGTTTACCGCCTCGATGGTGGCGTACGCCACGTGGTTCGAGTGATCACCCACCACGCAGGCAAAGTCGTATCTCGCCAGCGCGTCGGCGCCCTGCGCGGCGAACTCGTCCATCGCTTTCAGGCACTCTTCGGGCGTATGGGGGGACTGGACCAAATACCGGGTCATGGCGATTCCTCCTTGAATGATGTGCTGCGTAGAAAGGAGCAAGGCGAGGCTTTTCGGTCGGGCGCACCTCCTTCTATTCGCCGATCTGCCTGACGAAGTGATAGGCCACCGGGTGGCCTTGCCAAGCGATGGGAATCATGTCGGTCTCTGCAGCGAACGTGGAGCCGTCCTTGCGCCGCGCCCGAAACCGGAACGTGACCGGGAACGCGAGCGCAGCCACTCGGTTTTGGTAGTTCCACGAATACATCCCGCGGTCTTCCGGAGCCACGAAGCTCTCCAGGAACGGCTGCGCGGCGGACCACTCCGGCACCGAGCAGCCAAACATGCGGGCCAGGCGCTCGTTGCAGACCTTGTGCGTCTCATCCAGCCATAGATAGACGCCATCCGGACTGCTCTCCAGGATCGGCCGATACTCCTCGGCCACCTGTTGCATCACGTCCCCGTGACTGATCTCCATGGGTCCTCCTGAGAACAGCGGCTTCGGGCGAACCCCTTGGTAGTAGTCTGACGTGAAAGCACCGGCATGCCATCCGTGAAAGCGCGGATTCGAGCGGGAATGCGTACCGATATTGGGCGCGGCCGACTACGTAGAGCGGCAAAAGTGTCGGGGCGTTCGCATGGAACGCCCCTACGTGAGGATCCTGGCCAGGGCCAGCTCAGGTCTGGCTGGCGATCCTGCTTTGCACCACCCAAGCGGCCAGTTGCCCGCGGGACGTGAAGCTCAGCTTGGAGAGGATATTGCTCACGTGGGTCTCGATCGTACGCCTGCTGGCGATCAGCGTCTCAGCGATCTCGCGGTTCGAGCGGCCCTGGGCAATGAGGAGCGCCACCTCTCGCTCGCGAGGTGTCAGTCCCGCGCCGTCCTTCTGGACCGCGCCACGAGGCGTCAGAGCCAGCGGAGGTAGATGCTCCAGGGCGCGCTGCAGAAAGGTCTCACGCAGAGCCAGATCGGGCACATCCGCC
>DATDQG010000149.1:0-16418 GCA_035292365.1 Dehalococcoidia bacterium
ACTGCGAGGCGTACTCGCCCGCATGCTCCAACACCAGGCGCACCGCCCGCTCCCTGATCTCCACTGGATACCTCCCCGGTCGTGTCATTGCTCCATCCTCTCACAGCTTGGAGCCTCCACTTTTCCCGGGGCGGTTCACACCCGCTAGGACAGCACGCACTACCTCCTGAACCCAAAGCCGCTTAGTTTCAGATTCGCTTAGGCGGACTCTTGTCGGATCAAGTTCTGAGACGTGGAGAGTTGGGAGTTGATCTGGAGCGTTTATTCTGTGTCTACCTTACGTAGTGATTAGCTCTCGCAGCTTGCCATCCTCTTCCACCACAATACGCTTTCCTGCTTTGTGGAGGTCGGATATGAACTTCGCAAGAGCTATGGCATCCCTCAGTACGTCAGCCTCGGATTTACCAGTGTTCTTGGCTAACTCTAACAATGCAGCTGAGGCACTATCGGAGAATTCGACTAGGCGAGTATAAGGCATCGCTTCCTCCGCTTCACTGTGGTTTCTCGCGCTTCGGCTTTTGAATCGCTTCCTTCGGTACCTGGACGATCTTTCGCGTCAGCCGCTCAAAACGTTCCCAGGCCGTCTCTTTCGGCTTGTTCATCTGTTCTGCCACGCTTCCCCCTCCCCTGCCTACGCTGGCGTCGTAGTCGCTCCAATGAGTTCATTATAGGTCAAGCGCTTACCGGTGACGCTACGGGCAAGCCGAAGGAAGCGCTCGCCGTCGGTGGCTTTGCGGTTGTTGAACCGGAAGGTCTCTTCGTCCAGGTAACGGAACAGGTGGAACGGCTCGACGCTGATGTAGGTGCCCTTGATGGCTCGTTTGAGCAAACTCCAGAAGTTCTCGATCCCGTTGGTGTGAATCTGACCATCGACGTATTTCTCGGCGTGGTCGATTACGCCGTGATTGTAGTCGGCTTGCAAGTCGGCGTAAGACGGGAGGGCGTCAGTATACACGACCGCCCCACGGGTCACGTTCTTACGAACTTGTGGGCTAAGAGTGCTTCGCCGACGGCTGGCAACGACGCCAGCGCGGACGGTGCTGTGACCATCTGGCCCGTGCCGCTCCAAGAGGCCCATTACGGCAGTCTTGCCGACGGTGCCAGTCCCCTTGATTTTGTCTACGCGCTGCGCTTTGTGCATGAAGCGGGCCTTGCCGCCGATGAAGGTTTCGTCCACTTCGATGATGCCGTCGAGCTTGGTGTAGTCGTCGGACTGCATCGCCAGCCGGATACGGTGAAGCATGAACCAGGCGGTTGTCTGGGTAACGCCGAGCGCGCGGGCCAACTCATAGGAGCTGATACCGTTCTTGTCGTTGGCGATCAGCCAAAGGGAAGGAAGCCACTTGTCCAGCCCAATAGGGCTATCCTCGAAGATACTCCCGACTTTGACGGAGAATTGACGCTTGGCGTGCTTTTCCTTACACTCCCAAAGACGGCGAGTCGAGATATAGCGAACGTCGGCACGACCACAGTTAGGGCAGGTAACAACGCCATCAGGCCAGCGCATCGCCATCATGAATTCCTGGCAAGTGTCGGCGTCCGAGAAGAACTTGATCGCTTCCACGAGGGTTTCCGGCTTGGTGTCGTTCATGGCTGTAACTCCTTATACCAGAATTATAGCCCAAACAAGTTACTGAGTCAAGTAGGTTATTGCCCTTCCGAGGCTGCTCAGGTCCTCATTGGTTCTGGGTTGGACTTGGCCCGACTAGCTCAAGATCTACGCTCCTTTGCCCGGGAAACAGAGAATCCCACGTAGGGCCGATTCCGCCGTCCCCGTATCTCATCCTCCGTGAAGTGAGGCCGCGCTGGCTTTCACGTGTCTCTGCTGGATCGGCCGCGACGCGAGGATGGCGACCGTGGCGAGCCCGTACATCGCGACGAAGACGAACAGGATGAGCGTATAGCTTCGCGTCATATCGTAGATGAAGGCGGCGGCCAGCGGCCCTAGCGCGTTGAACGCCATCTGGAACGGCGTCGCGAAGCCCCGGATCGCCCCCAGGTAGGCCCGGCCGAAGTAGTCGGCGAAGATGATATTCTGCAGGATCGGCACCGCGCTGAACGCCAGTCCGAACAGCACGCCGAAGACCAGCGCCTGCGAGAAGGTCTGCACGGAGAGAAGGTAGGCCACCACGCCCACGAGGCTTAGATACGATCCGGCGAGCATGTACCTGATCGGTATTCGTTCCGCAGCAAAGCCCGCAGCGAGCGTGCCGATCACCCCCACCAGCGACCACAAACTCACCGTCGTCACCGCCTGGGCGGGCGTCAGGCCGCGGTCGGTCAGCAGCGCCAGGATATGCAGGTTGAGTCCAGCTCCGACGAAGAAGGATGCGCATGTCGCGAACAGCACAAGATAAAGGGAGGACGTTCGCATCGCCTCTCGCAGAGAGTAGTCCGCGGCGAGCGCCCCACCATCCGACTCGCCGTTCGGGTCGTCGCTCGCGGGATCGACGACCTTATCGCCGTCGGGACGAAGTCCCATGTCCTCGGGCTGGCGCCGCAGGAACAGCGCTGTCGGGAGGAGCGTAATGGCCCACGTGAAGAGGCCCAAGGCGATGCTCGCCGTGCGCCAGCCCTGGTTCGTGATGAACCACTGGACGTAGGCCGGTGAGAAGGCGTTGCCAAAGCGGACACCCAGGTTCCCTATGGCCACCGCCCGTCCTCGCTGGCGGACGAACCATTTGGAGACCGTGACGCTGACGGCGACGCCGAGGGCCCCCTGAATGAGGACACGTCCCACGACCATCGCCAGGTAGAACTGCCAGAGCGCGTTGACGGCGGACATGGCCATGATCGCGCCGCCCAGAAGCAGGAAGCCCCCGAACATGATCCAGCGCGGCCCGAAGCGGTCGAGCAGTGGCCCCACCAGCAGCGCCACGCCGCCGCCCAGGATGGTGCCGAGGCTGATGGCGCCCGTGATAGCGGTACGGCTCCAGCCGAACTCCTGCTCGAGGGGCTTCATGAAGGCGCCCAGCGTGGGATGGAACTCGGCCGTCTCCGCCATCCCTGCCAGGGCGATGACGCCGACGATCACCCAGCCATAGTAGAGCCGGCGCCGTGTCGCCGGTCGCCGGCCGTCTACGTTCATCCTGGCCTCACGGGGCGTTCCATGTCATTCGACTCCGCGGTCAAGGCGCAGCTTCAGCCTGATAATCCAAAGTAGGGGCAATTCATGAATTGCCCCTACGAGTCTCAGGTCCTAGGCTGTCTTGTCCCCCGGCGAAACTGTCCGCTCTCCCTTCTGGGCAAGGTGCGCCTTTGTTGTCTACGAGCCCGCCCCGCCGGTGCCCGCTCCCCGCTCCCGGTCTCCCCCATCGCGCAGGCCGATGCCGATGTTGCCCAGCAGGTTCGTGAACTCCATGGGGAAGACGAACTTGGTGGCTGGGCTCGCTCCCAGCGCCTTGAGCGTTTCGAAGTACTGGAGGGTCATGGTCTTCGGGTCCACGGTCTGGGCGACGCTGAAAATCCGATCTAGCGCCAGCGAGAACCCCTCGGCGCGCAGGATGTTCGCCTGCCGCTCCGCCTCGGCGCGGAGGATAACGGCCTGCCGCTCGCCCTCGGCTCGCAGAATGGCGCTCTGCTTGTCTCCTTCGGCCACCGTAATGGTGGCTTGGCGCTTCCCTTCTGCCTCGATCACCGTGGCCCGCCGCTCGCGCTCGGCCGACATCTGGCGGTTCATCGCTGCCTGGATCTCGCGGGGCGGATTGATCTCCCTGATTTCAACTCGGGTGACCTTGACCCCCCAGGGCTCCGTCGCCTCATCCAGCTTCAGCCGCAGGATCTGGTTGATCTCCTCGCGCTTGGCCAGGGCGTCGTCCAGGGCGATGTCGCCGATGACCGCGCGTAGGGTGGTCGTGGCTATCCCCCGCGCCATGGCGGCAAAGTTCGCCGCCCGAATCACCGTCGCCGACGGGTCGAGCACCTGGGAGTAGATAAGAAAATCGATGTCAATCGGGGCATTGTCCTTGGTGATACAGGTCTGATGGGGTACCTCAGTGAGCGTTTCCCGTAGGTCAACCCATACTCCTAGCTCCATAAACGGGATCAGCAGCACCGGGCCGGGACCCCGTGATCCTACATATTGGCCCAGCCGAAAAACGACCAGTCGTTGGTACGGACGGATGATCTTCAGGGTCGACCAGAGGAAGAACACGAAAATTACCGCGAGTGTGACGGGAATCAGGATTCCTTCCATGCTGCTCCTTTCGCGCTAAGGCGCGTGGCTAAGAATGCCGAAATCCAGACCTACGTAGACGACAGTGCCGTGTCGCTTGTTGTAGCATCATCCTGCGGGGCTGGCAACGCCCCACGGCCACCGGCCGGCAGCGCAACTGGCTCTTCCGGCGCACGCAGCGCTTGTTCGATCGTCATTACCCAAAGCCAGAACCCCTCCACCCGCAGCACCCGCACTTCCCTCCCCGCTGGGATAGGCGGCTGGTCGGTCCGGGCCGACCAGAGTTCGCTGGCCACCAGCACCGTTCCTTCGGGGTTCAGCTCGCTGCGCACGACCCCTATACGGCCGACGAGGTTCTCCTGGCTCGTCATTGGTCGCCGCAGGCGGTCGCGGACGATGACCGCCACCACCCAGATGAAAAAGGCGGCGAAGCTGCCGACGACGGTGCCGATGATCCAGGGCGAGACGCGAAAGTAGACCGGGTTGCCCGCCATCAGCAGCGTCGAGCCTAGGGCGAGCGAGATGACGCCGCCAACTGCGAGCAGTCCGTGGCTGGTGAGGAATAGCTCGCCGATGAAGAGGACGAAGGCGAAGCCGATGAGCAGCAGGCCGGTATAGTTGAACGGCAGGTTACCCAGTCCGAAGAGGGCCAGGAGGAGCGCGATGACGCCGACAATGCCCGGCAAGATGGCGCCCGGGTTCATGAGCTCGAGGTAGATGGCCAGCATGGCGATGCTCAGCAGGATATAGGCGAGGTTCGGTTCGCTGATCGCCGCCACGAAGCGCTCGAAGGCGTTCATCCCCGCGGGCACGGTCGTCGCGTCGCGCGTGCGCAGCGTCACGTTCTGCCCCTGCACCTGCACCTGGCGGCCGTCGGCCTGCGCGAGCAGGCTCGGCACGTCGCTCGCCACGAAATCCACGACTCCCAGTGATAGCGCCTCTTGCTCTGTGATGGAGACGCTCTTCCGGACCGCCTCCTCCGCCCAGGCGGCGTTGCGCCCTCGTTCGGTGGCGATGCTCCTGATGTAGGCCGCCGCATCGTTCGTCACCTTCTCGCCGAGGGTGCCCGCGATGTCCTCTCCCTGCCCGCTGATGGGGTGGGCGGCACCGATGGCCGTGTTGGGCGCCATGGCGGCGACATGGCCCGCCAGCGTGATGAAGGCGCCGGCCGACGCCGCGCGTGCTCCCGCCGGGGCGACGTACACTAACACGGGGACCTGCGCGTTCAGGATGCGCTGGGTGATGGCCCGCATGGACGAGTCGAGGCCGCCGGGTGTGTCGAGGCGCAGCACCGCCGAGACAGCCCCCTGAGATTCCGCCAGGCTCAACCCCCTGTCCACGTACGATACCGCCACGGGGTTGATGGGCCCCTGTAGCGTCAGCACCGTCACCCGATCGCCGACGGCCGCCGAGAGGTCGTCTGCGTGGCCGCCCACCGCGCCAAGGAGCGCCACAGCGAGAAAGAGCCTCCGCGTGAACTGGCGCAATACGACTTCCTTGGGCGCAACGTTCTAGTCATTCCGCAGTATAGCACGCAGAACGCCGTACCCTGGCAGGAGACCATCGCCGGCCGCCCTCACGGGTACTGTCCGGCGCGAGGCCGCTGGCTCATGGCTGGGTCGCGCGGGAAGGCCCCTCTTTTGAACCGCACCCCATCCTGTGCTACAGTGCCCTATTGTAGTTGCACGGAGGCCGCGTCTTTTCTCATGTTAGTCCCCCGCTACCGTGGAGCCCGTGATTGGTTGCCTGCGGATATGGCGCGGTTTCGCCGTATCGAGGACACGTTTCGCGCGCTTGCCGCCAAGTATGGCTACCAGGAGGTCCGGACTCCCACGCTCGAGTATCTTCACTTGTTCAC
This sequence comes from Dehalococcoidia bacterium, assembly GCA_035292365.1. Taxonomy (GTDB): domain Bacteria; phylum Chloroflexota; class Dehalococcoidia; order DATDQG01; family DATDQG01; genus DATDQG01. The sequence goes on from DATDQG010000149.1 coordinate 6,033, forward strand.
CGCGGCCGGCACGCTCAGCCCCGATCAGCTTGCCCGGGTCTACTCCTTCCTCGACTGGGACGGCTGGAGCGGCGAGCGCGTCGCCTTGCGGCCCGATGGCACCATCCCCACAGCGCGGCTCTTCTTGGACAGCCTGCAGGCCGGGTTCGGCCTGCACACCACCCGACTATGTTATGTCGAGAACGTCTTCGCCTTTTCGAATGAGTCGGGCGAGCGCGAGCGCTGGCAGTGCGGGGCGGAGCTCCTTGGCGGCGACGAGACCGCCGCCGACGCTGAGCTGTTGCTCCTTGCCTGTCAGGTGCTGGGTAGGCTCGAAGCGGGGCCGGTGGTCGTCCGGCTCTCCCACGCGGGCCTTCTAAAGGCCGTCCTGCGTGTCCTCGATCTTCCATCCGAAACCGAGAGCGACTTCCTCGATCATCTCATCGCCGGCCATACGACCGAAGCGGTCCGCCTGTCCGATGGTCAGTCTGAGGCCGCGCGCCTTCTGCCCCTGCTCTTTGGTGTCGAGGGCGAGGGGCCCGGCTTCGTGCGCAATCTGGCGGCCCTAACGGCGGAGCCCTGGCCGGAAGTCGCCGCCCAGTTGAAGCGATTCCTTCCCTTGGCCGAGACGCTTACGGCGCTGGAGCGGCCATATCGCATACATCTCGCGTTGGACCGTGGCTTCGAGTACTACACGGGCGCGCTCTTCCACCTCTACGTTGGCGACGTGCGCGTGGGCGGGGGCGGCCGCTACGACGATTTGCTGCCGCTGATCGGCGGTGCGCCTCTTGCTGCCTCCGGCTTCGCTCTCTACGTGAACGCCCTGCTGCCGTTGCTGCAGGTGCCGCCGGAAGCTGAGCCTCGGCGCCTCGTCGTCAACGCTCGCGGCCGCGCGCTCGCCCACGCCTTCCGTCTGGCGGATGGCCTCCGCGCCGAAGGCTGGGCCGTGACGCTGCAGGTGGACGGCATTCCGGCCGACGGGCATGTCCGTGTCGTCGTCGAGGAAGAAGACGACGTGGTGCGCTACCGCCTTCGGGACGGCACGGGCCGCGATTCAGTCGTCCTGGACCAGGAGGCGGTCCTCCAATGGCTACGGACGTCCCCTCGCTGAGGATCGCCCTGCCCAAGGGGCGCTTCCAGGAGGCGGCCGCACGCCTCCTGGCGCCCCTCGACCTGGGTTACCTCAGCGAGGACACCCGCAACTACCGCTTCGCTTCGACCAAGCTACCGGGCCTCTCCGCGAAGCTCGTGCACGAGAAGGACATCCCTGTCCAGGTCGCGCTGGGCCACTACAGTCTCGGTATCTGTGGGCGGGAATGGGTTGAGGAGCTTCGGTCGAAGTACGCCAGCCCCGACCTCGTCCTGCTGCAAGAGTTGCCGCTTGGGCAGAGCATGGTCTATGTGGCATACAGCCGCTTCGGCGATCCCTCGTGGGAGGCGCTGCGCGCCCGCCGGGAGGGTGACGGGATTCGTATCGCCGGCGAGTTCCCCAACCTCGCCGAGGCCTTCGCGCTCCGTGAACGCCTGCGCCGCTTCCGCATATTTCCTCTCTGGGGCGCGGCCGAAGCCTATCCTCCTGAAGGGGCGGACCTGGTGCTGGTCGCCGTGAAGGATGAGGACGCGCTGGCCCCAGCAGGGCTGGCGCCGCTCGCGCCGCTCCTCGAGGCCTCGGCCTGCATTATTGCCCACAGCCCTAGTCTTTCCCGGCGAAATCTGGTGCCGGTCCTGGCGCCCCTTCTCGCCGATCTCGCTCTGCGGCAGCCCGAAGAGGACTCATTGCTCTCCTTCTCGCCCAACGGCGAGCTGTCGATGGTCTTCCCTGACCCCGACCAAGGGCCCTCAGACTTGCGCCTTGCCCTCCCGGATGGCAGCCTCCTCGGCGTTGTTTCAGCTATCCTGGATCGCGCCGGCCTGCTGCCGTCTGGGTACGCCTCTCCCCTCGGCACCAGACGGCCCTTGTCTCCTGAGCCTGGCCTCCACATCAAGGTCATCAGGCCCCATGACATGCCGCTTCAGGTGGCCAACGGACATTTCGACTTGGCGATCACCGGCATGGACCGGCTGGAGGAGCACCGCGCGCGCTTTCCCTACAGTCCTGTGGCCACTTTGGCCGACCTGGGAGACTCCGGCCGCAGCTTGCAGGGGCAACCTGCACGGATCGTCGCGGTCGTCCATGGCGATTTGCCAGTGACATCAGTGGAGGAGCTAAGGCAGGTGGTGAGCACATGGCGCCGGCCGTTACGGATCGCCTCGGAATATATTCAACTCGCCGACCGCTACGCCCGCCAGCACCACTTGGCGCCCTACCGCGTCATCCCCACGTGGGGCGCGACGGAGGGCTTCTTGCCAGACGACGCCGACCTGCTCATCGAAATCACGGAGACCGGCTCGACGATCGCTCGCCTGGGCCTGCGCATCATCGACGAGCTGTTCCACTCCCCCGGTCGGCTCATCGCCTACCAGCCGTCCCTAGACGACCCCCAGAAGGGCGACCGGATGCGCGATCTCGCGCAGCGCCTCGTCACGGCCCGCGAGGCCATGCCTGGCGGCAGGCAGGTCCTCTGATGCCGCCGCTTGCTATCCACCTGCGCTTCGCCCAGGAGACGGCGGCCGCGGTTGGCCTGCCTTTGCTTGGCCGCCATTTGGGCGCTTTCTTCCTGGGCTCCACGGCGCCCGATATCCGCAACAACATCGGCTGGCCCCGCGAGCGCACGCACTTCACCACCCTCGCCGAGGCGGGCGACGCTCGGGGCCTTGAGCGCATGTTCCTCGTCCACCCGCACCTGGCTGAAGCGCGCTCCGTCGGCCCCGAGGTGGCCGCCTTCGTTGCGGGCTACCGCACGCATCTGGTCGCCGACGACGCCTGGATCCGCCTCGTCTATCGCCCCTATTTCGGGCAGGAGTCGTCGCTGGGCGGCTCAGCCATGGCCAACGTCCTCGACCGCGCCCTCCAGTTCGAGATGGACAACGGGGAGCGCGAGGAGCGAGGGCGCGTGGCGGCCTGGGTCGAGCTACTCCAGGAGCTCGACCCCCAGCTCGACATCGGCTTCATTGGGGCGGACGACTTGGCCCGCTGGCGCGAGACCGTGCTCGTGTCGATGGCGCGGGAGCCTTCCTGGGAGCGCTTCCGTTCCTTAGCCGAGGGCGTGCTTGTCCCTTCAGGCAAGGTCGAGCTCCCCGCGCTCACGCGCTTTCTTGACGAGCTGCCTGGCTCTCTGGGCGAGGTGCATCACCACGTCGCCGCCGAGACCATCGCTTGCTTCCGCCAAGAAGCGCTCGCGGGTTCGCTGGCGGCTACCGCTTCTTACCTGGCGTGAGCCTCATGTCCATTCAGGAGACGTCCAGCTATCCTCTGGGGGAGTCCAGAGGGGGCCGAGCCCCCCTCGTCCTGAGCCTGTCGAAGGATGGCAGGGGCTCGGGGGTGTCCCCCAGAACCTGCCAGGATGTGTGGGTGGGAAGAACTGCCTCAGAGAGCAGCACGGCATGAGGCTCATTACTGCCCAGGAGGCCCGGGCCACGGTGCTGCAACGCAGGCCGTGGCGTGTCGACCGCTTGCCTGACGCGGTCCGTCAACGGACGATGGCCGCCTTCGGGGAGGATGTGAGCCCCGAGGAGGCTGTCACACGTGTCTTCCAGGATGTCGCGGCGCGCGGCGATGCTGCCGTCCGCGAATACACCGAGCGCCTCGACGGCGTGCGCTTGGAGGACTTCGAGGTGCCTAGGGCGCGTTGGGATGAGGCGCTGGCGAGCCTCGAGCCCGGCCTCCGTGAAGCCTTGAGCTTAGCCGCTCAGCGTATACGTGCCTTCCACGAGGCGCTGCTGCCGCGCGAGCAGGGCTCGCGGGCCGAAGGCGCCTGGTTGCGCTGGACACCCGTCGCCCGCGCCGGAATCCACGTGCCGGGCGGGCTCGCCTCCTATCCCTCCTCTCTCCTCATGACGGCCATCCCGGCGTCGGTCGCCGGCGTGGATGAGGTCGTGGTCGTCACGCCGCCGGGCAGGCTGTCGCCGGCCCTTCTGGCTGTCGCGGCCCTGGCCGGCGTGCGCCGGCTCTTCAGCGTGGGCGGCATCCAGGCTATTGCTGCCCTTGCCCACGGCACCGAGTCGATCCCGAAAGTGGACGTCATCGCGGGGCCTGGCAACCTCTTCGTGCAGCTTGCCAAGCAGCGCGCCTTCGGCTTGGTCGGCATCGATGGCCTGTATGGCCCCACTGAGATGGTCCTCATCGCCGACGATAGCGCCGACCCGGCCTGGTGTGCGGCGGACCTGCTCGCACAGGCGGAGCACGACCCGATGGCGACGCCGCTTTGCCTCACCCCTTCTCGCTCCTTCGCCGAGGCGGTCCAGCAGCAGGTCCAGACGCAGCTGCGAAGCCTGCCGCGCGCCGAACAGATACGGGCCGCCCTTCAAGGGCAAGGCGCCATTGTGGTGGTCCGCGACATACCCGAGGCGGTCGCCCTCGCCAACGACTTCGCGCCGGAGCACGTGAGCCTCGCCGTGCGCGATGCCGAGGCGTGGCTGCCGCTGGTGCGGCACGCCGGTGGCGTCTTCCTGGGCGAGGGCACACCGGAGTCCCTGGGCGACTACGTGATCGGCCCAAGCCACGTCATGCCCACCTCAGGGAGCGCCCGCTTCACCTCGGTCCTCAACGTGCACCACTTCCTCAAGGCCACCGCTGTCTTCGCCACCGAGCCGGCGCTGATGCGCTCCTTGGCCCCGGCCGCCGTCCGCATTGCCCAGGAGGAGGGTCTGGCGGCTCACGCCAACGCCGTCGCCCTGCGCCTGCAGGAGCGCCGCCCGTGAGTAGCGTGGCCGCGGTCGCGTGCCCGTCTAAGCTGTGGGATTCATCCCGCAGACTGGAAAACGCCCCGGACGCAGATGCCTGTGCCGGGTGGCGAGTGGGCGGGACAGCCTGTCTGGACGCGGATACCGTCTCCCTCTGGGTGAGGGTTAGGGTGAGGGTGCCATGACCTTCGACCTGCGTCGCCTCGTCCGGCCCCATCTCGCCGACTACCAGCCGTACGTCTCGACGTCGGCCGCCTCGGCGCGCTGGCGCTCATCCGTGTCTCCCGAGGCCCTCGTCAAGCTGGACGCGAATGAGAACGCCTACGGCCCTTCGCCCCGTGTCCTCGAGGCGCTGGCGAATCAGCGCTGGTACCACCGCTACCCGGACCACGAGCAGGCGGCCGCGCGTGACGCCCTGGCCGACTACGCGGGCCTGTCGCCGGCGCACGTGGTTCTGGGCAACGGCAGCGACGAGCTGATCGGCCTCCTCGCGCAGGCCTTTGTCGGCCCGGGCGACGCGGTCGTCCTCTGCCAGCCCACCTTCCCCATGTACGCCACCGCCACGACACTCGTCGGTGGCACGGTCGTGTCGGTGCCCCTGACCGAGTCGTTCGACCTGGACCTCCCGCGCCTCATTGAAGCCGTGGACGCTCGCACGAAGCTGCTCTTCATCACCAGCCCGAACAGCCCCGCCGGCAACGCCGTGCCGCTGGCGCAGATCGAGGCGCTCGCCGCCCTCGACTGCCTGCTGGTCGTGGACGAGGCCTACATCGAGTTCGGCGGCGAGACTGTCGCCCCGTGGGTGCGTCGCTTCCCCAACCTGGTGGTGCTGCGCACCTTCAGCAAGTGGGCCGGGCTGGCCGGTCTGCGCGTCGGCTACGCCCTCGCGCCCGAGCCCATCGCCGGTTTGCTGAACTCGCTGCGCGCTCCCTACAACGTGAGCGTGGCGGGCCTTGTGGCCGCGCTCGCCTCTCTGGAGGACCGCGCCTACCTGATGGCGAACGTCCGCGCCATCGTCGCCGAGCGCGAGCGCCTAGCCCGCCTTCTCCGCGACCAGGGAGTCCTCGAGCCGCTGCCCTCGCAGGGCAACTTCCTGCTCTGTCGCGTGCGGCGTGGCGACGCGGCCGACCTCCATCGCCGGCTGGCGGAGCGGGGCATCTTGCTGCGCCACTTCGCCGACGAGCCGCGCCTGCAGGACATGCTTCGCGTCACGGTGGGCAAGCCGGAGCACACCGACCAGCTCATCGCCGCCCTCTCGGTCGCCGCCACCGGCGACTGATGACGCCACACGACTCCACCGAAGAGATCAGCGCCGATGAGGCTCGGCTTCTGGCGCTGCGCGCCCAGGGCCTCCTGGCTCGCGTAGGGGCGGATCGCGATCCGCCGTCTCCGTCCGACGGCGGCGCAGACGTCCTTGCCATGCTGCATCAAGTGAGCGCTGTGCAACTCGACACCATCTCCGTGCTCGCCCGCTCGCACGAGCTTGTCGCCTATGCTCGACTCGGCCCAGTCGGACGTAAGACGGTCGAACAGACGTACTGGGGAGAGCCAGCCCTTACTTTCGAATACCTCGGCCATGCTGGCTGCATCTTTCCCTTGGAGATGTGGCCCTACTTCGCCTTCCGCCGTCGCGCCATGCAGCGCCGGCTCGGAGAGCGATTGTCAGGCGGCAGTGGATTCAGCGTAGACCGTTGGCGTACTGGCGCGGCGACCTTCGATGAGCTACGTGCCCGCCTCCGCGAAGGGCCGGTGACGGCAAGCGACCTCGGTGGGGCACGGGACGGTGTTGGCTGGTGGAACTGGTCTACGGCGAAAAGTGGGATCGAGATTCTGTACCGGCTCGGCGAGGTCGTATGCACGACTCGTAAAAGCTGGAAACGTATCTATGACGTGCCTGAGCGCGCCCTTCCGCCCGACCTGCTGCAACGCGAGCTTTCCGATGAGGAGTGCTTCGTCTATCTCGTTCGGCGCGCCGCCCAAGCGCTGGGCGTCGGCACGAAGCGCGACATCGCGGCCTACTTCGGCCTCACCACGACCTGGCTCGGCTCGCCCCAGAACGCTCGACGGCTCCTGGATACGGCCATCGAAGCCTGCGGCCTCATCCCAGTCCGGGTGGAAGGATGGAAGGAGATGGCCTTCCTTGAGCCGGCTGCCCTGGCATGGGATGCCCCCGCAGAGCACAGGACGACGCTCCTCTCGCCCTTCGACTCGCTCATCTGGCGCGGGCCCGTGCCCCCGGAGGGCGAGCGCACCCAGCGGCTCTTTGGCTTCAGCCTGCCATTCGAGCCATATGTGCCAAGAGAGCGACGCGCCCACGGCTATTTCAGCATGGCCTTGCTAGCCGAGGGGCGGCTCGTTGGCCATGTCGATCCGGCTCGCGAGGGCCGCACGCTCGTCGCCCGCGCCGTCTCCCTCGACGATGCATCCGCGGTCGACGCTCTTGCGGCCGCTCTACGTGAGGCCGCTGCTTGGGTGGGCTGCGATGCCATCCGCGTCGAACGAGTGGAGCCGCCAACTGCGGCAATCGAGATCATTAGGGCCATCTCCTAGGAAGCCCCGCCGTTCACGGCGGCGACCGCTCGCAACGAGAGCCTCGGTGATTGAGGACTGCATTGGTAGCGACGCTCTTGTATGCTATAGGCTGACGGGAGCCATGCGATTGACCGTGCTCCCCTTAGAGGAGGCACCATGGCCACCCTAACCCGGAACGAGGCGATATCGGTCGGCCGCGCTCTGGCGCGCGTCCTGCGTGAGGCAGGCGTCTCCGGCATAAGCCGGCGCCAGCGAGACCAGCTACGCGCGCTCGCGTTCGACCTGCGCCAGCGCGGGGGTAGTTGGGAGCAGGCCCTGCGCCTCCACCTCCAGGCCCAATTCGCGCGCGCCGCAACTACGACGACCGCGGACGGCGCCGCGCGCCAAGCAGAGACGAGTCGCGCCACCCGCGAGACCAACATCGTCGTCCGCCTAAACCTCGACGGCGGCGGCCAGGCCAGCGTCCACACCGGCATCGGCATCCTCGACCACCTGCTGCGCCAGCTCGCCTTCCACGGTCTGCTCGACCTCGACCTCACTGCCACCGGCGATATCGAGGTGGACGCGCACCACCTGACAGAGGACGTCGCCATCACCCTGGGACGGGCCCTCGATCAGGCCCTTGCCGATCGCGCTGGCATTGAGCGCTTCAGCTCTGTCATCGTGCCCATGGACGAGGCGCTGGCCACCGTCGCCCTCGACCTGGGCGGGCGCGGCTTCTCTCAGGTCGCGGCCACGTTCCTCGCGCCCACTGTGGGACAGCTCCCCACCAGCCTCATCCCCCATTTCCTGGATAGCCTCGCCCGCGAGGCCCGCCTCACCCTGCACGCCCGCCTCGAGGGGCACCGCGACGACCATCATGGCGCCGAGGCCCTCTTCAAGGCCCTTGGCCGCGCCCTCGCCCTCGCCTCGCGCCGCGACCCCCGCCGCGCCGGGCAGGTCCCCAGCACCAAAGCCAGCCTATGACAGTAAGCCGATCAAGGCTGTAGTGGAGGGATTCAACCCTTCTTGGCTGATGGCTATACTGAGGTCATGGAGCACGATGCGCGGGCGCAAACCCCAAGCCGCACCTCCGGCCGCATCGCCGGCGATGGCCTGCTCCTGTCCTACGTGGAGTGGGCGCCTTCCACGCAGAGCAACGCGCCCCCCATCCTCCTCCTCCACGGGCTCACCTCCCGCGCCGGCCACTGGGAGAGCATCGCGGGCCGCCTCGCCCTGCAGCGGCGCGTCATCGCCCTCGACGCCCGCGGACATGGCGATAGCGACTGGTCGTCCGAGGCCGCCTACGCCGTCGACGCCCACTTCGCCGACGTAGTCTCCGCGCTCGATGCGTTAGCGATCGAGCGCTGCGTCCTCGTCGGCTACTCCATGGGTGGCAGCGTCGCCATCCTCACCGCCGGCGCCCTCACCGAGCGCGTCGAGCGTCTCGTCGTCGTCGACTCCTACCCCGCGCCCGAGATGACGTCCGGCTCCCGCCGCATCGCCGAATGGGTCGCGCGTGCCTACGTTTCGCCTATTAAAGGCGAGGCGATAGGTGCATCCATCCCCTCCCCCTTGACGGTCGAAGAGTCGCCGGGGAGACGAGAGGGTCAGGGTCAGGGTGCGAGGCGCCTATCCCAGGAGGGTCACACAAATCCCTCTCCCTCTGGGAGAGGGCAGGGTGAGGGCGACGTCTCCCCCTTCCAACGCCCCGGCCCACGCCGCTTCGACCCCGCCATCGCCCGCAGGATGGCCGAGGAGCTCGCCAAGGGCGAGCCCCGCCGCGCCGACCTATGGCCCCTCTGGGAGGCGATCTCCTGCCCCGTCCTCCTCGTCCGCGGCGCCCTCAGCAACGTCCTCCCCGCCGACCTCGCCGCCGAGATGCTCGCCCGCCAGCCGCTCGCCCAGCTCGTCACCCTCCCCGACGTCGCCCACCCCATCCCCTTCCTCCGCTCCGCCGAGTTGGCGGCGATCATCGAGCGCTTCGTGGGCGAGCGTCGGTAGGCCAGGCCTTCAGCCTGGCCTCCGTTTCTGGCAGCGCCAACGCCTGATTCCGCGAGCTCGCGGCGACCTCCAAGCCGGTGGCCAGGTGACTCAGGAAAGCGCCACGGAGCCGCTCAGCGAGCTTAGGCCACGCACTTGACGCGGTTCAGTTCTGGTTCGTATAAGAAAGCGAGTCAGGCTAAACACAGTTAGGCGAAGAAACGTGGCCACCCTCAAGACAGACTCAGATGTTCCCAATTACGGAGCGATACTTTGGGACAACGACGGCGTGCTCGTCGACACGGAGCGTTGGTATTTTCAGGCCACGCGAGAGGTATTCGCCGGGGTGGGAGTCGATCTCACGGTTGAACTTTATTTCGAGTATTTTCTATCGCGTTCCGGAGGCACCTCGCACCTTGCTTCTGCGCGAGGATTGAGCGAAGCCGACATCGCCGCGATGCGCGGCGCCCGCAACGAGCGTTATTTGCGTATGCTTGAGCAGGAGTTGATCACGATTGTCGGGGTTCGCGAGACGCTCGCGGCATTGCGGCCACACTTCGTTATGGGAATCGTCACAAGTTCTCGCCGCGCAGATTTCGAGGCGATTCATCGTCGCACGGGACTGCTAGATTTTGTTGACTTTGCGGTCACGCTCGAGGACTACGCACGAAGTAAGCCAGCGCCCGATCCATATCTCGCAGCAGTCGCTCGCAGCGGGTTGCCCGCTGGCAGATGCCTCGCGATCGAGGACGCTCCACGTGGACTTATTGCAGCTCGGGCTGCGGCGCTCGACTGTTGGGTTATTCCGACGGAGTTTACTCGGAGGGCGGCTTTTTCTGGCGCGACCAAAGTCCTCGACCGGATTGCTGATGTCTCATCCTTGCTGCTCGATGCAAAATCAGCCTAACCAGCCGCTAGAGCCAACGCGCTCCGCGCGTGGCTCATCTTGAACGTTAGGCCGACGTCCTCTGTGCCAACGGTGCTGTTTGGAGGTGGCAAAGTGGAACCAGTTTCGGTCGAGTTTATCAGTGAAGGTGCCTGCGTGCGTGGCAGATTCTTCGCAGCCGTTGGAACGACTCCGGCAACCACACTTCTGCTCGTCCCCGGCTGGCCCGGAAACCCCAACGACGT